>JBEIJS010000157.1:0-5150 GCA_040380105.1 Caulobacteraceae bacterium | reverse complement strand
GCGGTCTGGATGTACACCAAGACCATCGCCCTCGAGGCCGCCAAGGGTGGCTGGAACGTCCGCTGCAACTCGGTCCATCCGGTCTTCATCAAGACCCCGATCCTCGACCCCTTCATCGCCATGTCCGGCGGCGACGAGGCCAAGGCCCACGAACGCCTCAGCCGCGGCATCCCCATGAAGCGGATCGGCGAGCCCGACGACGTGGCCTGGTGCGTCCTCTACCTCGCCGCCGACGAATCCAAATTCGTCACCGGTGCCGAGTTCAAGATCGACGGCGGCATGCTGGCGCAGTGAGGCGGCTTCGCCAGTGGTTAGTGGCTAGTGGCCAGTGGCTGGTGATTAGTGATTGCAGCGTCGCTGATGGCGGAAGGGCGGCGCAGGTCGCGCCGACGCGCAGGTGCCAGCCAGCCACTAGCCACTAGCCACTAACCACCCACTCACTCCACCAGATCCACCGGCAGGATCTGGCTCGCCAGCAGGGTCTCCATCCCCTGCCAGTGATCCGGGCCCTGGCGTTCGATCCAGGCCTGGACCACGTCGCGGCCGAGGCCGTAGTTGATGACATAGCTGCGGTTGACGTCGATGAACCGCACCCGCTGGGTCGCCCGCGCCTCGCTGAACAGGCTGTAGTGCATCACCAGCCGGATCGCCTCGGCCCGGTCGATCCGCCCGGCCAGATAGGCGTCGGCGATCGTGTATTCCGCCCGTGCCAGCTGCCGCATCAGCGCCGCGAGCCGGGCCTTGCGTCCGGTCGTGGACGGGTCGAGGCCCGCCAGCGGGAACAGCACATCCCGCTCATAGGCCAGGCCCTCATCGCCCGGAAAGGCCAGGTCGATGCCGTAGTTGGCGCTGCCCTCGGCGACAAAGGACATGGGCGAGAACAGCGGATAGACGCTCATCTCCACCCAGCCGCGCTCGCGCACAAAGGTCTGTTCCAGCAGGGCGTTGTAGACGTGGTGGCCCGGATAGCCCTCGTGGCAGCCCAGATCGATGGCCCGTTCGGTATAGATCGGCAGGTCGGAATTGATCTCGATCCGGCTGGCCGCATCCCCGAGATAGTAGTTGTAGCCCGACCAGACCTTGTCGCCGACAAAGCTCAGGGTGAAACGCTCATGGGCCGGCAGTTCGATATGCAGGGCCGTGCGACGGCGGCACTCGGCGATGGCGGCGTCCATAACGGGCTGCAGCCGGTCCTTCGGAATGACAAAATCGGCCCGGAAGGCGATGACCCGGTCGGTCAGCGAGCCTTCGCCCGGCAGCAGGGCGTCGATCTCCGCCAGCACCGGGTCGTAGCTCTCCAGCGGCGGCAGGTCCGGCCGGATGCCGAACAGGGCCTCGGCCTCATCGGCAAAGCTCATCACCTCGCCCGAGATCATCCGCAGCCGCGCCGCCGCCGCCGAGACATGGGCGGCCAGATATTTGCGCCGCTGGACCTCCGCCGGGGTCGCCCCCGCCATACGGCCGTTGCGGTCGAGCCCGGCCAGCCGGTCGGTCAGGGCCCCGGCACGCCCGATCAGCTCGGCCGGGGTCTCGGTCTCGGCCCGGGCCGCCACCTGCCACTCGGCCGGGCCGTAATAGGCGTCCACATAGCCCGGCTCGAGCTCGCCGATGTCGAGGATCAGCATCACATAGGATTCGGCGATGGCGTTGAGACTGTCCGGCGCGACGTCGGGCGGGCCGGCCTTGGCCTCGTCCGGCGCGGTCGCCCAGGCTCCCACAAGCATCATCAGGCTGAACAGAACGGCGCGCATCGGGACCTCCCTCATCGAAGCGGAGACAGGCTAGACCGGGACGGGCCGGCCCGCACCCTGCAAATCGACCCGCCCGGCCCGGCCCCCGGCACGCGGCGGGGCGCATTCGGGATTGAGGGCGGCGCGCTCCTGCTGTAAGGCCCTTCGTCCGGCGTTTCGCCGTCAGACGCACCCGTAGCTCAGCTGGATAGAGTACTGCCCTCCGAAGGCAGGGGTCAGAGGTTCGAATCCTCTCGGGTGCGCCATCTTCCCTTGTCCTGCCGGAGCCGCGCGTGACCGACGCCCTTCCGACCGCGCCGCCAAGCCAGCCCATGGGCCAGCCCGTCGGGCGCGTCATCGCCATGCCGGCCGACACCAATCCCGAGGGCGACATCTTCGGCGGCTGGCTGCTGGCCCATATGGACCTCGCCGGTGCCACCCCGGCCTTCGAACTGGCCCGGGGCCGCTGCGTGACCATTGCGCTGGACGGCATGGTCTTCCACCAGCCCGTCTCCGTCGGCGACGAGGTCTCCATCTACGCCCGCGTCCTCAAGACCGGCCGCACCTCGATCCGGGTCCATGTCGAGGCCTGGAAACGCCCGCGCGACCACGCCCAGGCCGCCTCGGTGCGCGTCACCGAGGGCATCTTCACCTATGTGGCCATCGACGATGACCGCAAGCCGAGGCCCCTGCCGGACGCCGCCGCATAACCCGCTGCGACGGTGGGAAATCTTGACCTTTGGCCGCTGCGCCCCTACCTCGCGGGCATGGCCGTCCGTCGCATCCTCACCATCGACAACGCCGCCGACCTGGCGGTGCTGAAGCAGATCTCCACCCCCGTCGAAGGGCCGGTGACCGATGAGCTGCGCCGTCTGATGGATGACATGCTCGACACCATGTATGACGCCCCCGGCATCGGCCTGGCCGCGGTCCAGATCGGCGACACGCGCCGCGTCATCGTCATGGACCTCAATGATCGCGACGGCGTCGCTGACGATCAGGACCCCGCCGAACTGTCGGACGAGGAGCGGGCCCAATGGGAACGCGCCCGCCGCAATCCGCGTTACTACGTGAATCCGGAGATCATCCAGGCTTCCGACGAACTGTTCACCTATGAGGAAGGCTGCCTGTCGGTGCCGGAGTATTTCGACCGCGTCGAACGCCCCGCCCGGGTCCGCCTGCGCTACATGAACTATGCCGGCGAGACGGTCGAGGAAGAGGCCGCGGGCCTCTATGCCGTCTGTATCCAGCACGAGATGGACCACCTTGAGGGGGTCCTGTTCATCGACCACCTGTCCCGGCTGAAGCGCGAACGCGCCGTGGCCAGGGTCAAGAAGAATGCAAGGATGGCTGCCTGATGCCCCGGTTGAAGCGCGGACGTGACCGGATCATCGACCCCCAGGGCCGTCGCCGCCTGACCCGCAACGAAAAGGTCGGCATCGGCAGTATCGCCGTCCTGCTGGGCGTCGCCGCCGTCGGCGTCATCGCCGGCGTGATCCTGGACCGGATGCTCGATTTCGACGACATCCTCGACGCTGGCGGCGAATGGGACGAGGGCGGCGGGGTCCACACCCGCTGGGAATAGGGCCGGCGGGAGCCCGGCAGCGGACACCCATCATGTCGGCGGCGGGTTGGAAGCGGACATGGCTGTTGGCAATGCACGGTGCCTGCGCAGCGCCACATGTGGACATTGTGCACAGTTCAGAAGCCTGACCTTTGGTACCTTCGAGCCGAGACGTGCCGTTCATCGCGCACAAGCCATTCCTTGAAACGGCACGACCCGTTCGATTGCCGCGCCCTCAGCTCCACCGGGCAGGGCCTAAAGGCTGCATTGACGCGACGTTTCTTCGGTACGCACCATGATCGATGGCATCCGGAATATCGACAAATTGGCGTTACCACCCGCAGCGTGACGCTCTCTTGGCTGAGGCTCACGCCCGCCCTTTCACACCCCTGGTCGGCCCCGCGCTTGTTACGCGAATTGCGACACTTTCAGGTCAGGCCGGCGAGCAAGGCGACCGCGACCACATGGCCGCCCTGTGCCGCCGCCTTGGCCAGGCCGAACCAGGTCCCACAGCCCGTTGGTGTGGCCTTGAAGCCGGGACATGGCGTCTGCGATGGGAGCGCCACACCGAGTTTTCGACCTGGACCTTCTTCCGCTCGCCCGCAGGCAAAGCCCCCTTCGCCGAGACCGCTCTCGATATGGTGCCGATTGACTGGCTCGGAGCCTGGCCCGGTGACGTGCTGGTCGCGACGAGGCTGGAGGTGTGGAGCCATACAGATGTGACTGCCGCCACGGCTCTGTTTGCCGTCGGGGTCACCGGTGGCCGACTGGTCGACAGCGACACCATTGTTCTGACTGATTTCCGGGCCGATGCGGAAGGCATGACGAGGTTTCTGCTGTTGGCCGACGACGTCGGCGACGGTGCCCTGACCGGGCGACTTGTTCAGACCCTGCTGGAGGTCGAAACCTATCGTCTGATGGCTCTTCTTGCCTTTCCCGTTGCAGGGGAGTCCGCCTCGGTGCTCTCTTGCATCGAGGCCACGGCGGCGGACCTCGCTCATCAACTCGCCGAGGATGCCGATCCAGATGCAGACCGGCTTTTGCTGGATCGACTGGCGGCTGTTGCCGGCGAAACCGAGGCGCTGATCAGTCGTACGAATTTTCGCTTCGACGCCGCCGCGGCCTATCACCGCCTTGTTCGCGAACGGATCGAGCGGCTGCGCGAACAGCACCTCGAGGGTCTCCTGACGCTGGGCGAGTTCATGCAGCGTCGCCTGGACCCGGCGATGCGGACCTGCGACGCGGTCGCGGAACGGCAGCGTGCAGCCATCGCCCGGATCGCCCGCATGACACAGATGCTCAACACCCGCGTCGAAGTCGCCGCCGAAGCGACCAGCGCCGCCCTGCTGGCGTCGATGGACCGCCGTGCCGGTGCTCAGCTGAGGCTGCAACAGGCAGTCGAAGGTCTTTCGACAGTGGCTATCGCCTATTATGCCGTCGGCCTGCTCCTGTTACCTCTGAAGGGGCTGGAGCGCGTTTGGACCCAATTCGACGCCACGCTCGGCGCGGGCTTGCTAACCCCGCTTGTGTTGGCGGGGGTCTGGCTTGGACTACGGGCATGGCGCGAGCAATTCACGGATGGAGGCTGACAAGCCAGGTCCGCCCCTCGAAACGACTCTCATTACGGATGGATGAGAAACGGGGGTGACGTCAGTCGACACCAGACCTCGCCGCACCACCTGAAAGCCGCCCCCTCCCGCCCCTCGCCTTGTCCCCGCCCCGCGCATAGGGCAAAGCGCGCGGATGCGCCTCGCCTTCATGGGTACCCCCGAATTCGCCGTGCCGTCCCTGGCCGAGCTCATCGCCTCGGGCCATGAGATCGTGGGGGTCTGGTCCCAGCCGCCGAAGCCGCGCGG
>JBEIJS010000156.1:0-5191 GCA_040380105.1 Caulobacteraceae bacterium | reverse complement strand
TCCTTTCGATCTCGGAAGTCGCCAGCTTCTGAAGCCGTCCGCCCGGATTTGAGCGGGCCTGAAACGGCAGTGCGCCTGAAGACAGACCCCGGCGGAGTGATCCGCCGGGGTTTTCATTGTTGACCGTCAGGCGGCAGGCGACACCCGCCAGATCACATTGCCGACGTCGTCCGCCACCAGCAGCGCTCCCGCGCGGTCAAACTGCACACCGACCGGCCGGCCCATCGCCTGACCCTCTTCGTTGAGGAAGCCGGCCAGAATGTCTTCGGGTGGCCCTGACGGAACCCCGCCCGCGAACGGCACAAAGATCACCCGATAGCCATTGCGCGGCGTGCGATTCCAAGAGCCGTGCTGACCCACGAAGGCCCCGCCGCGATAACGGGCGGCAAACAGCCCGCCCTCGCCGAAGGTCAATCCCAGCGATGCCGTATGCGCACCCAGGGCGTAGTCGGGCCGCAGCGCCCGGGCGACCATCTGCGGATTTGCCGGGTCGACCCGCGCATCGACGATCTGGCCAAAGTAGCTCCAGGGCCAGCCATAGAAGCCGTCCGGGGTCACCGAGGTCATGTAGTCGGGCACCAGATCATGGCCCAGTTCATCGCGCTCATTCACGGCGACCCAGAGCTTGCCGCTGTCCGGCTGCCAGGCCAGGCCGACGGGATTGCGCAGGCCGGACGCAAAGATGCGGCCCGCACCGGTGGCGATGTCGATCTCATGGATGGCCGCGCGACCTTCCTCCTCGGCCATGCCGTGCTCGGCGATGTTCGAATTGGATCCCACCCCGACATACAGCCGCCTCCCGTCCGGGCTGGCGATCAGGCTCTTGGTCCAGTGGTGGTTCCGGCCCGCCGGCAAGGCCGCGAGCGTCCGCCCGGCCGCAGTGATCTGCGTCTGACCCGTCTGGTAGGGGAAGGCGACCACGGCGTCGGCATTGGCGACGTAAAGCGTCTGCCCGACCAGCGCCATGCCGAACGGCGACCTCAGGTTTTCAAGAAACACCGTGCGCGTCTCGGCTTCGCCGTCCCCGTCGGCGTCACGCAGCAAGGTGATGCGGTCAGCACTGGGCGCCCGGGCTCCCGCCCGTTTCATGACCAGCCCCTCGACCCAGCCGCGAAGCCCCCCCGACCGGCCTTCCGGCTTCGGCGGTGCATTGCTCTCGGCGACCAGGATGTCGCCATTGGGCAGGCGATAGAGCCAGCGCGGATGATCCAGACCGGAAGCGAACGCCTGCACCCGGAAGCCCCGGGCCGGCGTCGGCATACGCCCCTGCGGCCACCCCACCGCCTCGGCCACATTGACCCGCGGGAACAGCGACAGCTGGGGCGGCGGAAGGGTCGGGTCCGGCCCAAAGCCCGCCGAGGGATCCAGCGCGTCACGGCCTCCGCAGGCCGCGAGCGCAAACACCATCAGGGAGGCGGCGAGGAAGACTCTCGGACGGATCATGGGGCGGCCTTGAAGAAGCGGATCAGAATTCGGGGAATTCCAGACGGCTGACGTCATAACCCAGCGCCGCAGCGCGCGCGACGAGGGCCTGGCGTTCCGCTGCATCCGGAACCTCGCGCGTGTAGATCCAGAGCTTCTCGAACGTCGGATCGGCAGAGATGAACCAGCTGTAGTCATCCGCGCGATCCAGCACCCAGTAATCCCAGGTGACCAGGCCACCGACGTAGCGCACCCGCAGCTTGGCGTTCATGCCCGGGTCCAGCACCTCTCCCCGGCCCCCGATCGCCTTTTCACGGCCCTGCGGCGTATCCACCTGGCAGGTGTCGCGGACATCCACCCGGGTCGGATTGACGACGACATAGTTGGTGGCACCGGCCACGCATCCGTCCGTCAGACTCATCGGCAGGCGCGCGATCTCCAGCCAGCGACCCGAATAGAAGCGGTCCAGATCAACGGCCCGGGTCGGCGCCGGCGCGCGGACTTCATCGGGCCCCGGGGCCGTGACGCATGCCGACAACGGCAGGGCTGCCGTGACAACCAGGGCGGCGGCGAGGTTTCTCATCTGCATGGGGCGGTCTCCGACAGGGGGGTTGAACGGGCAGTTACGGTAACGGTTCCGGACGGACGCGCCGGCCCGGCGGATTCCGGTCGCACGGCCATCCGATCGCGGCGGACCCGCGACCTGTATAGCGGAAAACAGGCCGGAGGCGATGACACCCGCCCGGGCTCTCCCGCATCGACGGCCCTTGAGGTGCGACACCCGGACGCATATCTGCCGTCATCTCGGGAGGGTGCCTATGCAGCCGGTTGTTTCCATCAAGGGTCTGACCAAGACCTACAAATCGGGGCTGCAGGCCCTGAAGGCCACCGACCTGACGATCGGCAAGGGCGAGATCTTCGCCCTGCTGGGCCCCAATGGTGCGGGCAAGACGACGCTGATCTCCATCGTCTGCGGCATCGTCACCCCGACGACCGGCACGGTCACTGCCGACGGCCATGACATCCGGAAAGACTATCGGGCGGCGCGGTCGAAGATCGGCCTGGTGCCCCAGGAGCTGACCACGGACGCCTTCGAAACCGTCCTGGCCACAGTAACCTTCAGCCGCGGCCTGTTCGGCAAGGCTCCGGACCCGGGACACATCGAAAAGACGCTGCGCGACCTGTCGCTCTGGGACAAGCGCAACGACAGGATCATGACCCTGTCCGGCGGGATGAAGCGCCGGGTGATGATCGCCAAGGCCCTGAGCCACGAGCCCGACATCCTGTTCCTCGATGAGCCGACCGCCGGGGTCGATGTCGAGCTGCGCCGCGACATGTGGAACCTGGTCCGCAGCCTGCGCGACAAGGGCGTCACCATCATCCTGACCACCCACTATATCGAGGAGGCCGAAGAGATGGCCGACCGGGTCGGGGTGATCCTGAAGGGCGAGCTGATCCTCGTCGAACAGACCGCAGCCCTGATGAAGAAGCTGGGCAGGAAGACCCTGACACTGAACCTGCAGGAGCCCCTGGGCGCGATCCCGCCGGACCTGGCCGAATGGTCGCTGACGCTCAGGGCGGACGGCAATGAGCTGGAATACGTCTTCGACTCCAACCTCGAGAATACGGGTGTGCCGTCCCTGCTGCGCAGGCTGTCTGACCTCGGCATCGCCTTCAAGGACCTGCACACCAGCCAGAGCTCGCTGGAGGACATCTTCGTCAGCCTGGTTCACGGCGACAGGACGACGGGAGCGGCGGCATGAGCATGACATTCAACGGTTATGGCGTCTGGGCCATCTACCGGTTCGAGATGGCGCGCGCCCTGCGGACCGTCTGGCAGTCCCTGGTCACGCCGGTGATCACCACATCCCTGTATTTCGTCGTCTTCGGCTCGGCGATCGGCAGCCGGATGACCGAGATCGACGGCATCGCCTACGGCGCCTTCATCGTGCCCGGCCTGATCATGCTCAGCCTGTTCACCCAGTCGATCTTCAACGCCTCCTTCGGCATCTATTTCCCGAAATTCACCGGCACCATCTACGAGCTGCTGTCCGCCCCGGTGAGTCCGTTCGAGATCGTCCTCGCCTATGTCGGCGCGGCGGCGACAAAATCGGCGGTGCTGGGCCTGATCATCCTGGCGACGGCGGCCCTGTTCGTACCCCTGCGGATCCTGCATCCACTCGAGATGCTGGCCTTCCTGATCCTGGTCGCGACCACCTTCAGCCTCTTCGGCTTCATTATCGGCATCTGGGCCAACGGCTTCGAACAGCTGCAGATGATTCCCATGCTGGTGGTCACACCCCTGACCTTCCTCGGCGGCTCCTTCTATTCGATCGACATGCTGCCCCCGGTCTGGCGCACCATCACCCTGTTCAATCCGGTGGTCTATCTGATCTCGGGCTTCCGCTGGACCTTCTATGGATCAGGCGATGTGGGCATCGGGATCAGCCTCGCCGCGACCCTGGGCTTTCTGCTCGTCTGTCTGGCCATCGTCGGCTGGATGTTCCGCACCGGCTACCGGCTGAAAAACTGAGTTGCCCGGCGTCGGGTCCCGCAAGGCGCCGGATCGACGAACAGCTTGGCCCCTCTGTGCATTTGATGTAGCGCGCCTCAATCGACGCCGGAGTTTTGATGCCCACCGACACTGACAAGCCGCTCAACGGCACCCCCGAGCCCTTTCGCAGGCCCATGGTCTGGGGCCGTCCACCCGCGACCGTCTTCCGCGCCGGCCCGCTTCCCCGAAGCGGCGTCCCCCAGCCCGGACCGGGGCCGATGCAGCTGTCGCCAGGAGTCCTGAGCGGCTCGTTGATTCCCGGCGCGACCCGGACCGCTGCCACCGCCTCGCCCGGTCTGAAGGCCGATCCTGTGCCGGTGGTCGAGCCGGACGCAGGGAATCCGCCGGAGCCGGTTCGCCCGACCGCGCCGGCGCAACCGGTTGCGGTCACAGCGGACCGCGTCACGCACCCCGAGCCGCCGGTCGACACCGGGTCCGGACCGGTCAACCGGACTCTGCTGTATGCGGGAATCGCCCTTGCAGCGCTGACGGTGCTCGCGCTGGGTGGATGGCTGTTGACGCGGGCGGCCGGCTGAGAGGCCGGCTGCCGCCGCCGGTGCTGCGACCGAAATCACAGCCCGGATTGTGACCCGGCCTCAGCTCGTCTGATAGCGGACTGTGATATAGCCGCGCTCGACCATCCGGCGCAGGGCCTCATAGGCCTCGCCCAGCTCTTCATAGGCGATCCGCGCTGCGGCCAGTCGTGCGATCTGGTCGGGCGTCGAGGGGGCACCGGATTCCGACTGGCGAAGGCTTTCAACGGCCCATTTCGCACGGGCCGTCGCTGTCAGCACGGCCAGCTTGTGAAACATGGCCGCATCCAGTTTCGGAATCATCTGGCCGATAACTTCGCGATTGGCGACGAAGGCCGAATAATCAATCTGCTCCAGCAGGCCGCGCAGGCGCCGCTGGTCTTGCGGGTCGATATCCTGCGGCTCGAAATGGTCGCGCGGGCGGCGATAGCTGGACGTCTGGATGGTCGACATGGCGAGTCTTCCGGTAAATTACCCGGTCGAGGTTGCACCGCATCGATTAACGAGGTGTTGCAGCCGGTGTCACCCTCCGGCCTTGCCAATTGTCGCACCTGGAAAGCGACGGACCTGCAAAAGGCCGTCCGGTTCTATGCCGCGCCCGGGTTTGGCTGCGCCAAGGGCGTCCGGGTCGGCTGAAGTCGGGTCAGTGGGCTTCCGGGGGCCGGGCGGCAGGGCTGTGGTA
>JBEIJS010000155.1:0-5257 GCA_040380105.1 Caulobacteraceae bacterium | reverse complement strand
CGGTTCGAACGAGGAGGCCCAGGAGGCCATCGGTGAGTTCGCCGCCGAACGCCTCCTCGCCTATCTGAACCGGGGCGACACCACCTTCTGCGTCAACCTGCCGAATGTGCAGCTGGCCGAGGTCGACGGGGCGCATCGCATTCTGCACATCCACCGCAACCAGCCGGGTGTCCTGGCCGAGTTGAACCGGGCGCTCGCGGCCGCCGGACTGAACATCCTGGGCCAGCATCTGAAGACCGACGAACGCACCGGCTATGTGATCACAGACGTCGATCGCGACTATGATCCCGAGGCGTTGCACGGCCTTCGCAGTGTGGCCGGAACGCTGCGGTTCCGAACCTTGCATTAAAACCTTACCTCGCGGCATCTTGCGCGCGTGCGAAACGGGCGCACAATGTACACAACGGTCGCATGATGACGGCCGAGGGAGGATCATCGATGTCTCGTTTTCTGCGCCATGCTGCGCTTGCTGCCCTGACGGTCGCCGCAGCCGGCACCATCGCTTCTGCTGCCAGCGCCCAGAGCTACAGTCGCCTGGTCGTTTTCGGCGACAGCCTGAGTGACAACGGCAACCTGTTTGCCGCAACCGGCGGTGCCTCCCCCGGCGCGCCCAATTTCCAGGGCCGGTTCTCGAACGGTGCCGTGTTCACCGAGCGGCTGGGCTTTACCGCAGGCCGCTATGCCGCCGGCGCTTCCGTCACCGGCAGCATCAACTACGCCTTCGGCGGCGCCCGCACCGACACCCAGGCCTTGCCGCTCGGCATGCGTAATCAGCTGCTGGCCTACACAGGCGCGGGCGGCACCTTCCGCTCGACCGATCTGGTCAGCATCCTCGGCGGTGCCAACAACATCTTCCAGGGCCTGCCGGCCGCCGGCGCCTCGTCGAACCCGACCGGTGCCATCACGCCCGTCGTCACAGCGGCCGTGGCTGACATGGCCTTCCTGGTCAACAGCATTGCAGCCGCCGGTGCCGGTACGATCCTGGTCGGCAACATTCCGAGCCTGGGAAGCGCGCCGGCCTTCCGTGGCACCGCCGCTGCTCCGCTGGCCGAGTTTGCC
Source organism: Caulobacteraceae bacterium (assembly GCA_040380105.1). Taxonomy (GTDB): domain Bacteria; phylum Pseudomonadota; class Alphaproteobacteria; order Caulobacterales; family Caulobacteraceae; genus Brevundimonas. Next base: position 4,198 of record JBEIJS010000155.1, on the reverse strand, counting down.
GGTACCTCGTTCAACAGCGCCCTGCTCAGCGCAATGATGACGACGGCTGCTGCCCGCCCGGGCACCAACATCATCCTGTTCGATATCTTCAAGATCGGCACGACCCTGACCGCAAATCCGGGAGCCTTCGGCCTGACCAATGTCACCGATGCCTGCTTCAACGGGGTCACGGTCTGCGCAACGCCCAACACCTATCTGTTCTGGGATAGCGTCCACCCGACCGCCGCCGGCCACCAGCTGATCGCCCAACTGGCCAATGACTATCTCTACTATGGCGACATCGGTGCCCAATCGACCGTTCAGGCAGAAACCGCCTTCCGCCAGCGCGAGGACCTGCTCGACCTCGCCAGCGAAGGCATGTCCGGACGTGCCGCCTGGCAGGCCGGAACCAACCTGACCTTCGGTGCCATCGCCGGCAGCGTTGAGACCGATGCCCGTGGCTCCGTGGCCGCCTCTGACACCACCGGCTACGGCTTCAGGGTCGGAGTGGACCATGTCATGTCGCCGAGCGCGCGCTTCGGCTTCGCCGGGACCTTGCACACCGCCGACGTCGAGGCGGGAGCCATGACGTTCGACGTCAAGACCTATGCCTTCGACCTCTACGGCGGCTGGCGCTCGGGCGAGACCTTCATCAACGCCACGGTGGGCGGCTCGATCGATCACTATGACGACATCACCCGCCTCACCTCGCTGGCACCGGTCGTCCATACCGGCGAGACTACCGGCAGCAGCATCGGTGCCCGCGCTCAGGGCGGCGTCTGGATGAACATGGGCGGTATCGCCCTGTCGCCGCGGGTCGCGCTCAACTGGGGTTCGACCGACGTCAACGGCTATATCGAACAGGGTCCGGCGGCCCAGTACAGCTACCAGGACCGCACGGTCCAGGCCGCCAGCGGCGAGATCTCGCTGCGGGCCGAAGGTGGCGACGAGGGCATGAGCTTCTTCGTCGAGGGTGGTTATCGCGACAGCTTCGCTGACAACAGTGACGCCGTGCGCACCGGGATCGCCGCCAACCCGGCCCAGATCCTCGCCCGCGAGATCGACGACCCGTTCGGCGGTTCGATGATCGCCTCGGCCGGTATCGAGGCCGACGTGGGACCGATGAAAATGACCCTGGGCTACCGTGGTCGCTTCGGCGACAGCGCCGACAGCCATGTGGGTGCGGTGACCTTCCGCATGCCGCTGCCGTAAGGCTTACAGACCGTCAGAAGAGGGCGCGCGGCCTCGGGTCGCGCGCCCTTTTTTGTTGCCCGGGTGCGACGTCCTGCCGCCCCGCCTGCCCCAAAGCTGCCCCATCGACCCTTAGAACGGCCGGCTTACGGTCGCTGGTCGCAGTGTGTCGCTTCTTGCGGCCGCCGGTGCCCCTCCCGCTCCTTGAGCCGAAGACGGATCTGCCGCTGCCATGCGACGCCTGTTACCGACCGCCCGGTCCTTTCTCATCCAGTCTGGCCAGGCCGTCAGCCTCGCCGGTGTGGCTGTGCTGGCCATGGCCGCCGCGCCCCTGACGAGCCCCCGTGACGGCGCCCCGGTCGAAACACTCGCCGCGCCGGAGGCACCACCGCTGGCCGCCGTCACCGAGCCGGCCGGGCCCGTCCGGCGGCTCATCACCTTCGGGATGCCTGTTCGGCATCATGCCATCAACTCGCCCTTCGGCCTGCGCCGCTTGCCCGGAAACGTTGCGCGCAATCACGAGGGCGTCGACATCGCCGCCCCCCTGGGGACCGGCGTTTTTGCCGCCGCAGAGGGTTCGGTCCTGCGCACCGGCTATGACCCCGCCGGCTACGGGCGCTTTGTCGAGATTCGCCACCCCAACGGCATGACCACCCTATACGGACACCTCAGCCGCGTAGACGTGGCGTCAGGCGATGGGGTCGGAACCGGTGAAGGCATCGGGCTCGTCGGCTCAACCGGCCGTTCGACAGGCCCGCATCTGCATTTCGAAGTGCGGCGCGGCGACCGTCAGGTCAACCCGGTCAAGGTCATGGGCCGCACCTTCGAAGTCGTGATCGCGACCTGACCAAAGCCCTTTCCCTGACCACGGTTTCTTCACCCCTTTGGTGCCAGGATGGGTCGTGAAGGGGGGCGTTTTGGACCACATCCTGTATTCCATCACGACCGAACATGATTACCGCTGGCTTCTGGCTGCCGGCGTAATCTGCGTCCTGGGGCTCGCGACCGCGATCAATCTGCTGGTTACCGCCTGGCAGCAGACCGCCGCCCGACGGCAAACGCGCATTGCCCTCGCAGCCTTGATCTCTGGACTGACAGTCTTCGCGGCCCATTTTGTCGCCTTGAACGGCTACCAGCCGGGACAGGAACTCCGCTACGCCGTCTGGCCGACGGTCGGGTCGTTCGTGCTGGCCCTTGGCGCCTTCAGCCTGGCCGCCGTGGCTGTCATGATCCGCCCGACCCGGTCCTGCCGCGCCGGCGCAGCCCTTGTTGCCTTTGGCGGCGTCGCCGGAATGCATTTCCTTGGCATCTCAGGCCTTGGCCTCGCCGGGACAATCAGCTGGGAGCCGAGCCTGGCTCTCCTGGCAGTCTCCGGCGCATTGACGATCGCCCTCGTCGGCGGCGGCCTGGTGTTTGGCCTGGGTCTTCCGCGCAGGGTGGCCACAGCGGTCTTCGGATCGATCGCGATGGCCTTTCTGCACCTGACGGCCATGAGCGGGTTGGTGGTCAAACCGCAGACCATGGCTGACGCCGGCCCGACCGTATCCAGCGGAGTCATGACAAGCGTCATCGTGGCGATGGTTCTGGCCATTGTCGGCGTCGCCGCCATGATCGGCTGGACAACCTGGGTCACGCATTCAGCGGCCTTGAAGCGTTTGCGCCAGGCACTGGACGCCATGCCGGACGGCATGGCCTTCTATGATGCGGAAGATCGGCTGGTTCTCTGGAACCAGCGCTATGCCGAGGCCAACCCGGAACTGACGTCGAAGCTGAAGGCCGGCATGACGTTCCGCGAAATCATCCAGATCGGTCTCGATGAGGATCTCTACACCGACGCACGGGGACGTCAGGCGGAATGGATCCAGGAGCGGCTCGACTCGCGCCGGGCCCTCACGACGACCATCGAACAGCGGACCACGGACGACCGTTGGCTCAGGATCTCTGACCGTCGTACGTCAGCCGGCGGCATCGTCACCGTCTGCACCGACATCACCGACCTGAAGAACGATGCCCGGGCCCTGTCCGAGGCACGCGATATCGCCCAGTCGGCAAACAGTGCGAAGAGCCAGTTCCTCGCCAATATGAGCCACGAGATCCGCACGCCCCTCAACGGCGTCATCGGTCTGGCCCAGGTCCTGGCCAAAACCCCCCTCTCGGTCCAGCAGGCTGAGATGCTGGAGCTGATCCAGTCCTCCGGCAGAACGCTGCAGGCGCTGCTCAGCGACATTCTCGACCTCGCCCGGGTCGAATCGGGACGTCTGGAGCTGGCCAGTGAGCCCTTCCATCTCGGCCGGGCCGTCCGTGAGGCAGCCCAACTCCATGAGAGCTCTGCAGAGGCCAAGGGCCTGCAATTCTTCGTCGAGATCGATGATCAAACGGACCGATGGATCCTCGGCGACGTCGTGCGGGTCAAACAGATCCTCACCAACCTTGTGTCCAATGCGGTCAAATTCACCCAGACCGGATTCGTCAGCCTGACCGTCGCGCCCGGGCCGGACCGGGACAGGACACCGACGCTTCGCTTCTCGATCGAGGACACCGGCATCGGCTTCGACAGCAAGACGCGCGAGCGTCTGTTCAGCCGCTTCGAACAGGCCGACGGCGCCATCACACGCCGCTTCGGGGGCTCCGGCCTTGGGCTGGCCATCTCCCGACAGCTGGCGGAGATGATGGGCGGCGATCTGGACTGCGAAAGCGAACCCGGCGGTGGCTCGGCATTCATCCTCACCATCCCCTTCAGCCCCGCAGAAGCGCCGGTCGCAGTGCCCGGCCTGGCCCTCGAACCGGCCTGTGAAGAGCCTCCCATCGTCCGCGTACTGCTGGCCGATGATCATCCGGTCAACCGCAAGTTGGTGGAGATGATCCTGACCGGGGAGAACACGGAACTGACCTCGGTCGAGAATGGTGCCGAGGCTGTCCAGGCCTGCCGCGACCGTGACTTCGACATCATACTGATGGACATGCAGATGCCGGTCATGGACGGCCTCAGCGCGACCCGGGAGATTCGCCTGAACGAGGCGGCCATGGG
>JBEIJS010000154.1:0-5258 GCA_040380105.1 Caulobacteraceae bacterium | reverse complement strand
GCGGTCTCGGCCGTGGTCGCCCTGCCGACCGTTCTGCTGGCCTTCCTGTTCGGCCAGAGCCGCATCTTCCTCGGCATGGCCCGCGACGGCCTGCTGCCGCGTCGTCTGGCCCGGGTCTCCTCGCGCGGCGTGCCGGCGGTGGTGACCATCTTCACCGCCATCGTGGTCGCGGGCCTCGCCGGGGTCATGCGGCTGGACGAACTGGCCTCACTGGCCAATGCCGGAACCCTGGCGGCCTTCGCGGCGGTCGGGGTCTGCCTGATCGTGCTGCGCATCCGCGATCCGCACCGCCCGCGCGTCTTCAAGGCGCCGCTCTGGTGGCTGGTGGGAGCGATCACCATCGTCGGATGTGTGATCTTCTTCTTCAGCCTGCGGCCCTCGACCCAGCTCTATTTCCTCTACTGGAACCTCGCCGGCCTGGTGATCTATTTCGCCTGGTCCGCCTGGAACTCGCGGCTGGCCAAGGGTGAGGAGACGGCCGGCTGATGGCGCGACGTGACCTGTCCGGCGCGGTCGACTTCACCGTTCTGGAGCGGATGACCGCCGGCGACGACGCGATCACGGAAGAGGTGCTGGACCTCTTCACCCAGCAGGCGGCGATGTGGTCACCGCTGCTGGACGTCCGCGACGACGGCTGGCGCGACGCCGTCCACACCATCCGGGGGGCGGCGGCCGGCATCGGCGCTGACACGCTGGCGTCGGCCTGCCAGTCGGCCGAGGCGTCGGACAAGGCCTCGGCTCCGCCGCTGCTGGACCGGGTCAGGAACGCGCTGCAGATCGCCCTGGGCGATGTGGCGGCCTATCGGCACGAGCTCATGCTGCGGTCGCTGAAGGGCTGAGGCGGGCGGGGAGACGCTAGCCGCGCGTCCGGTCGAACGTCTCGAACTCATGCGCGATGCAGCGGTCGATCAGGGTGCGCCACACCGGCTCGGCGATGGCGGGCGACAGGCCCGCTGGACCGGCGGCGGCCAGCACCTTGGCGACCACATCCTCGATGCGGGCGTCGTCATGCACCACCGACCGGTCCGGCTTGATGCGGGCGGCGGCGTCCATATAGCGCTGGCGTTCGGCCAGCAGCAGGACGAGGGCCCGGTCCAGGGCGTCGACGCCCTGACGCACCTCGGCCATGGAGGCGCAGTCTTCCGGCGCGGTCCGCGGATCGATCGTGACGCTATCCGACAAAGGCGCGCTCCAGCACATAGTCGCCCGGCTCGGCGTTCGAGCCTTCCTTCATGCCGAAGCCTTCCAGCAGTTCGGCGGTTTCCTTGATCATGGCCATGGATCCGCACAGCATGACCCGGTCGCGGTCGGGCGAAAAGCCGTGCGGCAGGCCGAGGTCCTCGAACAGGGCCCCTGAACTGATCCGCTCCGTGATCCGGCCGGCGTGTTCGAACGGCTCGCGGGTGACGGTGGGATAGTAGGTCAGCTGGGCCCTGGCCTCCTCGCCGATCAGGGGATCGTCCTGGATGCCGGCGGTCAGGAAGTCGCGGTAGGTCAGGTCAGCGACATGGCGCACCGTGTGGCAGACGACGACATGGCCGAACCGGCTGTAGGTGTCGGGATCGCGGGCCACGCTGAGCCAGGGGGCCAGGCCGGTGCCGGTCCCGATCAGCCAAAGCCGCTCGCCGCCGGTCAGGGCGTCCAGCACCAGGGTGCCGGTCGGCTTCTTGCCCATCAGGACGGTGTCGCCCGGCTGGATCTTCTGCAGGCGCGAGGTCAGGGGGCCGTCGGGCACCTTGATCGACAGGAACTCCAGCTCCTCGGCCCAGCCGGGGCTGGCGATGGAATAGGCGCGCAGGACCGGCTTGCCGCCGTCGGCGCCCGGCAGGCCGATCATCACGAACTCGCCGGAGCGGAAACGGAAATCCTCGGGGCGGGCGATGGCGAAGCTGAACAGCTGGTCGGTCCAGTGACGCACCCACAGCACTTCCAGCTCATGGAAGGCGGCGGATTTCGCGGGCGGCGTGGAGGCAGCGAAGTCGGTCATTGCGCGCTTCTTAGGGGGTGAGAGGCGAGGGGGGAAGGGATGCGGATGTCGCGTTTGCCGCATGGGGGATGACGCCGGCCGAAACGACCGCTAGCGTCCGCCCCATGCGCAACAAACTCCTTGCCTCCACCCTTTTCCTCGCGGCGCTTTCGCCGTTCTCCGCCGTGATGGCGCAAGCCGCAGATCCTGCGGTCCTGACGCCCGAGCGGGTGTTCGCCAATCCGTCACTGGCCGGGCCGGTGGCGCGGGGTGTCAGCCTGTCGCCGGATGGTGAGCTGGTGGCCTTCCTGCGCTCGCGGGAAGACGACGTCGACGTGCTGGACCTGTGGGCCGCGCCGACCGGTGAGGGCGAGCCGTTCAAGCTGATCGACGCCCGCGCGCTGGTGCCCGACGCGGGCGAGCTGTCGGAGGCCGAGAAGGCCCGGCGCGAGCGGATGCGGATCAGCCAGCGCGGCGTGGTCGAATACGCGTGGGACCAGCAGGGCCGCTACATCCTCGCTCCGCTGGAAGGGGACATCTTCCTCGCGGAGCGTGCGGGCGGGGCGGTGCGCCGCCTGACCGAGACCGCGGCCGACGAGATCGACGCCAAGGTCTCGCCCCGGGGCAATTTCGTCTCCTTCGTGCGCGATCAGGACCTGGTCGTGCTGGACCTGAACGGCAATCGCGAGACGGCCGTGACGACTGACGGCGAGGGCCTCATCACCTGGGCTACGGCCGAGTTCATCGCCCAGGAGGAGATGAACCGCGACACCGGCTACTGGTGGAGCCCGGACGAGCGCCGGATCGCCCTGCAACGCACCGACGAGAGCACCGTCGACATTATCCCGCGGCTCGACATCACCGGGGGCGGGGCCAGTGTGATCGAGCAGCGCGATCCGCGCGCCGGTCGGCCCAATGCCGTGGTTGAACTGTATGTGCATGACCGGGAATCCGGCCAGCGGACCAAGGTCGATCTGGGCTCCAACCCCGACATCTATCTGGCCCGCGTGGACTGGTCCGCCGACGGCCGCACCCTCTATGTCCAGCGCCAGTCGCGCGACCAGAAGACGCTGGACCTGCTGATCGTCGACCCGGCGACGGGAGTCTCGCGGGTCATCCTGACGCGGACCTCGGACGCCTGGGTGCCGCTGACCGAAGACTTCAAGACCCTCGAAAACGGCAACTTCATCTGGTCGTCGGAAGAGACCGGCTGGCGGCACCTCTATCTCTACAACCGCGACGGCAGCCGCATCCGGGCGATCACCTCGGGCGACTGGCCGGTCAAGACCCTGAACGGGGTCAACCAGCGCACGGGCGAGGTCTTCTTCACCGCCTCGATGCGTGACGGGGCGGAGCTGCCGATCGAACAGCAGATGTTCCGCGCCAGCCTGCGCCGGACCGTGACGCCCGTGGCGGTGACGCCGGGCGGCGGCTGGTGGGGCGCGTCCATGAACCGGACGGGCACGGCCTATGTCGGCAACTACACTGACCTGAAGACGCCGGCGCAGTCGGCCCTCTATCGCGCCGACGGGACCTTCGTGCGGTGGATCGAGGAGAACCGGCTCGACGCGGACCATCCGATCTATCCCTATGTCTCACGCCGCGGTGAGGTGACCTTCGGCACGCTGGAAAGCCACGGCGAGACCCTGGTCTGGCAAATGACCACACCGCCGGGCTTCGATCCCTCGAAACAGTATCCGGTGGTCATGCAGGTCTATGGCGGCCCCTCGGGCGGCGGCGTCCGCCGCAGCTGGCAGGGGGCGACCAATCAACTGTTGACCGAGGCTGGATATATCGTCTTCCGGCTCGACAATCGTGGCGAGGGCGATCGCTCGGCGGCCTTCAAACAGGCCCTGTATCTGCGCATGGGCCAGCCTGAGATTGAAGATCAGGTATTGGCCATCAACTATCTGAGGTCACTGCCATTTGTTGCAGACGATCGTATCTCCGCCATGGGCTGGAGCTACGGCGGCTTCATGACCCTGCACATGCTGACCGAGCCGGCGATGGGCCTGACCTCGGCCATTTCCGGGGCCCCGGTCACCGACTGGAGCCTCTACGACACCCACTATACCGAACGCTTCATGTCGACGCCCGAGGGCAATCCCGAAGGCTATGCCGCCTCCGACGTCCTCGACCAGCTGGACCAGCTGACGGGCCGGCTTCTGCTGCTTCACGGCATGGCTGACGACAATGTCATTTTCGAAAACGCCACCCGCATCATCGACGGCCTGCAGAGCCGCAGCGTGCCGTTCGAGATGATGCTCTATCCCGGCCAGCGCCACGGTGTGCGTGGCAACGAAAGGCAGCTGCAGCAATGGCGAACCTATCTCGACTTCCTGGATCGCACGATCGGTTCAAGGGCACCCGCCGCGCAGGACTGATCGCGGCGGCGCTTGCGGCGCTGTCACTCGGTGGCTGTGCCACGCCCAACGGCGACGGAAGCTGGACCCTGCCCGGTGAGGACGGCGGCCGGATCTTCCAGCCGCCGACCGTCGCGGCGATTGTGGACGGGCATTTCCCGGCCACGGGCGCGCTGGAGGGCTCCCTGGCGCTGATCCAGAGCGTCGACAATGTCGGGCCGGAGCCCTTCAACGCCGTCATCGCGGTCAACCCTGCCTTGCTCGGAGACCAGCCGCTGCCGAGCCCGGGTGGCCTGCTTGGTGGCCTGCCGATCCTCCTCAAGGACAATATCGAGACCGCCGACATGCCGACGACCGCCGGCTCGCTGGCGCTTGTCGACAATGCGCCGGGCCGCGACGCCCCGCTGGTCACCCGCCTGCGAGAGGCCGGGGCCGTCATACTCGGCAAGGCCAATCTGTCCGAATGGGCCAATATCCGGTCGACCAATTCGATCAGCGGCTGGAGCGCTGTCGGGGGGCAGGCGCTGAACCCCTATGACCCGACGCGGACCCCCTGTGGTTCATCCGCAGGCAGCGCGACGGCGGTCGCCATGGGTCTGGCACCGGCCGCGATCGGCACCGAGACCAACGGCTCGATCGTCTGTCCGGCCTCGGTCAATGGCGTGGTCGGGTTCAAGCCGACCGTGGGTCTCGTGTCGCGCACCCATATCGTGCCCATCAGCCATTCGCAGGACACCGCCGGGCCCATCACCACGACCGTCGAGGATGCCGCCATCGTCCTGACCGTCATCGCCGGCTCGGACCCGCTGGATCCCGCCACGGTCGAGGCCGATGCGCGCAAGGTCGACTATCGCGCAGCGCTTGACGCCGGGTCGCTGAGCGGCACTCGCATCGGGGTGATGCGGTTCCTGCTCGCCAACTATTCGGCT
>JBEIJS010000153.1:0-5283 GCA_040380105.1 Caulobacteraceae bacterium | reverse complement strand
TCCGAGCCCACCGGCCACCCGGCCGAGGGCGTCGGCGTCCTGCATCTCGAAACCGGCGTCCCGGCAGCCACCAGGGCCCAGCTGGCGGCCCTGGGCTGGGTCCTCGGCGGCCCCAACGGCGGCTTTGGCGGCTATCAGAATGTGATCCGTCAGGCCAATGGCCGTGGCCCCTGGACCTATGGCGCGGCGACCGAGATGCGCAAGGACGGCATCGCCCTGGCCTACTGACGACCCGCCGGACAGCGATCCGCCTCCCGCGGGTCAGCCCCGGGGAGGCGGCATGGCACGCGTCACTATGGTTTAGCGGAAGGTCCGGCTGGTGGTCGTACCGCGCAGGAAGGCCATGACCTCGGCGTTCTCGACCCGGAACTGATTGTTGGTCGAGCTGGTGTCGTCGTTGCAGTTGTTGCCGTCGATGTAGATGTCGGGATCGTAGGCGATCGCGACCTCGACATCGCCGCCGAACTCGAAATCATCAAAGGCGTTGCTGATCAGGGGCGAGCTGAAATTCAGCATGGATGCGCCTGCCCCGGCACTGGTCGGCAGGGCGCGGTTGCTGCGGTAGACTCGGCCGGTATTGGCATTGCGGGCCTGAAGGCTGACGCTCTGCTGCCGGGCACCCGAGGTCCAGGCGCTGCGGCCCCGGTTCACGACCTCATAGCTGACGCTGACCTGGCCGGGACGGCTGCCCTTGGTCAGGGTGACACTGGCGACAGCGGGATCAACGCGGCAGACCGTCGGCAGTCCCGGAAGGGTGCGGGGGGTGACACCGGCCGGCAGCCGACCCGACGGCAGCGGGTCAATGTTGATCGAAAGGCGTTCCTGGGCGGCGGCGGTACCGGCGGCGAGAACGGTGGCGAAGGCGCAGACGGCGCCGATGGAAAGGGTCTTCATGGCAGTTGCTCCTCTTGGGTCCTGAATGGCCCGAACCAAGGAGTAGTCCGCGTTCTATGAACGCCGTCGGGGACGCCGCGTTGTGGCGCGTTCATGTTCGCAATGAGGCGAGAAAGCGTCAGCTGTCAGCCCGCCACCACCTCTTCCGGCTCCAGATCATAGACCGTCGCGCAGTATTCGCAGGTCACCCGGATCTTGCCGTCCGCCTCGACCATGTCAGCCCGCTCCGCCGGGTCGAACGAGGTCAGGACGCTCGCGATCCGCTCACGCGAACAGCGGCACTGGGCCACCAGCGTCCGGGCATCCTCCAGCCGCACCCCGTCCTCATGGAACGGCCGGAACAGCAGGGTCTCGGGCGTGATGGCCGGGTCCAGCAGTTCGTCATCGGCGAGGGTCTGGAACAGGGCGCGTGAACGGTCCCAGGCCTCTTCGGTCGAGCCCCGCGCCTCATCGCCGGCGATCAGCTGGATCAGCGCCCCGCCGGCGCGCCAGCTGACACCCTCGTCCGTGACCACCGAGCCGACGGCCAGCCGCACCTTCGTCGGAATCTGTTCGGACTGCTGGAAATAATGTTCGGCCGCCAGCGACAGGCTTTCGCCCTCGATCGGGGTGATGCCCTGGGTCCGTTCGAAGTCCGGGCCGCGATCCAGAGTCATGACGAACACCCCCTGCCCCAGCAGCGAGCGCGCGCCCGGCCGGGCAAAGCCCTGCGACGCCGCCGCCACCTCGGCCTCGTCGAACCGGCAATAGCCGCGCATCTGGCCGCTGGTGTCATAGTCGGCGACCACATAACGCACCGGCCCGTCGCCCTGCGCCTGCACAATCAGCCGGCCCTCGAACTTCAGGCTGGAGCCCACGAGGGCGGCGAGCGCACAGGCCTCGCCCAGCAGGGCCGCAACGGGCTCGGGATAGGCATGGGCCGACAGGATGGTGTCGATGGTCTGGCCCAGCCGCACGATCCGGCCGCGCACGGGCCAGCCCTCGATCTGGAAGGCGGCGGCCAGATCATCGGTGGGCGCGGTGGCGGCGTGGTCATGCGCCTGATCGGTCACGGGCGGTCCTTGGAAAGCGGCGGGGGCGGCGAAGCGTCGTCAGATAGGCGCACCAGTCGCGAATGATAAGACCTGCGTGCTAGAGCAGGAACCGGCGGGGTAGAAACCCCGCTGCAGCCCCCCGATCCGAACACACCGACCCGGCGGTTTCATGACCAAAGCGACGCTCAAGCCCCTGAACCAGCAGTCCATTGTCATCACCGGTGCCACCTCCGGCATCGGGCTGGCGACAGCGCGCCGCGCGGCGCGGGCCGGGGCCTGTGTATCCCTGATCGCGCGCAGCGAAGCCGATCTGAAAGCCCTGACCGAGGAATTGCAGGCCACCGGCGCCCGCGCGGCCTGGGCCGTCGCCGACGTCGCCGACCACGCCGCCCTGTCGGAGGCGGCGGAAAAATGCGTGCGCCTGTTCGGCGGCTTCGACACCTGGGTCAACAACGCCGGCGTCGCGATCTACGGGGCCATCAGCGTGACCAGCCTGGAAGACCAGCGGCGACTGTTCGAGACCAACTACTGGGGCGTGGTCAACGGTTCGCTGGTGGCAGCGGAGCATCTGCGCAAACGCTACAACGGCGGGGCCATCGTCAATGTCGGCTCCATCCTGTCCGACGCGCCCCTGCCGATCCAGGGCGTCTATTCGGCCTCCAAACATGCGGTGAAGGGATTCACCAACGCCCTGCGCATGGAGCTGATGCGCGAACAGGCCCCGATCACCGTCAGCCTCGTCAAACCGGCCGCGGTCGACAGCGCCTACAGCAAACACGCCCGCAACCTGACCGGCTATGCGACCCAGAATCCCCAGCCCGTCTATGCGACCCATGTGGTGGCCGACACCATCCTCTACTGCGCCAGCCACCCGATCCGGGAGATTACCGTCGGCGGCGGCGGCCGGCTGATCGCCAGCTTCTATTCGGTCCTGCCCGGTCTGGCGGAACCACTCTTCGCCCGGTTCGCTCCGTCACTGATGCGGGACAGGCGCTCCGCCTGGGAGCCGGACGAAGACGGGCTTTACGACCCGGGCGAAGACGGCCGCACTGAAGAGGTTCACTATCCCATGGTCCGCCAGTTCTCCGCCCTCGCGGAAATCCGCAAACATCCCGGCATCACCAGCGGTGTCCTGGCCGTCCTGGCCGGGATCGGCATCGCCGCCCTGTTGCTCAACGGGCGCAGCGGCCCGACCCGGTACGAGCGTCTGCGCAGTCGCATCGATCCCCGGGGCTGGATCAACACCGGGGCCCTGAATGACCGCTTCGGCGGCTTGGCCCACGCCCTCCGCCAGGGCCTGTCCGAAGCCGGTGAACGCGCGGCGGATCTGGGCGGCGACGCCCGCCATCGTGGCGAGCGCCTTGTTCACGACGCACGGCATGCCTCGCGCAAGGCCCTGAAGAAACACGGCAAGACGGCGCAGCGTTACGCCCATGACGCCGGTACCTACGCCCGGGGCCATGCGAAGGAAGGCGGTGCCCTGCTGGCCCTGACCACCATCGCCGCCGCCATCGGAGCCGCGGCCCTCGACGTCCGCCGCCCCGACAGCCGCATCCGCAAACTCGGCAAGTTCTAGACCCCCGACGACTCTTTTATTGCTGCAACTGCGAAGGTCGGCCAAGGTCCCCGTATGGCTGAGCCGACCACCTATGTCTTCGATTTCGATTCCACCCTCGTGCGCATCGAGACGCTTGAGGCCCTGGCCGACATCGCCCTGGCCGGGGTCCCCGACGCCGCAGCGATCCGCGCCGAAGTCGCAGCCCTGACCGATCAGGCCATGACCGGCGACCTGCCGTTCGGTGAGGCCCTGAACCGTCGCCTGAGCCTGCTGCCCCTGACCCGCGACCAAGTCGCCGAACTGGCCGCGCACATCCTCGACGAGGGCACACCCTCCGTGCGCCGCAACCTGCGCTTCTTCCGCGAGCACGCCGGCCGGATCGTCATCCTGTCGGGCGGTTTCCGCGAGATCATCGCCCCCCTCGCCGCCCATCTCCACGTCCCCGCGGAACATGTGCTGTGCAACGACCTGCTCTACGACGCCGAAGGCCGGGTCACGGGCGTGGATCAGGCCAATCCCCTGTCGCAGGCCGGCGGCAAGGCCGTCGCCCTGCGGACCCTGGGCCTGCCGGGTCCCGTGGTCATGGTCGGCGACGGCTGGACCGACGCCGAGGTCAGGCTGGCCGGCACTGCCGACCGTTTCCACGCCTTCACCGAGGTCGTGCGCCGTGAGCGGGTCGTCGCCGCTGCCGACGCCGAGGCCCCCTCGATGGACGAGTTCCTGCATGCCGAGGGCCTCGCCGGCCGCTGGTCCTACCCTCGTGCACGCATCCGCATCCTGCTGCTCGAGAACATCCATCCCGCCGCCGTCGAGCGGCTTGAGGAGGCGGGCTATTCGGTCGAATCGCACAAGGGGGCGCTGGACGAGGACGCCCTGATCGAGGCGGTTCGCGGCGTCCATGTGCTGGGCGTCCGCTCCAAGACCCAGGTCAGCGCCCGCGTGCTGGAGGCCGCCGATCGCCTGATGGCCGTGGCCGCCTTCTGCATCGGCACCAACCAGATCGACCTCGACGCCGCGGCCGGCCGGGGCGTGGCCGTGTTCAACGCGCCCTATTCCAACACCCGCTCCGTGGTCGAACTGGCCGTCGGCATGACCATCGCCCTGCTGCGTGACCTGGCCGACAAGTCCGCCGCCATGCACCGTGGCCAGTGGAACAAGTCCGCGACCGGCTCGCGCGAGCTGCGCGGCAAGACCCTCGGCATCATCGGCTATGGCGCCATCGGCTCCCAGCTGTCCGTTCTGGCCGAAGGCCTCGGCATGCGGGTCATCTTCCACGACCTGACCGAACGGCTGGCCCTCGGCAACGCCCGTCGCATGGCCTCGCTCGACGCCCTTCTGGCCGAAAGCGACGTGGTCAGTCTGCATGTCGACGGCCGCACGGAAAACACCGCCCTGATCGGCGCGACCCAGCTGTCGCGCATGAAGCAGGGTGCCCTGCTGCTGAACCTGTCACGCGGTCATGTGGTCGATGTCGGGGCACTGGCCCAGGCCCTCGGGTCTGGCCGAATCGGCGGCGCAGCGGTGGACGTCTTCCCCGAGGAGCCCGCCACCAACGCCGACCCGTTCGACAGCCCCCTGCGCGGCTTGCCCAATGTGATCCTGACGCCCCATATCGGCGGTTCAACCGAGGAGGCCCAGGAGGCCATCGGTGAGTTCGCCGCCGAACGCCTCCTCGCCTATCTGAACCGGGGCGACACCACCTTCTGCGTCAACCTGCCGAATGTGCAGCTGGCCGAGGTCGACGTGGCGCATCGCATTCTGCACATCCACCGCAACCAGCCGGGTGTCCTGGCCGAG
>JBEIJS010000152.1:0-5328 GCA_040380105.1 Caulobacteraceae bacterium | reverse complement strand
CGCGCCACATTGCAGTGGGTCCACAGGGCGTCCATGGCGCGGACGAGGTCGTCCATCATGGCGTCGGTGTGGTTGGGAGACGGGGTGAAGCGCAGCCGTTCGGTGCCCTTGGGCACGGTCGGATAGTTGATCGGCTGGACATAGACGCCGTGCTCTTCCAGCAGCATGTCCGAGATCATCTTGGCATGGACCGGATTGCCGACGAACACCGGCACGATGTGGCTGACCGAATCCATCACCGGAATGCCGGCGGCCTTGAACCGGGCCTTGAGGGTGGCGGCGCGCTCCTGATGGGCGTCGCGCAGCTCCGGATGGGCCTTCAGGTGGCGCACCGAGGCGAGCGCACCCGCCGTCAGGGCCGGCGGCAGGCTGGTGGTGAAGATGAAGCCCGAGGCCCAGCTGCGCACCGCATCGATGATCACCGCATCGGCGGCGATATAGCCGCCCATGACGCCGATGGCCTTGCCGAGGGTGCATTCGACGATGTCGATCCCGTCCAGCACCCCGTCGCGCTCGGCCACGCCCGCGCCCGTCGCGCCGTAGAGGCCGACCGCATGGACCTCGTCCAGATAGGTCAGGGCATTGTATTTGCGGGCCAGGGCGATGGTCCCGGCCAGGTCGGCGATGTCGCCGTCCATCGAATAGACGCTCTCGAAGGCGATCAGCTTGGGCGCACCGGCCGGGGCCGCGGCCAGCAGGGCCTCGAGATGCTCAAGGTCGTTGTGGGCGAAGATGTGCCGCTCGCAGCCACCGTTGCGGATGCCGGCGATCATCGAGGCGTGGTTCAGGCTGTCGGAGAAGATGATCAGCCCCGGCAGGATGCGCTGCAGGGTCGTCAGGGTCGCCTCATTGGCAACATAGCCCGAGGTGAACAGCAGGGCTGCTTCCTTCTGGTGCCAGCTGGCCAGCTCGGCCTCCAGATCGACCGCCGACCGGGTCGTGCCCGAGATGTTGCGCGTGCCGCCGGCCCCGGCACCGACCGTGTCGATCTCGGTCTGCATGGCCTCCAGCACCGCCGGATGCTGGCCCATGCCGAGATAGTCGTTCGAGCACCAGACCACCACGTCCTGCTCGGACCCGTCCTCGCGGCGGCGCCTGGCCAGCGGGAACTGGCCGCGCACGCGCTTCAGATCGGCAAAGACGCGATAGCGCCCCTCGCCCTTGACCTGCTCAACAGCGGTCTGGAATGCGGCCTGGTAGTCGAACAAACGGAGTGGCCCCGAACGGCGCGAAATCAATGCCCGCCTGATGCGCCGATCGGTCCGATTTGTCCATGAAACGCACCGGACAAAACGCCGCAAACCCTTAATTGATAACGGTTCTCAATCTCGCCGAGCCCCGGTCTGATGACTCCACCTTCCCGACCCGACCCGGACTAGCCCTTCGGCAACCCATCCAGCTGGCCCCGCAGCATCTGCAGGATGGCCGAGAAATCGCGGCCGCCGTAGCCGAGCCCGTTGAACATCTGGAACAGGGCCTCGGTCTGGGCACCCAGCGGGGTCGAGGCACCGACCTTGGCCGCCGCGTCCTGGGCCAGTTTCAGGTCCTTCAACATCATGGCCGTGGCGAAACCGCCGTCGTAGTTGCGATTCGACGGCGCGGTCGGCACCGGGCCGGGCCAGGGGTAGTAGGTGGTGGTCGACCAGCTCTGGCCCGACGATTTGGCGACGATGTCGAACATCTTCACCGGATCCAGACCCAGTTTCTCGGCCAGGCCGATCGCCTCGCAGGTGCCCAGCATGGTGATGCCGAGGATCATGTTGTTGCAGATCTTGGCCGCCTGCCCTGCCCCGTGGTCGCCGGCGCGGAAGGTGGCGCGGCTCATCGGCTCCAGCGCCGCCTCGATGCGGGCAAAGTCCGGCTCGTCACAGCCGACCATGAAGGCCAGGGTCCCGGCGTCCGCCGCCATCGTCCCGCCCGACACCGGCGCATCGGCGAAGGCATAGCCGGCGTCCCTGGCCAGACCCGCCACCTTGCGCGCCGTATCGACGTCGATGGTCGAACAATCGAGCAGCAGGGCCGAGGTCGGGGCCACGCCGATGATCTGTTCCGAACAGACTTTCAGCACATGCGGGCCCGCCGGCAGCATGGTGATGACGACGTCCGCGTCCCTGACCGCCTCGGCGACCGACCCGACGGGCGTACAGCCGGCCGCGGCGGCACGGTCGAGGGCGTCCTGGGACAGGTCGAAGGCAGCCACGGCATGACCGGCCTTCGCCTGATTGGCCGCCATGCCCCCGCCCATGTTGCCGAGGCCGATGAAGGCGATCCTGTGGGTCATGGCGTCCGCTCCCTGTTGGTTTTCGGGAGGGTTAGCCGGTCGCCCGCCCGGTCGCCAGCGGTGCCGGGCAGTTTTTCGATCAGGCCGGCTTCCTGAAGCGCAGCACGAACTGGCTGGTGCGGCCCCGGATGGTGCCGTCGAAGACATTGGCTGTCCGGGGATCGGCGGCGTTGGCGAGCAGGTCACTCTCGCCGTCCAGCACAAAGCCCGCCACCAGAACCTCACGCTTGACCGCCTCGATGTCGATCCGGTGCACGGTGTTCGCCGCCGTCAGGGGCGATCCCGCAACGGCATGGTGATCGATGATGACATAGAGACCACCCGGCTTCAGGGCCTCGAACACAGCCGCATTGACCCGCGCGGCGGTGTCAGCCGGAGCCATGCTCAGATGCAGGTCGTGGTAGTTCTGGGCGGTGAAGACCAGGTCCAGCCCGGCAGGGAAGTCCGGCGCAGCGATCGGCGAGCGGATCGCATCGACATTGGCCAGGGCGTCTGCTGCGGTCAGGCTGTCCCCATAGCTGGCCTGGAAGGCGATGAATTCCGCCGGCTGCCAGGCGATGACACGCCCCCGCGGCCCGACCGCGGCGGAGAAGACGCGGGTGAAATAGCCGCCACCGATGATCATGTCGGCGATCTTCTGGCCCGGCCGGACCCCGGCGAAGGCCAGGGTCTCGGCGGTATGACGCCCGGCATCCCGGGCCCGATCGTCAGCGGTCCGGATCGGGGCCGCAAGGACCTCGGCATAGTCGGCTGCGGTGGCCGCGGTCGGGCTGCCCATGACACCCATACAGCCCGTGGACGACAGGCTCATCACCGCCACAGCGGCCAGAATCAGGGAACGGCGCATGACGGATTCTCCCATGGCGCCGCACGGGCGCTGTCGGTTCAGACTAGACCGAACGGCGTTCGGCGTCAGCCGGGTTTGCGGAAACGATAGACGAACCGGTCCGTGCGGCCGCGGATACTGGCATCAAAGACGCTCAGACTATGGTCGTCCGCCGGGACGCGCACCGCAGAGGTCTCGCCGTCGAAGATAAAGCCCACGGCCTCGACCTGACGTCGCAGCTCCGCCGCCTCGATCCGGTGCAGCGTACCCGCCACGCTGATGCCCGCGCCGTCCGCCGCCTGGTGATCGAGGATGACATAGAGGCCGCCGGGCTTCAGGGCCGCGAACACCGCGGCATTCATCGCCGCCACATCGACGCCGAACCGGGGAATGACGAAATCGTGGTATTCCTCGCCCATGAAGACGACGTCCAGCGGTCGGTCGAACGCCATGTCCTCGAGCTTGCCGGTCAGCCGGACGACATTCGGATAATCGGCCGCGAGGGCGTCACCGAAGGCGTTCTCACGAGCGGCCGTCTGGTTGGGCACGAAGGCATAGGCCCGGCCCTGCTCGCCGACCATCACCGAGAACAGCCGGCTGAAGAAGCCTTCCTCAGGCCGGATGTCCGCAACCGCCATGCCCGGGCGCAGTCCTGTGAACTCCAGCATGGCACGGGTCTGGCGCAGGTCGTCGCGCGCCCGGTCGGCCTCGGGTCGGCGGGCGTCAGCCATCGCGGCACCGGCCAGATCAGCAGCCGGCGGTACGGCCTGTGGGACAAGGGCTTCCGCCGAGGCGGGTGCCGCTGTCGCTGAAAACCCGGCCGCCAGCACACCGACCGCGCAAAGACCCGCCATCAAGATCGACCGCATGGACTTCCTCCTCCTGTTTCGAAGCAGCTACGCCCCGGAACCGCCGGCGACGCAAGCGCTCAGTCCAGCGGGGTCCATTCCTGTCCCGCCGGCAGGGGCGCGAACAGGCGGTCGAGATCGGCCTCGCTGACGCCCGACAGCTCTGCGGGCGACCAGTTCGGCGCATTGTCCTTGTCCACCACCACAGCGCGGACGCCTTCCTGGAAGTCGTGGGTGCGCACCACCCGTCCGCCCAGGGCGTACTCCAGGGCCATGTTCGCGGCGAAGGACGGCATGGCCGCCCCGAGCCGCAGCTGGCGCAGGGTGACCTTGAGCGACTGCGGCGACTTGGTCTTCAGGGCCGCCAGCTGGGCCGCCGCCCAGTCCGAGCCATCGGCCTCAAGCGCAGCGAAAATTTCCTCGACCGTATCGAAGGCGAACAGCCGATCGATGGCAGCCAGATGCGCCTCTACAGGGGCCTCACCCGGATCGGTCTCCAGACCGTCGGCGACATCGATCGGATAGGCCGGATCAGCCGCGAGGATGAAGCGGAAGGCCTCCAGCGAGTCCGCCGGCAGATAGTGGGTATGGATGCCGAGGAAGACGGTGTCCGCCGCCTTCAGCCGCGCCCCGGTCAGGGCCAGCCAGACACCCGTCTGCCCCGGCAGGCGCGGCAGGAACCAGCCGCCACCGACGTCCGGAAACAGGCCGATGCCGGTCTCGGGCATGGCATAGGTGGTGCGTTCCGTCGCGATGCGGACGTCTGCCGGTTCGCTGATCCCCACGCCGCCGCCCATGACGATGCCGTCCACGATCGCCGTGATCGGTTTGGGATAGTCGAACATCAGATGGTTCAGCCGGTACTCGACCATGAAGAAGGACTTGGCCTCCGACGCATCCCCTGCCCCGCTCTCGGCGATCATGCGGATGTCACCGCCCGCGCAGAAGCCGCGCTCACCGGCGTGGTCGATCAGCACGGACCTGACCGCATCATCAGACCGCCAGGCCAGCAGGGCCTCGATCATCGCCTCGCACATGGCGCGGTTCAGCGCATGCAGCGCCTTGGGTCGGTTCAGGGTGATGTGGCCGACGCCGGATTCGACGCGGGTCAGAACTTCGGACTCAGTCATGGGCCAGCTCGTAAGGGCCGGAACCTATTGCCGCAACATCTCCCGCGCCGTGATCACCCGCATGATCTCATTGGTGCCCTCCAGAATCCGGTGCACCCGCAAGTCACGCACGATCCGCTCCAGCGGATAGTCCCTCAGATAGCCGTAGCCGCCGTGCAGCTGCAGGGCCTCGTCGGCGATCTGGAAACAGGCGTCGGTCGTCATGCGCTTGGCCATGGCGCACCATTTGGTCTTCTCGGGGTG
>JBEIJS010000151.1:0-5444 GCA_040380105.1 Caulobacteraceae bacterium | reverse complement strand
GCGCCGAGGTGCGACCCATCGTCATCATCACCTCCAACAATGAAAAGGAGCTGCCGGACGCCTTCCTGCGCCGCTGCTTCTTCCACTACATCCGCTTCCCCGACGACCAGACGATGAAGTCCATCGTCGATGTCCATTTCCCCGGCATCAAGCCGCGGCTGGTCTCCGAGGCGCTCAAGACCTTCTACGAAATCCGCGACACGCCGGGCCTGAAGAAGAAGCCCTCGACCTCGGAACTGCTGGACTGGCTCAAACTGCTGCTGGTCGACGACGTGGATCCCGAGACCCTGCGCGAGAAATCTCCCAACCGGTTGATCCCGCCCCTGCACGGTGCCCTGCTGAAGAATGAGCAGGACGTCCACCTGTTCGAACGGTTGGCCTTCCTTCATCGCCGCGAAGGTTCGCGACCCGGATCCTGACCGCCCGAACACACCAAGGAACAGGTTTCGTCACCCGCCTTACCGCGATTTCACTGGCAAATGACTCAGGTGAGCGCAGGATGGATCCCTGTCAGGACTACACATCGATGCTCCTCCGCACCTTGCTGATCCCGACCCTCTGCGCCGCGGCCTCGCTCGCCGCCTGCGATGACGCCGTGCGCATTTCCTCGACCCGCAGCGCGGTCACCGATGACAGGGGCGTGCTGAAAGTCGTCGAGACGCTGCAATGCCCCCAGACGATCGGCGCCCTGACCCGCAAGGGCTCGGCCTCCGCCGGGGGCACGGTCTGCTCCTATGTCGGCCCCCGGGGTGCCGAGGTCAGCCTTCATCTCGTATCGCTGGACACCGACACCCCCGCCGATGTGCTCAAGGCGTTCGAAGAACGGCTGTCCGGCGACATGCCCCGCGCCATGGCCGCGATCGGCGCGGCGGACGCGGAGGCTGACGCCACCCGGCCCCCGGCCGATACCGCAGGGCCTGCCGGGGACACCGGCGAGGTTGCGGCCGAGGCGGCGGCCACGGACGACCGGACCTCGGTCCGGGCCCCCGGCGTCGCCATCGAGACGACCGGCGAGGACGCCTCGGTCCGACTGCCCGGCGTTAGCATCGACACCCGGGGCGACAAGGCCAGTGTCCGCATCGGCAGCTTCCACATCGACGCTGACGACAGCGACGGCTCGGCCCGGGTCAGCGGGTCCGGCCCCAATGGCGACGACGTGATCATCAACGCCCGGGATGACGTCGCCGAAATCCGCGCCCGTGCCGGCGGCGAAGCCACCCGGACCAGCTGGATCATGACCGACAACCGGTCCTCCGAATCGGGCTGGCGAGTGGTCGGCTATGAGGCCCGCGGCCCGGTCGGTGGGCCGCTGGTCGTCGCCACCGTCCGCTCCCGTGACCGCAATCGTGAGCGCGCCTTCGAGGACGCGCGGGCCCTGGTCACGCTCAACGCCGGGGAATAACCGCCGCCCCCGCTTGATCACCGCGTCCTGATGCGTCACCAACCCTGCCCAATAGCGCAGGACATTGCCTTGGCCGCCACGCCCCGACCCTCTGCGAAAGAGCCCCGCGCCTGGCAGCGTATGCTGTCCGGCCGCCGTCTCGACCTGCTGGACCCCTCGCCCTTCGACATCGAGATTGAGGACATCGCCCACGGCCTTGCCCGCGTCGCCCGCTGGAACGGCCAGACCGTCGGCGAACACGCCTTCTCGGTCGCCCAGCACTCCTGCGTCGTCGAGGAGATCGCCGCCCACATCAAGCCGGGCCTCGAGCCGAAATGGCGTCTCGCAGCCCTGCTCCACGATGCCTCCGAATACGTCATCGGCGACATGATCTCGCCGTTCAAGGCGGCGCTGGGCGTCAACTACAAGGCCTTCGAGGCCCGTCTGGAAGGAGCCATCCACGTTCGCTTCGGCCTGCCGCCGAAGAACCCCGTCGAGATCAAGACCCTCATCAAGAAGGCCGACCGGGCCTGCGCCTTCTTCGAAGCCACCCAGCTGGCCGGCTTCAACAGGACGGAATCCCTGACACTGTTCGGAACCCCGCCCCGCGGCTACGAGCTTGTCATCGACCCCCTGCCCGCCCCCCTGGCCCAGCAGCGCTACCTCGAACGCTACCGCGTCCTGGCCGGGGCCGTCGGCCTGATTCCCGGCACCGACGCCCGGTCGATGGAGTAGCCGGTGAGCGCGTCGGCTGAACAGGGCGTGCGCATCGGCCTCTCGGCAGTGGTCATCACCCTGCGTGACCGCAAGGCCTGTGTCCTGACCACAGCCGCAGACGACGGCGGCGTCGCCCTGCCCTTCGGCCCCTTCGACCCGGCCCGCGACCGGACCTTCGAACTGGCGCTGCGAAATTTCGTCACCGCCCAGACCGGTTTCCGCCTCGGCTTTGTCGAACAGCTCTACACCTTCGGCGATCTGGGCCGGGCCAGCCCCCGCGCCACCCCGGGCCCTGAACGCCACCGCGAGGTGTCGGTCGGCTATCTCGCCTTGACCGCCGACTCCGCCGACACCCCGATGGCCGAGGCCCACTGGACTCCGGTTCTGGACATCTTCCCCTGGGAAGATCGTCGCGAAGCCGATCCTTCCTGCCTCGCGCAGCTCGTATCGGAGCTGACCGCCTGGGCGGCCGGCGACCTGCGCCGTCTGGCCCGGATCGAGACTCTCTTCGCCACCACCCCGGCCCATCGCTGGAGCGAGGGCCGGGTGCTGGACCGCTATGAGCTGCTCTACGAAGCAGGCCTTGTCACCGAGGCCGCTCGCGATCAGGACCAGCCGTCGCTTCGCAGCGCCCCGGGCCGCGCCATGGTCTCAGACCACCGCCGCATCGTCGCCACGGGCCTCGGCCGGTTGCGCAGCAAGCTGAAATACCGACCGGTCCTGTTCGATCTGATGCCGGCGGATTTCACCCTTTCCGAACTTCAGGCCGCCGCAGAGGCGATCACCGGCCTTTCGCTACACAAGCAGAATTTCCGCCGCGGCGTCGAACGCACAGGTCTGGTCAAGCCCACCGGCCGCCTGTCAGCCGCCACCGGCGGCCGCCCCGCAGAACTGTTCCGCGTCATCGACGGCGACCTGAGCACCGGCGAGGCCCTTGGCCTGCCCCTCCCGTCGCAGCGCTGAGCGATTTCTCAACAGCCCGCTTGCGGCGCAGCCCATCGCCCATTAGAGAGGCCGCTCGCGCGACCAAGCGTACTACGGCCCCGCGGAGAGGTGGCAGAGTGGTCGAATGTACCGCACTCGAAATGCGGCGTGCCTTTGCGGGCACCGTGGGTTCGAATCCCACCCTCTCCGCCATTCGCTGCACCGATCAAGGACAGGCGGCTCAGGTTCGGGTTGTCGGCTCAGTCAATATCGCTCACCACCCGTGCCCGACATTCGGCGATGAATTTGCATGACAATCCGTCATCGCAGGTGCCATTAAGTACAGACGATTTTTCGTTTTTTAACCAGTTCACCCGCCAATAGGCGGCATCGGTCATGTGAAGGGTTTTGGGTTTCATAAATGTGCCCCGGTCTTCGGGTCCCGGCGCAGACGCATCTTGATATCCACATCGGCAATTTCCAGGTCCATGTGACCTCTGGAATCGCCGGTTAGCTCGAACACAAACGTCAGGGTCACGACGACATGCAGCGTCTGCGGTCAAAACGAGAGCCGAACTGATGTTTGGAATGATTCACAGATCTGCCCGCACCATGGTGCTGGAGCAGTTCGGGCCGGCGGCCTGGGATCAGATCCTCGCCTCCGCCAGGCTGGATGATGGAGATTTTGTCAGCGCCCAGCCATATCCTGACGAGGTAACCTTCAGGCTCATCACGTCGGCGGCGGCCACGGCTGGCCTTACGGTCGAACAGACGCTGCAGGCTTTCGGTCACCACTGGGTCAAGACCAGCATTACTGGCGTCTACGCCAATGTCATGGCGATCCTCGGCGGGTCCCTTGTGGACGCCCTGACAAATCTCGACCGGATGCACGCCAGCATCCAGATCGCGATGCCGGACGCCCAGCTCCCGCAGTTCGTTATCTTGTCCCAGGATGAGCGAGCCATCAAGCTCGCCTATTACTCCAAGCGCGATGGGCTGGAGAGCTTCGTCCTCGGCCTGCTGGAAGGCCTGCTGAACCGATACAATCAGACCGGATCCGTCGCTTTTTCCGGCACTGACGGCGAGGCCCGACTGTTCACCATTACTCTTGCTCCGCCGCTGGCTGCATAGCCATGGATGTAGGTCTGTCCGGCGGGCAGTTCGAAAACTTCTTTCCCTGCTATCTGGTCACGAACCAGGCGCTTGTCGTTCAGCGCGTCGGTCGCTCAATCACCAAATTCCTGCCCGACCTGCTTCCCGGAGATCGGCTGGACCAGTGGTTCATTTTCGACCGCCCGGTCGCAACCCCGGACCCCGCCGCCCTGGTGCGCGACCAGACTCCGGTCCAGATCAGGTCCATAGACGGGCGACTTCACCTGTCAGGCTGCGTGGTCGAACAGCATTTCGGCTTTCTGTTTTGCCTTAGCCATTCACCGGGGCGAGCCGCGACCTGGAGCGAACTCGGCCTGACTGTCGATGATTTTTCCTTGGCCGATCAGTCCCTGGCCATCAGCACCGCCATCAGCCTGCAGAAAACCCTGAATGCCGAGCTGCAGGAAACGATCGAAAATCTCAGAACCGCCCGGGACGAGGCGATGGCTGCCAGCCGTGCCAAATCGACATTCCTGTCGGTGATGAGTCACGAGATTCGCACGCCACTGAACGGCATCCTCGGCATGACCCAGGTCATGATCCGTGAGACCTCGGACGAGCAGACACTTTCCAGACTGGACATCGTGCGGCAGTCCGGCGAGGGCCTGCTCTCCATCCTGAACGACCTGCTGGACCTGTCTCGCATCGAAGCCGGGAAGATGACCCTCGAGGCGATCCCCTTCGACATGTTCGAGCTGCTGAGTGGTGCCCAATCTGCCTTCATCAGCCTCGCCAGCAACAAGGGGCTGTCCATGCGCCTCGACATCGAGGCGATCCGGGGCCGATACATCGGCGACCCGACCCGAATTCGGCAAATCGTCACCAACCTCCTTTCGAACGCGATCAAATTCACGGAATCCGGAAGCGTTGAAGTCAGTGCGCATTGTATTGAGGGCGGCCTGGAGATCGCGGTCGCCGATACCGGAATCGGCATCGATCCGGACAAGCTTTCGGAAATCTTCGGCGAGTTCAGACAAGCGGACACCTCCATAAACCGGGGCTTCGGTGGCACAGGCCTTGGTCTGTCAATCGCCCGCGATCTTGCCGCTCTGATGGGTGGGACAATCACGGTGGAAAGCCGCCCGGGAGAAGGCTCCCGTTTCACCGCCAGACTTGGAATTGTCCGGCAGAACGATCGGGGACCCGAAGTCGATCATGGGGAAGATGCTCTGCCCGAGCCTGTCTCGCTGAGTACCCTGCGTGTGCTTGCTGCCGAGGACAATGAGGTCAACCGGCTGGTGCTGCGAAAGATTCTCGAGCAGTTCGGCGT
>JBEIJS010000150.1:0-5457 GCA_040380105.1 Caulobacteraceae bacterium | reverse complement strand
GCCCGTCAGGCCAAGAAGGAGATGGTCGAGGCCAATCTGCGCCTCGTCATCTCCATTGCCAAGAAATACACCAACCGCGGCCTGCAGTTCCTTGATCTTATTCAGGAAGGCAACATCGGCCTGATGAAGGCGGTCGACAAATTCGAGTACCGCCGCGGCTACAAATTCAGTACCTATGCGACCTGGTGGATCCGTCAGGCCATCACCCGCTCGATCGCCGACCAGGCCCGGACCATCCGCATCCCGGTCCATATGATCGAGACGATCAACAAGATCGTGAGGACATCACGCCAGATGCTGCACGAGATCGGCCGCGAGCCGACCCCGGAAGAACTGGCCGAAAAACTGGCCATGCCGCTGGAGAAGGTCCGCAAGGTCCTGAAGATCGCCAAGGAACCCATCAGCCTCGAGACCCCGATCGGCGACGAGGAAGACAGCCACCTGGGCGACTTCATCGAGGACAAGAACGCCATCCTGCCCATCGATGCGGCCATCCAGAGCAATCTTCGCGAAACAACGACGCGAGTGCTCGCGTCGTTGACCCCGCGCGAGGAGCGGGTCCTGCGCATGCGCTTCGGCATCGGCATGAACACCGACCACACCCTGGAAGAGGTCGGCCAGCAGTTCAGCGTGACCCGCGAACGCATCCGCCAGATCGAGGCCAAGGCGCTGCGGAAGCTGAAGCATCCGTCGCGGTCGCGGAAGCTGCGGAGCTTCCTGGACAGCTGAGTTCCACGCGTCAGCGTGAGAAGGTTCATCACGACGGGCACAACGGATTCACAACGGGCACGACGAGAGCGCGGCGGCCGTTGTGTTCGTTGTGCCCTCGTTGTGTTCGCTGTGAAGAACCTCGGCTGGTTGCCCTCGGATCGCCGTCGGACGGGATGACGCTTCGCATCGGCGCGAGAAGGTTCATCACGACGGGCACAACGGATTCACAACGGGCACGACGAGAGCGCGGCCGCCGTTGTGTTCGTTGTGCCCCCGTTGTGATCGCTGTGAAGAACCTCGGATGGCTGCCCCCGGATCGACGTCGGATGGGATGACGCTTCGCGTCGATCAGCGCGCTTTGTCCCCACCGGTCCTGTACCGCCTGAGTCCCGGTTCGTACCGGTCTTGCGGGGACAAACCGGGACAGCCGGGGACATACGTCCGATTCTGACGCCGGGGCGGTCCACACTGCCCGGATGACAGAAGATGGCATCCGCACCCGTCGCAATTTCCCGGCCGAGACCTGGGCCGTCGTGCGCGACGCCTATCTGGGTGGGGAAACGGCGGAATCGATCGGCCGGCGACTGAACCTGTCGGTCAACACCATCCGCAAGCGCGCCTCGCGATGTGGCTGGACCCACGTCGCCCATGCGCGGGCCATCGCGCGCAGCGGCGGCGAGGGCGGGCCGTCCGCCCCGGCCACCCCCGAGGCGGCCATGACGGCGGCACTGGGCCACGCCGCCCTGGCCATGACCGAAGGACGGGCCGCCGACGCGACCGCCCTGATCCGCGCCGCCGAGGCCATGGGGCGGGTGATCGGCGTCGATCCGGCCGACCCGCCGTTGCGAATGCCGACCCGCGCCCCCCTGACCCCCGAAGAAGACGCCGCGCGCGAGGCGGCGGCGAAGAAGGGCTGGAACGACATGCTGGACCTGATCGAGGCCCAGGCGGATGCTTTGGCGCGCCGGCTCCTGGCCGATGTGGCCCATGCGCCGGCGGTGCACAGCGGGTTCGTCCATGCCTGGCGGGCGCAGTATCTGGGGCCCGAGGCCGCCGCCCGGGACCATGCCGGAATGCAGGTCAACGCCCCCCACCGGGTCGCCTTCCACTGGCACGACGACGGCCGGCCCCTGCCCGTCGATGAGGTGCGGGCGATGTATTACGGGGTCTACCGGCGACAGATCCGGGCAAGGGCGGGGTTGCCGGCGGTGGGGCCGGGGGATGAGGGGTGAGGGGGTGTGTCTTGTCATCCCGGACGCCGCGCAGCGGCGATCCGGGACGGGACGCCGCTACCGCTGGAGGATGGGCCGTGGCAGGGTCGCCTCATGACCCGGTTTCGCGCCCGACGCCGGGAGACCTTCGCCCGGTTTGCGGGGGCGTTGCAAGCGGCGGGTGTGTGCGGCGTCGCCCCCTCCACCATCCTTCGGATGGTCCCCCTCCCCCATGAAGGGGGAGGAGACGGTAGGGGTTTGTGCGGTTGGCGGCGTGACGCGGTGCGTCCCGCCTCCACCCCTCCACCATCCTTCGCCTGCGGCTTCGGATGGTCCCCCTCCCCCCAAGGGGGGAGGAATGACGGCCCGATGGACAGCGGGGGCGGGGCGCGGCATCCTCGGTTTGGGGCGTTCGGAGGTGCGGTGTGTTCAATCTCGGCTATCTGAAGCATCGACTGGGTCAGTATGCGGCCCTGTGGGTCGGCGGCTTTCTGTTGAGCGGGGCCGCCATAGTGATCGGGCTGATGTTCGCGGACCTGATGGTCGCGATCGACGCGGTGTTGCCGGTCATGCTGGGCGGGGTGGCGCTGGCGCTGGGGGTCGGGCTGGTGCTGGGGCTGTTGTCGGGGGAGACCCTGGGGACCAGGCTGGCGCTGCTGCTGCTGGCGGTGTTGCTGGCGCTGCCGCTGTTGTGGGCGCCGGTGTCGGCGGCGGTGGCGGTCGCCTTCTTTGCGGATCGCTCGATCGAATATGCCGAGAGCTATGCCGCCTTCCAGATCGGCGTGTCGCAGGTGCTGTTTCCGATCGGCCAGGCGCTGGGGCAGGGGGACCTGTTCGGCTGGGTCTGGTCGGCGTTCCAGTGGGTGTCGACGGTGGTCGGCTTCTTCTCGGCCCTGGCCAGGATCTGGCCGGCGATCCGGCGGCTGCTGGGGCCGGAGCCGGTGACAGAGCGCCAGTAGAGCGTCAGGACAGGATGTCGAGCAGGCTGCCGTACATGTCGTCGGCCGTCTTCAGGACCGCGATATTGGCCGAGAAGGCCGTCTTGGCGCTCATGCGCTCCACGGTCTCACCGGCCAGGTCACCGAGGGGATCGGTGGCGGTGCGCACGGCGCTGGCGGCGAAGCGGTCGCTGGCGGCGGTGATGCCGGCGGTGGCGATGGCGAAGACCTGCATGGGGCGACTCCGGGCGGGGAGGGCCGACTATCGCGCCGCCAGCCTTTCCCGATCGCTGACAGGAATGGTGAACGCCGCCGACTTGACCGCGCGGCGGGGCGGGGAGAGGGTGCGGCCATGACCCGCCAGCCCGCACCCGGCGAACGCTATCCGTCGTTCAGCGCCTTCTATCCCTATTATATCCACGAGCACTCCAACCGGACGTGCCGGCGCATCCATGTCGTCGGGACGGCGCTGGTGATCGGGGTGATGGCGCTGGCGCTGGTGACGCGCAACGCCTGGTGGCTGCTGGCCATGCCGGTGGTGGGCTATAGCTTTGCCTGGGTGGGGCATTTCTTCTTCGAGAAGAACCGGCCGGCGACGTTTCAGTACCCGCTGTGGAGCCTGATGGGCGACTGGCGGATGTTCTTTGAGACGGTCAGCGGGAAGCGGAAGTTTTGAGTGGTTAGTGGTTAGTGGCTAGTGGTTAGTGGCTGGCCGGCTTCACTGGTGGCGGAAGGGCGGCGCGAACCGTGCCTTGCCCCGACCGGCGGCCAACCACTAGCCACTGGCCACTCACCACTCGCTTCAGTTCGAGCCGGCGTTCGAGCCCGTCGAGGCCATCTGGCCGGGGGTTTCGTCCCAGGACGGGGGGCAGCCGTCGAAGCGGCCGGCGTCGATCAGGGTCAGGCGGCGCTGGTTCAGTGGCATGGCCGGGGCCATCGAGCCGCGGCCGTGGCCGGTATAGAGGTCGATCTTCTGGCCCTTGATCGCGCCGCCGGTGTCGGAGGCGTACCAGTAGCCGTCGTGGATGGCGCCGTCGGGCATCCGCATGCCGACCGTCTCGGGGATGAACAGACGGGTGCGGCGGGGGATGTAGCGCGGGTCGGTGGCGAGGGTGCGCATGGCGACCGGGCGGCAACCCAGGCTGTCGTTGCCCGTCGCCCCGCCACCGCCGGCATGGTAGAGATTGACCCGGGCGGTCCAGTCGGCCTCTTCGGCCATCAGGGCCTGTTGTTCGGGGGTGACCCCGCCCGTGCCGCTGTCGGAACCTTCATCGCCGGCGGCGGTTGATACGGCAGCCCGGTCGGCGGCGACAGCCACCTCATAGGGCACCGGATCCCCCGCGGCGGGGAAGGCTATCGCCCAGAGAAGGGCGAGCGCAGCGGCCGTTCCGAGCATGAATCGACTCATGGAATCACCGGCCCTGACGCGTCCGGCGGCGGGCTTGTCGGTTTCAAATGTGGCGAAAAACAGTCTAGTGAGGCCGGGTGCGACCCCTGTCCCGGTTTGCCGTGGATAAGTCGGGCCGGTGATGGTTGTGTCAGGTCCCGCTATGCCAGGGCGAAAAAATCTGTAAGCTGTATTCGCAGATCAGAAACACTTTGCTGAGGCGCGATGCTTACTGTCTATGGAGATATTCGTTCCGGCAACTGTTTGAAGGTCAAGTGGTTGCTGGACCGGCTCGGGCGTGATTATCGCTGGGTCGAAACAGATGTCATGGCCGGGGCGACGCGCAGCGCGGACTTTCTGGCCCGGAACCCCGCCGGTCAGGTGCCGGCCGTGGTGCTGGAGGACGGCCGGGTGCTGGCCCAGTCCAATGCCATCATCGGCTGGCTGGGCGAGGGGACGGCCTTCATCCCGGCCGATCCGTATGGCCGCGCCCGGATGTATGAGTGGCTGTTCTGGGAACAGTACAGCCACGAGCCCTTCATCGCCGTGGTCCGGTTCCAGCGGCTGCTGGCCGGCCGGCGGGCGGACGAGATCGAGCCCCGGCTGATGGAGCGGGGCCATGCGGCCCTGGCCCGGATGGAGGCGGCGCTGACGGGGGCGGACTGGCTGGTCGGGGGCGGGCCCACGCTCGCGGACCTGGCGCTGGTCGCCTACACACGGGTGGCGCACGAGGGGGATTTCGACCTGACGGCCTATCCGGCGATCCAGCAGTGGATCGTGCGGGTGGAGGGGGCGTTCGGGATCCGGAACCCGCTCCCATCGGGAGCGGGGCAGGGGTGAGGGTTTCGGTCGAGGCCGTTTCGCACCCTAACCCCTCACCCTTTCGCGCAAGGACGACGGCTTTGCCGCCGTGCGCTCAAGCCCTCTCCCGCCGGGAGAGGGATCCGGAAAGATGACCGTCATGCGCGACCACCCCTGCCAGCCCCTGACCGGCTACAGCTCCATGGAAGACGCCGAGCGGATCGCGCGGGTGACGGCCTTTCGCGACCTGATGGCCGCACGGCGCACCGTGCGGGACTTCTCCGACCGGCCGGTGCCGCGCGCCGTGGTCGAACAGGCCCTGCTGACGGCCGGCTCGGCGCCGTCGGGGGCCAACCACCAGCCCTGGTTCTTCAGCGTCATCGAGAGCGCGTCCGCCCGGGGCCGCATC
>JBEIJS010000149.1:0-5510 GCA_040380105.1 Caulobacteraceae bacterium | reverse complement strand
GCTGTGGATGCAGCCGGTCGAGAGCGAGTTCGAGAGCGAGCTCGACTCCTATATCAAGAGCCAGACCGGCTACGACCCCGACCTCTGGGTGGTCGAGATCGATGACCGCGAGGGGAGGCACTTTATTACGGAGAAGGTGGCGGGGGGCGGGGCGTGATGAGTGGTTAGTGGTTAGTGGTTGGTGATTGGTGGTTGGTGGTTGGTGGTTGGTCGCATCGCGGACAGCGGAAGGGCGGCGCAAGTCGCGCCGCGCCGCAACCGACGGCCAATCACCAACCACCAATCACCAACCACCCCCTAACCACCTGTGACCGCCCCCGCCCGCCAGTGCGAAATCCTTAACTGCGTTCGCACACGGAACCTCAAGTGCAGGCGCCTATGGTCAGCTTCAACGGGCCGCGATGAGCCCGAAGCGATGGTGGGTGTTGTCGATGCTCTTTCTTCTCAACGACGTTGTGTTCGATCTGGACGAGGCCTCCCCGGTCACGCCCGGCGACGCGCGCCGTTTCGAGAACCTGGAGCTCGACTATGTGCTGGAACTCGGTTGCGAACTGTTTTCCGAGGATCCGATGCTGCACCTCAATGATCCGCAGCGGGCGCGCCGGCTGGCCTGGCTGATCCACGACCGGTCGCCCGAGGTGAACGCCGCCCTGTTCGCCGCCCCGGCTGCCGGCTGCGATCCGACCCTGGTCGAGCCCCGGTTCTGCGCCCTGCCCGACACCGTCATGCGCCAGCTGAAGGCCCGCGCCGCCAAGGGCAAGCTGAACGCCCGCACCGCCGACCGTGCGGTCTGGATGCGTATGGCGGCCTGACGGGCGGCGCTTGGACACTCGCATCCGAACGGGATAGGTTCTCGCCTCTGAGTTGGGGAGCGGGGCGATGCGTATTCAGACGATAATCAAGACGGCCCTGCTGGCCGTCGCGGCGCTGACGACCTTTGCGGCAGGACCGGCGCGTGCGGAATGGCTCCGCGCAGAGACCGAGCATTTCGTCATCATCGGCGACACCGGTCGCGGCTCGATCACCGAATACGCCCGCAAGGTCGAGCGATTCCACACGATGCTGGCGATGTTCCTGCCGCCGGAGCAGGACGACGTCGTCGCACCGAAGCTGTGGATCTACCTCGCCGACGGCCGGGCCGACATGCGGCAGATATGGCCGTCAATACGTGAGGGTGTGTCGGGATTCTACAGCCGCACCGACGACCGGATCTTCGCGGTGGTCGACACCGAAAATGAGGAAAGCGACAACACGCTGTTCCACGAATACGGCCACCACTTCATGTTCCAGTACCACAACGCCGCCTATCCGGGCTGGTTCGTGGAAGGGTTCGCCGAGTATTTCGCCCCTTCGGAAATGGGCATCAGCCGCGTCCGTTACGGCATGTATCGGCCCGGACGCCTCTATTCCCTTCAGGACACCAACGGCTGGGTGCCGATGGAGGATGTGCTGCGGTCGCGTCTCACGGGCAACTCTGCGCGTCGCGGTGCCGCCTATTATGCCCAGGCCTGGCTACTGACGCACTATTTGCTGGGCGACCCGGCGAGGCGGGCCCAGATGTCCGCCTATCTGTACGCCGTCTCGCGCGGCGAGGAACCCATCGACGCCCTTGCGACCCATATCGGCCGCACCCCCGATGAACTCGGACGCGAAATGCGCTCGTATCTGTCGCGCGGCATCACCGTCTATACGCTGCAGCAGGCGCTGCCCCAGGCTGCGGTGACCGTCACCAGCCTGCCGCGCAGCACCGGCGACGTGGTGTGGCTGGACCTGCGATCCGCGCGTCCGCTCGGCGACGACGGGCCCGCCCTGGTGGCCCGGGCGCAGGCTTCGGCGACCCGCAATCCCGCCGACAGGCTGCCGGCTGTGGTGCTCGCCAAGCTCCAGCGCGAGACCGAAGACCTGGACGGTGCCCGCCGGACGCTGGAGCCGGTCCTGGACGCCTGGCCGGAGGACGCCGAGGCGCAGTGGCTGATGGGGGTCGTCCTGACCGAAAAGGCCGATGCGACCGAGGATGATGCGGCGAGACTGGCGCTCACCCGACAGGCCCGGGCCCATCTGGCGGCGGCCTATCAGGCCGATCCGCTCGACTACCGCATCTATCTGGCGCTGCTCGACAATCGTCGCGGAGCGGCGGGCTTTCCCTCCGACAATGACGTGACCATCGCCGAGTCCGCATGGCGCCTCGCCCCGCAGATCGGGACCACGGCCTTCGAGGCGGCGCAGCTGCTCATGTACAAGGAGCGGTATTTGGAGGCCGTCCTGGTTCTGGCCCCGCTGGCCAACAATCCCCACGGCGGCGACAGCCTGGCACCCGTCAGGACACTGCTGGCCGAGGCGAGACAGAAGGCAGGGCTGGAGCCGATGGACGCCGATGCACCGCCGGACGCGGACGCGGCGGCGGAAGCGGCGGAGCCTCCAGCCCCGGGCGAACCCTCAGACGGGTGACTTTCGGCCCCGTCCGCGCTAACCCCCGCCACCATGTCGAAACTCTCTCTCGAACAGGAGGCCCTGCGCCGCAGGACCTTCGCCATCATCGCGCACCCCGATGCGGGCAAGACCACCCTGACCGAGCATATCCTGCTGGCGGGGGGAGCCATTCGCGCGGCCGGGGCCGTGCGGGCGCGCGGCGAGAACCGCCGGACCCAGTCCGACTGGATGAAGATCGAGAAGGAGCGCGGCATCTCCGTCTCCGCCTCGGTGATGACGTTCGAGCACACCACGTCCGACGGCGTGGCCAAGATGTTCAACCTCCTCGACACGCCCGGGCACGAGGACTTTTCGGAAGACACCTATCGCACCCTGACCGCCGCCGACTGCGCCATCATGGTGCTGGATGCGGCCAAGGGGATAGAGCCGCAGACGCTGAAGCTGTTCGAGGTCTGCCGCCTGCGCGACATCCCGATCATCACCTTCATCAACAAGCTGGACCGCGAGGCCCAGGACCCGATGGCCCTGCTGGACGAGATCGCCTCGCGCCTGCAGCTCGACCCGGCGCCCATCTGGTGGCCGGCCCAGAGCGGCAACCGTCTGCGCGGCATGGTGGAGATGGGCACCGGAAGGTTCCAGCCCTATGCCCGCAAGCCCGCCGGTGCCGCCGAGGACGTGCCCCACCCGGACGCCCTGCCCCTGGCCGAAGCCGCGCGGTATTTCGAGGCCGGCGAACATGAGGCCCTGCTGGAGGCCCGGGAACTGGTCGAGGGCGGCTATCCCGCGTTCGACCGCCAGGCCTTCCTCGAAGGCCATATGACCCCCGTGCTGTGGGGCTCGGCCCTGCGCCATTTCGGCATCGACGAACTGCTGGCCGCGATCGGCGAATGGGCGCCCCCGCCGAAGGTCATGAAGGCGCACAAGGCCGCCCCCGCCGGGACGCGCAACGCCGCCGAGCCGGTCCCGCTGACGGTCGCGCCCGGCGAGGCCGAGGTCACCGGCTTCGTCTTCAAGGTCCAGGCCAATATGGACCCCAACCACCGCGACCGTATCGCCATGTTCCGCATGGCCTCGGGCAAATTCCAGCGCGGCATGAAGCTGAAGGTCCAGAACACCGGCAAACAGCTGAGCGTGAACGCGCCCATCATGTTTTTCGCCAGCGACCGCGAACTGGCCGAGGACGCCTATGCCGGCGACGTCATCGGCATTCCCAACCACGGCGTCCTGCGCGTCGGCGACAGCCTGTCGGAGAGCGGCCTGATCCGCTTTGCCGGCCTGCCCAATTTCGCGCCGGAAATCCTGCAGCGGGTGCGGGTCAAGGATCCGCTCAAGGCCAAACACCTGAAGAAGGCGCTGGACGGCCTGGCCGAGGAGGGCGTGACCCAGCTGTTCCGCCCCGAGATGGGCAGTGACTTCATCGTCGGCGCCGTCGGCCAGCTGCAGTTCGAGGTCATGGCCGACCGGCTGGGCGAGGAATACGGGCTGGAGGTCATCTTCGAACCCTCGCCCTGGGCCGAGGCCCGCTGGATCGGCGGCACCAAGGCCGACCTCGAGGACTTCATGGGCAAATACCGCGGCCAGATGGCCCGCGACATCGACGACGACCCGGTGTTTCTGGCGAAGTCCAGCTGGGAGACCGGCTATGTGATGGAGCGGTTCCCGCAGGTGGCGTTCACGAAGACGAAGGAGCGGGGGTAGGCGGCCAAACCCCAAGGCACGGGTTCGCCGGAAGGCACGGGTTAGCCGGGTGCCAGCGCCGGGGGACGCGGGGCGGCGAAACGGCCTGTGGATGGACGGAGGGGACGGCCCGGTCCTCACTACTGTTCACGATGAAATCACCAGAAAAATCCCGTCGAACCTCTCGCGCGGCGTCGCGTTTGCTAGTCATGGCCCAAGGGACGCGTCATGGTCCCGAAGCGGGACGACCGGAGCGCCAGACCCCATGTTCGAATTCGGCCGGGATTTGCGAAAGCTGTTCGAAAAGGCGCGCGAGAGCGAGGACCTCGGCTGGCTGGAGCTCGTCGGGGCGGATCTCGTCGCCAATGAGGCGCGGTCCATGTGCATCGAGGCCGGTCGGGTGTCCTGTGCCCAGCCCTTCGACAGCTGGATGCGAGCCTCGGCCCTGTGGCGCGAGCACGCCCGTCGGACCGGGCACCGGGCAAGCCTCGACCGGGCTGCAGCGGCGGCCTCGGATGCGGCGCGGCACACGGCCACCCCCGATCAGACGGCGATGGCGGCGCTCGAGTCCGGCGAGATTCACCTGCTGCGCTTTGACCTGTTCGGCGGGCCTGAAAAACTGAATGCGGCCGTGGCCGACATACAATCCCTGACGGCAGACCGTTCGGCGACCCGCTCGGCGGCCGCCGCCCTGCACGCCCGGCTGTCCGCGCGGCGGGCCCGGCTTTCAGGCGAGCCGGCCGCCATGCTGGACGCGGCCGCCCTGCTGGACGCTGCCCTGCACGGGGCCAAGGCCCTGCCACCGACCGTCAGCGATGATCTGCGGCTGGACCGGGCGGCGCTCGGGCTCGAAGCCGGGGTGGCGCGGCGCGACGGGCGACTGCTGGATCAGGCCGGCCGCGATCTGCGGGTGCTGGTCGAGTCCGCATCGCCGGACTACCGCCCGCTGACCCGCGCCCGCGCCCTGGCCCTGGCCGGGGCCGGGCTGATGGCGCTGGCCCGGCTGGCGAAGGACGAGGCGGCCACCGCCCAGGGCCAGGCCCTGTTCGCCGCCGCCGCCGATCAGTTCACCCCGGACCACAGCCCGCTGGACTGGGTGGCTGTGCAGCTGGCCCCGGGCGACACCGAGACGCCTCTGGCAAGGCTGTCGGAAGCCGAAAGCCTGACCCGGGAGCCGGGATTGATCCTCGGCGCCCTGGCGCGGGAGCGCAGGCTTGCGGCCGAGACGGCCCTGGCCGAGGCCATGGGCGACGTCGAAGGCCTGACCGGGCTGGAAGCCGTCGTCCGGCGCGGTCTGGCCCAGTCCGCCGGTGCCCAGCCGCTCGAATGGGTCGCCGACCAGATCGGCATGGCCCATCTGGCCCTGGCCAAGGCGCGGCTGACCGGTTGCGAACCCCGCGCCG
>JBEIJS010000148.1:0-5556 GCA_040380105.1 Caulobacteraceae bacterium | reverse complement strand
CTGCCGGTCCTGCCGCTGAGAGACATTGTCGTCTTTCCGCACATGGTCGTTCCGCTGTTCGTCGGCCGCGAAAAGTCGGTCAAGGCGCTTGATGAGATCATGAAGGGCGAAAAGCAGATACTGCTGGCCACCCAGAAGAACAGCGTCGATGACGACCCCGCGGCGGACGCCATCTATCCGATCGGCGTGCTGGCGACGGTTCTGCAGCTGCTAAAACTGCCGGACGGCACCGTCAAGGTGCTGGTCGAGGGCAAGAGCCGCGCGCGTCTGACCAGATTCACCGACCGCACCGACTATTTCGAGGCCGAGGCCGTCGAGATCGCCGATGAACCGGGCGAACCCGACCAGTCGGAAGCCCTGTTGCGCGCCGTCATCGAGCAGTTCGAAAACTATGTGAAGCTGAACAAGAAGGTCCCGCCCGAGGCCCTCAGCTCCATCCCCCAGATCACCGATCCGTCCAAGCTGGCCGACAGCGTGGCCGCCCATCTGTCGGTCAAGATCGGCGACAAACAGGGCCTGCTGGAAACCATCGCCGTCCCGGAACGACTGGAGAAGGTCTATGGCCTGATGGAGGGGGAAATCTCCGTCCTCCAGGTCGAGAAGAAGATCCGCTCGCGCGTGAAGCGCCAGATGGAGAAGACCCAGCGCGAATATTATCTGAACGAGCAGATGAAGGCGATCCAGCGCGAGCTGGGCGAGACCGACGACAGCCGTGACGAGATCATGGAGCTGGAGAAGCGCATCCGGAAGACGCGCCTTTCCAAGGAAGCCCGGACCAAGGCCGAGGCCGAGGTCAGGAAGCTGCGCAACATGAGCCCGATGTCGGCGGAATCGACTGTGGTGCGCAACTACCTCGACTGGCTGCTGTCGATCCCCTGGGGCAAGGCCAAGACCAAGGCCATCGATCTCAACAAGGCCGAGGCGATCCTCGAGGAGGACCACTACGGCCTGGAGAAGGTCAAGGAACGGATCATCGAATATCTGGCGGTCCAGGCCCGCACCAATACGCTCAAGGGCCCGATCCTTTGCCTCGTCGGCCCTCCGGGCGTCGGCAAGACCTCGCTGGCCAAGTCGATCGCCAAGGCCACGGGCCGGGAATACATCCGCATGTCCCTGGGCGGTGTGCGCGATGAGGCCGAGATCCGCGGCCACCGCCGGACCTATATCGGCTCCATGCCGGGCAAGATCATCCAGTCGATGAAGAAGGTGAAGACCACCAACGCCTTCATCCTGCTGGACGAGATCGACAAACTGGGGGCCGACTGGCGCGGCGATCCGTCCTCGGCCCTGCTCGAGGTGCTGGATCCGGCGCAGAACAATGCCTTCGGCGACCACTATCTGGAGGTCGACTACGACCTGTCGAACGTCATGTTCGTGACCACGGCCAATACGCTGAACATGCCCCAGCCCCTGCTGGACCGCATGGAGATCATCCGGGTCAGCGGCTACACCGAGGACGAGAAGGTCCAGATCGCCCTGCGCCACGTCCTGCCCAAGGTGACGGCCGAGAACGGCCTCAAGCCGGCGGAATTCGTCGTGCCGGAAGAGATGGTCCGCGACCTGATCCGCTACTACACCCGCGAGGCCGGCGTGCGTTCGCTGGAACGCGCGCTCGGCGGCCTGGCCCGCAAGGCGGTGCGGGAAATGGCGCGCGAGAAGACGCTGTCGATCACCATCGATGCCGAAAAACTGGCCAAATATGCGGGCGTGCGGAAATACCGCTACGGCGAGACCGATGAGGAGGATCAGGTCGGCATCGTCACCGGCCTGGCCTGGACCGAATTCGGCGGCGAGATCCTGACCATCGAGGCGATCAAGATGCCGGGCCGCGGCCGCATGACCGTGACCGGCAACCTCAAGGAGGTGATGAAGGAGTCCATCTCCGCCGCCGCCTCCTATGTCCGGGCCCGCTCGCTCAGCATCGGCGTCAAGCCGCCGATGTTCGAGAAGACCGACATCCACGTCCACGTCCCCGACGGCGCCACGCCCAAGGACGGCCCCTCCGCCGGTGTGGCCATGACGGTGGCCATGGTCTCGGTCCTGACCGGTATCCCGATCCGCAAGGACATCGCCATGACCGGCGAGATCACCCTGCGCGGCCGGGTCACCGCCATCGGCGGCCTGAAGGAGAAGCTGCTGGCGGCCCTCCGTTCGGGCATCAAGACGGTCCTGATCCCCGAGGAAAACGAGAAGGACCTCGCCGACGTGCCCGACAATGTGAAGGGCGGGCTGGAGATCATCCCGATCAAGACCGCCGACGAGGCCCTGAAATGGGCCCTGACCGGCGAACTGACCCCGGTCGAATGGGACGAGGCCGCCGACCCGCTGCCCGCCGCCCAGCCGGCCCAGGACCCGGGCGCGGCGGTCGCCACGCACTGACAAAAAAGACCCCGCCCGGAGCGATCCGGGCGGGGTTTTTCATTCTGCGTCCCTCTCCCGTCGTTCTTGCGCTCAAGGGTGAGGGGCGACCGCCACCGGTCGGCTTCGCCGCTCCAACCACCCGACCCTCATCCGGCGCTGCGCGCCACCTTCTCCCAACGGGAGAAGGGAACGTCAGAGCGAATCCACCATCACCAGTTCAGCGTCGGCCTTCGCCGTGATCGTGATCCCGGCCTCATCCTTGATGGCTGCGCCGTCGCGGGCGTTCAGGGCCGTACCGTTGACCTCGACCGCACCGACCGCCGGCACTAGATAGGCCCTACGGCCCGCGGCCAGCGCATAGGTCAGGCTTTCACCGGCCTTCAGCGTCGCGCCCAGCACCCGGGCGTCGGCGTTGATGGTCAGGGCCTCGTCGGTGGGATCGCCCGAGGCCAGCACCTGGAATTTCCCGGTCCGGTCTGACTTCGGGAAGGGCTTCATGCCCCAGCCCGGCTGGGCACCCGGCTTGTCGGTCTCGATCCAGATCTGGAACAGGGTGGTCATCTCGTCCTCGAGATTGAACTCCGAGTGACGGACGCCGGTCCCCGCGCTCATCACCTGGACATCGCCGGCTCCCGTCCGGCCCTTGTTGCCCATCGAGTCCTCATGGGTGATGGCCCCGGTGCGGACATAGGTGATGATTTCCATGTCGGCGTGGGGATGGGGCGGAAAGCCAGACCGGGCGGCGATTTCGTCGTCATTCCAGACGCGCAACCGGCCCCAGCTCATACGGGCGGGGTCATAGTAGTTGGCGAAGGAAAAGTGATGTTTGGCGTTCAGCCAGCCGTGGTTGGCGCCGCCGAGGGTGTTGAAGGGGCGAACGTCGATCATGGGGATGCTCCCGGAACTCCGAGGGTTAGAAACCTCGCTGGCGGCTATATAGGAAACAGTGTCAGTGGCGGAAAGAGGCTATCCCACCTGCGCCCGATGCCTCAGCATGGCATCCGCCAAAACACAGGCCGCCATCGCCTCCACCACCGGCACGCCACGAAGCGCCACACAAGGATCGTGGCGCCCCTTGGTCCGCACCTCGGTCTCGGTCCCGTCGCGGGTGATGGTCTGGCCCGGCGTCAGGATGGAGGAGGTCGGCTTGAAGGCGATCCGCGCCGTCAGGGGCTGGCCGGTCGATATGCCGCCCAGCACCCCGCCCGCATGGTTGGACAGGAAGACCGGCCGTCCGTCCTCACCCAGCCGCATGGCGTCGGCGTTTTCCTCGCCCGTCAGTTCGGCGGAGCCGAAGCCCGCGCCGATCTCCACGCCCTTGACCGCATTGATCGACATCATCGCCGCCGCCAGTTCGGCGTCCAGCTTGCCGTACAGCGGCGAACCCCAGCCGGCGGGCAGGCCCGTGACCTCCAGCGCCACGATCGCGCCGATCGACGACCCCGCCTTGCGCACGCCGTCCAGATAGGCCTCCCACCCCGGCACCACCGCCGCCGAGGCCGCGAACAGGGCATTGTCATAGACGGCGTCGAAATCCACAGCCTCGGGCGCTATCCGGTGCGGTCCCAGCTGGATCACTCCCGCCCGGATCGAGACGCCGTCGCCCAGAACCTTCCGCGCCACCGCCCCCGCCGCCACCCGCATCGCCGTCTCACGCGCCGATGACCGGCCGCCGCCCCGATGATCGCGCACACCGTATTTGGCCTGGTAGGTGTAGTCCGCGTGGCCGGGCCGGAAGGCGCGGGCGATCTCGCCATAGTCCTTGGACCGGGCGTCCTCATTTTCGATCTGGATGGCGATCGGCGCGCCGGTGGTGACCGGTCCTTTGCCGTCGTCGAACACGCCCGACAGGATGCGGGCCGTGTCGCTTTCCTGCCGCTGGGTCACGAACCGGCTGCCACCGGGTTTGCGCCGGTCCAGCCAGGGCTGGAGGTCGGCCTCCGTCAGGGGGATCAGGGGCGGGCAGCCGTCGACGACACAGCCGATCGCCGGCCCGTGGCTCTCGCCCCAGGTGGTCACGCGAAACAGATGGCCGAAGCTGTTGTGGGACATGGGACGACCTAAGCCGCCAGACGGTCCGGCGTCCACAGTCGTGTGAAGCGGATCAGCAGGTCCTCCGCCGCCGACGGCGCGTCCTCGGACGGCTCCAGCGTCACGAACAGATGGCCCTGCGGACGCGCTCCACGCGCCGGCAGGCCCAGTCCCTTGAGCCGGAGCCGCAGCGGCTGATGCCCGGCGACCAGCCAGGCTGAGCGCGGTCCGGCATGGGTCTCGATCTCCAGCCGCCCGCCGTCCGCCAGCAGGCGATGGGGGACGGGGCAGGTCATGTAGAGGTCATCGCCCATGGCGCTCAGCCCATCGGCGCCGCGCACCAGGACCGGCAGATAGAGGTCGCTTCCGTCCTCGCCCACCGCCTTCAGCCTCAGATGTTCGCCGGTGCGCAGGCCGGCCGGGACCCGGACCCGCAGCCTGCGTACGCCGAGCTGAACCTCCGTCGAGCCGCCGTTCAGGGCGTCGAGCGGGCCGATCGCCACGACCGGCAGGGCGTCGGGCGGAGCCGCCGGTGCCGCCGGTGCCGCCAGGGCGAGGGGCGTGGCCTGCCGCTGGATCAGCCGCCAGGCGGCGATCGTCTTGCGAAACCGTGCCTCGCTTCCCCCTGCGGCCTCTGGCCGCGCCGCCTTGATGGCGATGCGGAACGCCGCGGTCAGGGCATCGCCCTCCACCGGGCCGGTCAGGCCAAGCAGGGCATAGGCCTCGCGGGTCGAGACGACTTCGGGGTGCGATCGTGCGCGCATCCGCGCACTAAGACTCCCGGGATGGTCAAGGCCCGGTTAACTGCGAAGCCTCTCCCCAGCGGGGCCGCGAAGGTCTATCTGCAATCCATGACCGCATCCGTGATCCCGTCCAGCCCGACCCGTGAGGAATATGCAGAGCATTATGCCGCTGCCCTCGCTGCCAATGGCGACGAGACCATCTTTGACCGGGCCGAGCCGATCGGCCTGTTTATCGAGTGGCTGGGCGACGCGACACGGACCGAGCCCAACGACCCCAACGCCATGGCCTTGTCGACCGTGGATGCGGCGGGCACGCCCGACAACCGGATGGTGCTGCTCAAGGACGTCGATACCGGTGGCTTCACCTTCTATTCAAACCGCGAGAGCGCCAAGGGGCTGGAACTGGCGGGGCATCCCCGCG
>JBEIJS010000147.1:0-5574 GCA_040380105.1 Caulobacteraceae bacterium | reverse complement strand
CTGGGCATGGACAAGGGCCCGATGGCGGCCATGAAGTCCCGTCTCGATGACCGCTCCCAGGCCAAGATCGACGCCGACCGGGCGGTGTTCCGGGCGCAGATGGATCAGCTCAAGGCCATCGACCGCAACGCCCTGCCCGAGACCGAGGGCGTCTATCACGACACCCTGACCTTCTTCGGCGACACCCAGATCATGGGCGAGCGTTTCCCCTATGGCGGCGGCGGCTTCGGCCCCGCGCCCTATACGATCTCGCAGCTGACCGGGTCGTACCAGAGCCTGCCTGACTTCCTCGACACCCAGCATTCGATCGAGACGGCCGAGGACGCCGAGGCCTATCTGGCGCGCATCGCCGCCTTCCCGACGGCCCTCGATCAGGAAACCGCCCGGATGCAGGCCGATTTCGCGGCCGGTGCCGTGCCGCCGGACTTCGTCATCGACAAGACCCTGCTCCAGCTGACCAACCTCTATGAGACCCCCGCCGACCGGATGGTCCTGACGACCTCCATCGTGCGGCGCGCGGCCGAGAAGAACCTGACCGGCGACTGGGCGGCCCGGGCACAGCGGATCGTCGAGGGCGAGGTCTATCCGGCCCTGCGCCGTCAGGCCGAGGCCATGCGCGCGCGCCGTGCCGAAGCGACCCATGACGCCGGCGTCTGGCGGCTGCCAGACGGCGAGGCCTATTACGACTGGGGCATCCGCAGCTACACCACCTCGACCCTGTCCGGCGCCGAGATCCACGCCCTCGGCCTGCAACAGGTGGCCGAGCTTTCGGCCCGCGCCGATGTCCTGCTGAAGGCGCAAGGGTTGACCCAGGGCACGGTCGGCGAGCGTATCGCCGCCCTCGGCCGGGACCCCGCCCAGCTCTATCCGAACAACGATGCGGGCAAGGAGCAGTTGCTGGCCGATCTCAATGCCCAGATGGCGGACATGGCCAAACGCCTGCCCGAATATTTCGGCCGGATCCCCGCCTCCACCGTCGAGATCCGCCGGGTGCCGGTCTTCATCGAGGCGGGCGCGCCCGGCGGCTATTACAACTCGCCGGCGTTGGATGGCTCGCGGCCCGGTGCCTATTACATCAACCTGCGTGACACGGCGGAATGGCCGCGCATGCAGCTGCCGACCCTGACCTATCACGAGGCCTCGCCGGGCCATCACCACCAGATCGCCCTGCAGCAGGAACAGGCCGACCGGCCGCTGCTGATGAAGGTGCTGGGCTTCTCGGCCTATTCCGAGGGCTGGGCCCTGTATTCGGAACAGCTGGCCGATGAGATGGGGGTCTATGCCGACAATCCGATCGGCCAGATCGGCTATCTGCAGTCCCTGCTGTTCCGCGCCACCCGGCTGGTCGCCGACTCAGGCCTCCATCACAAGCGCTGGAGCCGC
Source organism: Caulobacteraceae bacterium (assembly GCA_040380105.1). GTDB lineage: Bacteria > Pseudomonadota > Alphaproteobacteria > Caulobacterales > Caulobacteraceae > Brevundimonas. Next base: position 4,191 of record JBEIJS010000147.1, on the reverse strand, counting down.
GAACAGACCATCCGCTACATGGTCGATACCCTCGGCGACTCCGAAACCGCCGTGACCACCGAGGTCGAACGCTACTGCGTCTGGCCGGGCCAGGCCTCCAGCTACAAGGTCGGCCACAACAAATGGGTCGAGCTGCGCGCCCGCGCCCAGGCCGCCCTGGGCAGCCGTTTCGACATCAAGGCCTTCCATGATGCGGGCATGAATGCGGGCGGCGTGCCCCTGACCGTGCTCGACAAGATCATGACCGACTGGATCGCGGCCCAGCGCGGCTGAATGCGTGATGCGGTTTTCCGGGGTTCGCCAGCGGCGGCCCCGGAGCGTTCTTCCTGCCCTGAATGGATATCCCGATGATCGACCGCCGCCGCCTGATGTTGTCCTCCGCCGGTCTCGGCCTGATGGCGGCCCTGCCCGCTGTTGCCCAGACCGCGGCCCCCGCCATGTCCGCCGCGGAAGCCCGGCTCGACGCCATGCTGACCCGCTGGTTCGAGGAAAATGTCGACCTGTCGCCCGAGTATGCGACCAACCTCGGCCTCGACCGGGGTGCCCGGGCCGCCCTGTCCGGCCGGTTGCGCCAGATCGGACCGGCTGATGCCGAGGCCGATCGCGCCCGCGCTCGTGCCCGCTGGGCCGAGATCCGGACGGTGTCGGACGAGGGCCTGTCGGATCAGGCCAGGGTGTCGCTGGCCGTCTATCGGTTCACGGCGGAAGGCGCGGCCCGGGCCGCGGACATCCCCTACGGCGGCGGCATCGGCCCCTATGTCGTGACCCAGCGGTCGGGGGCCTATTTCTCGGTCCCGGACTTCATGGCCAACCAGCACCGGGTCGAGACCGAGGCTGATGCGGCGGCTTTCATCTCGCGTCTGTCCGCCTTCGCCACCGTGCTCGATCAGGAAAGCGAGCGGATCGCGGCCGACGCCGCCCTCGGGGTCATTCTGCCGTCCTTCCTGATGGACAAGACCCTGACCCAGCTGCGGACGCTGCGCGACACGGCACCGGGCGACATGGCCATGGTCCAGGCTCTGGTTCGCAAGACGGGTGAGAAGGGAATCGCCGGCGACTGGGGCGTCCGCGCCGCCGCCATCCTCGAGGCTGAAATCAAACCGGCCCTGTCTCGCCAGATCGCGGTCTTCGAGGCCCAGCGCCCGAACGCGACCGAGGATGCCGGGGCCTGGAAACTGCCGCAGGGCGATACCGTCTATGCGCTCGCCCTGCGCGCCTTCACCACGACGGACTACAGCGCCCAGGACATCCACGACATCGGCCTGCAACAGGTCGCTGAAATCCAGGCCGAGATCGACACCATCCTCAAGGGTATGGGGATGGCCGAGGGTTCGGTCGGGGCGCGGATCAAGACGCTCAGCGAGGACCCGCAGCATCTCTGGCCCAATACGGACGAGGCCAAGGTCGAACTGATCGGCTCGCTGAACCGGCAGATGGCCGAGCTGGAGCCGATGCTGCCCCGGGTGTTCAACACCCTGCCGGGCGCGAAGGTCGAGATCCGCCGCGTGCCGCCCTCGATCGAGCTGGGCGCGCCGGGTGGCTACTATCAGGCCGCATCGCTGGATGGGTCGCGGCCGGGCGCCTATTACATCAACCTGTCGAACACGGCGAACTGGCCCAAATGGGGTCTTCCGACCCTGACCTATCACGAGGCCTCGCCGGGCCACCATTTCCAGATCACCGTCGCACGCGAGGCCGGCAGCCTGCCGCTTTACCGCCGCGTCGCCGGCAACTCCGCCTTCAACGAGGGTTGGGCCCTGTATGCCGAGCGGGTCGCCGCGGATGATCTGGATGTCTATGCCGGCAATCCGCTGGGCCGGGTCGGCTATCTGCAGTCCTATCTGTTCCGCGCCGTGCGGCTGGTGGTCGATACCGGCCTGCACCACAAGCGCTGGAGCCGCGATCAGGCCATCCGCTACATGATCGAGGAGTGCGGCGAGCCGCCCGAGTCGGCCGAGAAGGAGATCGACCGCTACTGCGTCTCGATCGGCCAGGCCTGTTCCTACAAACTGGGCCAGACCGTCATCGCCCGCCTGCGGGCCGAGGCCGAGGCCCGTCCGGGCTTCGACCTGAAGGCCTTCCACGACCGGGTGCTGCTGAACGGCTCCGTGCCGCTGGCGGTGCTGGAAGGGCTGATGCGGAGCTGACGGCCCGGGCGGGTGCGGCATTGGCGACGGACGCGGGGTGGCCCTGCCGTTAGACCTTCAACTCATCTGTGGAGCTGGTCATGCTGATCGACAGACGCGGTGTATTTGTCGGAGCCGCAGCCCTTGGCCTGCTCCCGGGCGCGGCATGGAGCCGGTCCGGCGACTTCGCCGCAGCCGCCGCCTATTCGGCCGAGCGACGCGGCGTTTCCTTTCTCGTGATGCAGGGCGGCCGTATCCTATTCGAGGACTATCCTCGCTCCAGCGCCGGGGCGACGCATGAACTGGCCAGCGGTACCAAGAGCTTCAGCGGCATCCTGGCCGCCGCCATGGTGCAGGACGGCCTGCTGTCCCTCGACGAATCCTGTGCCGATACCCTGACCGAGTGGCGCGATGACCCCGTTCGGAGCGCGGCGACCATCCGGAGTTTGCTGAGCCTGTCGTCCGGCGTCGGGGGTGGCACCCTCGGGCGGCCCGCCACCTATGCTGCCTCGGTGGCCCAGCCCTTCGCCGGAGGTCCCGGCGTCTTCCGCTACGGTCCGGCCCCGTTCCAGGTGTTCGGCGAGATCGTGCGCCGCAAACTGGCGGCAGTCGACCGCCCGGCCCGCGATGTTCTGACCTTCATGCAAGACCGGCTGTTGCGGCCCGCGGGTGTGACACATGGACCCTGGCGTCGTCAGGCCGGCCAGCCGAATCTGCCCTCCGGCGCGCAATTCGACGCCCGCAACTGGGCCCGGTTCGGGGCCTTTGTACAGGGCGGCTGCCGCGTGGAAGGGAGGGCGATCGTCGATGCGGCGGCGCTGGCCGACTGTTTCCGGCCGACCCCCGCCAACCCGGGCTATGGCCTGACATGGTGGCTGCTGCGTCCCGGTCTGGTGCCGCCGAGCCCACGATCTCTGATCGATTCCTCGGCTGCGGTCCTGGCAGGCTTGCCGACCGTGCATATGGCGGCCGGTGCCGGCAACCAGCGGCTCTATCTGGTTCCGGACCGCGATCTGGTGATCGTGCGTCAGGCAGACGGGATTCTGGCGAGTATGGCGGGTGACCGGACGGACTGGTCGGACGCGGCCTTCCTGAGGCTGATTATCGGCTGAAGCCGCCCTTTGCGCCCGCCCGCATGCCCCGCTATACCGCCGCCACACATTCATTCCCAATCAGAGGCGCGAACCCGCATGACCAGGATCAAGGTCGCCAATCCCATCGTGGACATCGACGGCGACGAGATGACCCGCATCATCTGGCAGATGATCAAGGACAAGCTGGTCTTCCCCTTCCTTGATGTCGAGCTCGACTATTACGACCTGGGCATGGAGCACCGCGACGCCACCGACGATCAGGTGACGATCGATGCGGCCCATGCCATCCAGAAGCACGGCGTCGGCGTCAAATGCGCCACCATCACCCCCGACGAGGCCCGGGTGAAGGAGTTCGGCCTCAAGAAGATGTGGAAGTCGCCGAACGGCACCATCCGCAACATCCTCGGCGGCGTGGTCTTCCGCGAGCCCATCATCTGCTCGAACGTGCCGCGTCTGGTGCCCGGCTGGACCCAGCCCATCGTGGTCGGCCGTCACGCCTTCGGCGACCAGTACAAGGCCACGGACTTCCTCGTCCCCGGCCCCGGCAAGCTGATGATGACCTTCACCGGCGACGACGGTCAGGTCATCGAGCACGAGGTGTTCCAGTTCCCGTCGGCCGGCGTGGCCATGGGGATGTACAACCTCGATGACTCGATCACCGAATTCGCCCGCGCCAGCTTCGCCTTCGGTCTGGGCCGCAATTTCCCGGTCTATCTGTCGACAAAGAACACCATCCTGAAAGCCTATGACGGCCGCTTCAAGGACATCTTCCAGGACGTGTTCGACCGGGAATTCGCCGAAGACTTCAAGGCCGCGGGCCTGACCTATGAGCACCGTCTGATCGACGACATGGTGGCCGCGGCCATCAAATGGTCGGGCGGCTTCGTCTGGGCGTGCAAGAACTACGACGGCGACGTCCAGTCCGACGTCGTGGCCCAGGGCTTCGGCTCGCTGGGTCTGATGACCTCGGT
>JBEIJS010000146.1:0-5889 GCA_040380105.1 Caulobacteraceae bacterium | reverse complement strand
TTCAGCACCAGGGCGATCTCGCCGCGTTTGAGCTTGAGCGCGTCCTCGCCGAACAGCTGGCGGCGCCAGCCCTTGAGGGCGTCGACGTCGGCCTCGTCGTCGAGGGCGATCTTCTCGAGGTCGGCGACATTGGCGAGCAGCTTGGTGGCGACGCCCGCATTGTCGCTCTTGGCCTTGAGCAGCACCTTGAGCAGTTCGACCACTGACGGCGGGGCCGGCTGATTGTGGGCCGGGCGGTCCAGCTTGGGCGCATGGGCCTCGGGATCGGCCAGGACCCGCTTCAGTTCAGCCGAGAGCTCCAGCCCCAGTCGCGAGGCACCGAAACCCTTGGGCACGGAGCGCAGGCGGTTGAAGGCGTCGGGATCGGTCGGCCCCTGGGCCGCGATCTCGTCGATGGCCTCGTCCTTGAGGATGCGGCCGCGCGGCTGGTCGCGTTCCTGGGCGGTGCGCTCGCGCCAGACCGCCGTGGCGACGAAGGCTGAAAGGTATCTGGCGCTGAACTTCTTCGGCTTGAGTCGCTTCCAGGCCTTTTCCGGATCGGTGTCATAGAGGTCCGGATCGGTCAGGCTCTCCATCTCCGACATGACCCAGTCCAGACGACCCTCCTTCTGCAGCCGGTCGCGCAGCCTGGGATAGAGGGCGGCCAGATGGGTGACGTCGCCGAGCGCATAGACCAGCTGGGCCTCCGACAGCGGACGACGGGCCCAGTCGGTGAACCGGCTGCCCTTGTCGACCTCCTGCTTCAGCATCTGGCGCACCAGCGCCTCATAGGAGACCTGATCGCCGAAGCCGGCAGCCATGGCGGCCACCTGGGTGTCGAACATCGGCTTGGGCATGGCACCGAGCTTGACGAAGATTTCGGTGTCCTGCCGCGCGGCGTGGAAGACCTTGATGATCTTCGGATCGCGCAGCAGGTCGAGGAAGGGCTCCAGATCCAGCCCTTCCGCCATCGGATCGATGATGGCCGCATCCGTGGCCGACGCCGCCTGGATCAGGCACAGGCGCGGCCAGTAGGTCGTCTCCCGCATGAACTCGGTGTCGACGGTGATGAAGGGCTGGTCGGCCAGGCGCTGACAGAATGCGCGAAGCGCCTCGGTGGTGGTGATAGGCGTCATTCGGATGCTATAGCCCCGCGCGACATGGTTGTGGCAAGACCCGCCGCACAATTCCGCCCACTGATTCAGGCCCGTGACCGATGAGCGACACCCCCGAGAGCCTGCGAAACGGCATGACCTACGCAGATGCGGGGGTGGATATCGACGCCGGCGAGATGCTGGTGGACGCTATCAAGCCTCTGGCGAAATCCACCCGCCGCCCCGGTGCCGAGGCGTCGCTGGGCGGATTCGGGGCCCTGTTCGACCTCAAGGCCGCCGGATTCGAGGACCCGCTGATCGTCGCCACCACGGACGGCGTCGGCACCAAGCTGAAAATCGCCATTGAGACCGGACGGCATGACGGCGTCGGGGTCGACCTGGTCGCCATGTGCGTCAACGACCTTCTGGCCCAGGGCGCCGAGCCGCTTCTGTTCCTCGACTATTACGCCACCGGCAAGCTCGAGATCGACGCTGCCCGGCGCGTCGTGGCCGGAATCGCCGAGGGCTGCCGTCAGGCCGGCTGCGCCCTCGTCGGCGGCGAGACGGCTGAAATGCCCGGCATGTACCAGGGCGGTGACTATGATCTGGCGGGCTTTTCGCTGGGTGCCGTCGAGCGCGGTCATGCCCTGCCGTATCTGGACCGTCAGGCCGCCGGCGACATCATCATCGGCCTCGCCTCCTCGGGTCCGCACTCGAACGGCTATTCCCTGATCCGCAAGGTGGTCGAAAAGTCGGGCCTGTCGTGGGGCGACGACGCGCCCTTCGCCCGCGACCGGACCCTGGCCCAGGCCCTGATGGAGCCGACCCGCATCTATGTGAAGCCGGTCCTGCCGCTGATGAAGGCCGGTCTGGTCAAGGGCGCGGCCCACATCACCGGCGGCGGCCTGATCGAGAACCCGCCGCGCTGTATCGCCGAGGGTCTTCAGGCCTCCTTCGACTGGAACGCCTGGCCTGTCCCGCACGTCTTCCAGTGGCTGGGCGAGGTCGGCGGCATCTCGGATCACGAACTGCGCCGCACCTTCAACTGCGGCATCGGCTTCATCCTGATCGTGGCGCCGGAGAATGCCGAGCCGGTGCTGGCCGCGCTGCTGGAAGCGGGCGAGGTCGCCTTTGTCTGCGGCCAGCTGGAAGCCGCCTAATAGCCTTCGGCGTCGAGACTACTGAAGGTCACCCGGACCAGCGCCGCGGCCCCGGGGTTCTGCCTCAGCGAGACCGTGACCCCGGCCTTCGTCCAGATGGGACGGTTGGCCGGCAGCCCCGCCTCCGGGGCAAAGCCTCCCTCCCGCATGACCGGCAGGATCGACGCTCTCGCCCCGTCGAAGCCGCCGCGCCGCGCCTGGATCACGCAGACCCGGTTGAGATTGCCGTCGGCGAGGCTGCCTTCGGTGGTCAGGCGCAGCAGATAGGCCTCATCCTCGCTCTGGAAGGTGCGGGTATCGGCCTCCGGCGCGGGCGTCTCGACGAAGCCGAGAAATTCCAGCGCCACTGTGTCGCTGGTCTCGCCGGTCACATAGGGCAGACAGACATCGGACAGGATGCTGCGCGTCATGTCGGTGGGCGGAGCCGCCGCCGTGAACATCGTGGCGGCCAGGACGAGTGCAAGCATGGACGAAACTCCGGAACGACCGTCACACTGTTTCCGAGGCCGCCGCGATGCGCAAGCGTCGGGCCGTTGACCGGCGGAGGCCCGCCCGGCAAGGTCCGCGTCTTCCCCTGTCTGTGAGGTCGCCTGTGCCCGACACGTCCACGGGCCGCGTCCGCGTGGCCGTCCTGATCTCGGGGGCCGGCTCCAACATGGCCGCTCTCATCGACGCCGCCGCTCAGGCCGAAGCACCGTTCGAGGTGGTTCTGGTCCTGTCCAACAGGGCCGAGGCCGGCGGCCTCGCCGTTGCCGAAAGCAAGGGCGTCGCCACAGCCGTCATCGACCACGCTCCCTTCGGCAAGGACCGCTCAGCCCATGAGCAGGCGATCCAGACGGCGCTGGAAGCCCACCGCATCGAGGTGGTCGCCCTGGCCGGCTATATGCGCCTGCTGACCCCCTTTCTGGTCAGCCGCTGGACCGGGCGTCTGCTGAACATCCACCCCAGCCTGCTTCCGAAATATCCGGGCCTCGACACCCACGCCCGCGCCCTGGCCGCCGGCGACGCAGAGGCCGGCTGTACGGTGCATCTGGTGACCGATGGTGTCGACGAAGGCCCGGTGCTGGGTCAGGCCCCCGTGCCCATCCAGCCGGACGACACGCCGGCCTCACTGGCCCGGCGTGTGCTGACAGCCGAGCATGACCTCTACCCGCGCATCCTGGCCGCGTTCTGCCGGCGACCCTGATCTCAGCCGCGGGCGGCCCGGACCTCCGCCCCGCGCAAGGCCACCGTCAGCAAGGCAACAAGGGTAAAGGCCGGCCACAGCGCCAGCACGTCGAACGTCAGGAAGCTGACCGCACCGATCGCCCCTCCGGCCGCCAGCCCGGTCCAGAGCAGCAGGAAGGGCACCCAGTCCCAACGCGCCCCGCCGTGCAGGGCGGTAGCGATCCTCTGTCCCATCCGGACCAGTGTCCCGGTCATATAGGTCAGGCCGACCCCGACATCGCCCTGGCGCTGGAACACGGCGTTCTCAACGCCCATGGCCAGGACGACGGCCACCATGCCGGCCTCGCGCCAACCCGCCTTGCAGAGCCCGGCCCCGATGAGCAGCAGGACGGCCTCGGCGGCCAGCACGGCCGATCGCCGGTCCTCGCCGAAGCGCCGCGCCACGGTCGCACCGAACACCACCCCGACCACGAAAAGCGCGATCAGCCCGAAGGCGATCGCCGCCTGGTCCCATTCACCCATGGCGAGGCCGACGCCGAGCCGCGTTGAGTTGCCGCTCATGAAGGATACAAAGAAGCCGCCGAGGGTCATGAAGCCCACGGCATCCACATAGCCGGCCAGCGCCGACAGGCCGGCGGCAAGGGCCACATCGCGATGCCGGTAGTCCTTCATGGGCACGGCCTCCGCATGGCGGGGTTCAGATACGACTACGGCCGGATCGTTTCCGATCCGGCCGCAGCAGGTCCAAGGCTTTCGCCCGGATCAGCCGACGATCTGGTCGGCGGTGAAGAACTGGGCGATCTCGATGCCGGCGTTCTCGAGGCTGTCCGAACCGTGGACCGAGTTTTCGCCGATCGACAGGGCGAACAGCTTGCGGATCGTACCGTCAGCAGCGTCCTTCGGGTTGGTGGCGCCCATGACTTCGCGATAGGCGGCGACGGCGTTCGGGCCTTCCAGCACCTGAACGACGACCGGCTCGGCGGTCATCTGGCCGACCAGCTCGCCGTAGAAGGGGCGCTCGGCGTGGACTTCGTAGAATTTCTTCGCCTGGGCTTCGGTCAGATGCACGCGGCGCTGGGCCACGATGCGCAGGCCGGCGCCCTCGATCACGGCGTTGATCGCCCCGGTCAGATTGCGGCGCGTGGCGTCGGGCTTGATGATCGAGAAGGTGCGTTCGGTCATGGGAGTGACTTCTTGTTGGGAGATTGAAGGTCGCGGGCTTATAGCGGCGCCCTCCCCGGTTTCCAACCGCCACACAATTTTGCCTCTTTCGCGCGCCGCAAGGCGGTTCGATGCGTCAGCGGCCGCCCGAGATCACGACCGACCATGCTCCAGATCACCGACCTGACCTTCAACGCCTGGGGCCGAAAATTCCTCGAGGACGCCTCCGTCTCCCTGCCGCCCGGTGCCAAGGTCGGACTGGTCGGCCGAAACGGCATCGGCAAATCGACGCTTTTCAAGCTGATCCTCGGTGAGCTGGCCGCCGGTGGTGACGAGATCAGCCTGCCGAAGACGGCCCGCATCGGCTCCGTCGACCAGGAGCACCCGGCCACCCCCGTCAGCGTGCTCGAGACCATCCTCGAGGCCGACGAGGAACGTCACAGCCTGCTGGGCCGGCTGGAAACCGCCGAGCCCGAGGAGATGGGCGAGATCTGGACCCGGCTGATCGAGATCGACGCCGACGCCGCCCCCGCCCGCGCCGCCGAAATCCTCGTCGGCCTCGGCTTCGACCATGAAAACCAGTCGCGGCCGATGTCGGAATTCTCCGGCGGCTGGCGGATGCGCGTGGCCCTGGCCGCCGCCCTGTTCGCCGAGCCGGACATGCTGCTGCTCGACGAACCGACCAACTATCTCGACCTGGAAGGTGCCCTGTGGCTTGAGGCCCGCCTCAAGAAATACCCGCACACCGCCCTGATCATCTCCCACGACCGCGAGATGCTGAACGAGGTCTGCACCCACATCCTGCACCTCGCGAACCGCAATCTGACCCTCTACACGGGCAACTACGACCAGTTTGAAAAGGCCCGCGCCGAGAAGGCCCGGCTGCAGCTGTCGGCCAAGGCCAAACAGGATGCCGAGCGCGCTCACCTCCAGGCCTTCGTCGACCGTTTCAAGGCCAAGGCCTCCAAGGCCGCCCAGGCCCAGTCCCGGATGAAGCGTCTGGCCAAGATGCAGCCCGTCGCCACCACCATCGAGGAACGAGTCGCCCCCTTCATCCTGCCCTCCCCGCCGCGCCCCCTGGCCCCGCCGCTGATCCGGCTGGAACGGGCCAATGTCGGCTATGAGACCGGCAGGCCGATCCTGCGAAATCTCAACCTGCGCATGGACCTGGACGACCGCATCGGCCTGCTGGGCGTCAACGGCGCGGGCAAGTCGACCTTCGCCAAGATGATCGCCGGGGCGCTGAACGTCTCGGACGGCGAACTGCATCGTGATCGAAAGATGCGCGTCGGCTGGTTCCACCAGCACCAGATCGAGGCCATGGACCC
>JBEIJS010000145.1:0-5906 GCA_040380105.1 Caulobacteraceae bacterium | reverse complement strand
GCGGCCGACGAACAGCGGAACGACCATGTGCGGAAAGACGACAATGTCTCTCAGCGGCAGGACCGGCAGGGTTCGGGTCGAAATGGGGGTCTCGGACATGATGCAACTCTCACAGGGTCCTCGTTGATCTCGGACCCGCCGCGGCGGCGTGCGGGGCGCCTTTGCCCCGCCGTTTCGACTCGGCCCGCCATTCGGCGGCCTACAGGAGAGTATGTGGTTCAGGAACGGCGCGGTTCAAGCGTGACGGACAGAGAACGCCTTCTTCCGTCCACAGGCGGCCAGCACGCGCAGTCAAAAAGAAAGGCGGATCCGTCGCCGGACCCGCCCTTCCCGTCTCGTTGGCCGTCTGGATCAGGCCGCGCTGTCAGGGGCCGACTTCTTCGACTTGGTCTCGGAATAGATCAGCAGCGGCTGGGCCTTGCCCTCGATGACCTCGGCGTTGACGACGACTTCCTCGACGCCTTCGAAGGTCGGCAGTTCGAACATGGTCTCCAGCAGGATGCCTTCCAGGATGGAACGCAGGCCGCGGGCGCCGGTCTTGCGGGTGATGGCCTTCTTGGCGACGGCGGTCAGGGCGTCGTCGGTGAAGGTCAGATCGACATTCTCCATCTCGAACAGACGCTTGTACTGTTTGACCAGGGCGTTCTTGGGCTCGGTCAGGATGGTGACCAGCGCCGGTTCGTCGAGGTCTTCCAGCGTCGCCAGAACCGGCAGACGGCCGATGAACTCGGGGATCAGGCCGAAGCGCATCAGATCGTCGGGTTCGACACCCTTGAGGATGTCGCCGGTGCGGCGCTCATCGACTTCCTTGACCTTGGCGCCGAAGCCGATCGAGGCCCCGTCACCCCGCGCCGTGATGACCTTCTCAAGGCCGGCGAAGGCACCGCCGACGATGAACAGGATGTTGGCGGTGTCGACCTGCAGGAACTCCTGCTGCGGGTGCTTGCGGCCGCCCTGCGGGGGCACGGAGGCGACGGTGCCTTCCATGATCTTCAGCAGGGCCTGCTGCACGCCCTCCCCCGACCCGTCGCGGGGGATCGACGGATTGTCCGACTTGCGCGAAATCTTGTCGATCTCGTCGATATAGACGATGCCGCGCTGGGCCCGCTCGACATTGTAGTCCGAGGCCTGGAGCAGCTTCAGGATGATGTTCTCGACGTCCTCGCCCACATAACCGGCTTCGGTCAGGGTCGTGGCGTCGGCCATGGTGAAGGGCACGTCGATGATGCGGGCCAGGGTCTGGGCCAGCAGCGTCTTGCCCGAGCCGGTCGGCCCGATCAGCATAATGTTGGACTTGGCCAGTTCGACGTCGTTGTTCTTGGTCGCGTGGTTCAGCCGCTTGTAGTGGTTGTGAACCGCGACGCTCAGCACCTTCTTGGCGTGGCTCTGGCCGATCACATAGTCGTCAAGAACCTCGCGGATCTCCTTGGGCGACGGCACGCCGTCCTTGGCCTTGGAGAAGGAAATCTTGTGCTCTTCACGGATGATATCCATGCACAGTTCGACGCATTCATCGCAGATGAACACGGTCGGCCCGGCGATGAGCTTGCGCACCTCGTGCTGGCTCTTCCCGCAGAATGAGCAGTAAAGCGTGCTCTTGGCGTCGGTGCCGGCGGCTTTGGTCATCGAGGTCTTCTCACTCCCGCGGTTCACCCCGATATGGGGCTGACGCGCATCCTTCGCGTTGATTCCCTGACAATGGGCGCAAAGGTCTTCAAAAATTGACAATCACCCATACCGGGGTCCGCCACAACCCCGACCAGGCGAGACGGAAGTCCGAAACGGAGCGGGCAGTGTTGAGAGAGATCGCGGCGAATGTCTGACATGGGAAGCCCGGCCCTGATTCACCAGTCGCCGGGCAAGGAACAGGCCATCGTGGCCTTCGATTTCGACGGTACGCTGACGGTTCGCGACAGTTTCACCGGCTTCCTGCGCTGGCGGGCGGGCGGTCGCGGCTGGCTCAAGGGACTGGCGAGGCTGACGCCGGATGTCGCCGCCTATGTGGCGGACCGGGACCGCGGGCGCCTCAAGGCCGCTTCCGTGCGGGAATTCCTGAAGGGCGTGCCCCGGGACCGGCTGGAAGCCGACGCCGAGGCCTTCGCCGGCCAGGTCTGGCCGGGCTTCATGCGCCATGACGCCCTTGCCTGCTGGCATGACTGGGGCCGCCGCGGGGCCTTCCGGGTGATCGTCACCGCCAGTCCCGAGATCACCGTGGCACCGTTCGCCCGACGCCTCGGCGCAGAGGCCCTGCTCGGCACGCCGCTGGTCTTCGACAGTGGTGACCGGGTGACGGGCGCGTTCGCCGGCCCGAACTGCCGCGGCGAGGAAAAGGTGCGACGCCTGCGGGCCGCCTTCGGGGACGATATGCCGCTGGCAGCGGCCTATGGCGACACCACGGGCGACACCGAGATGCTGGCTATCGCCGACGAGGCCGGGTTCCGGCGCTTCAAGGGCTGACGCGGCGCGTCAGTGCCCTTCGGCGTCGACGTCGAAGACCATCGGCTTGCCGCGGGAGGTCGGATTCCAGCCGGCCTCGATCACTGCGGTCACGGCGTTGCGAATGTGGTCCGGATTCACGAACTGCTTCTCCGTGTCCGGGCGTCCGTTGGGGCGCAGGGGCGGCGGGAACTGCACAATGGCCTCGCGCTTGAAGCCGTCCAGCCGCAGGGTCACGGCGATTCCCTCCCACTTGCCCCCGCTCAGCGGCCGGGGCTGCCGCCGCAGCTCCCAATGGTAGATGTCGCCGTCGATCCCGACGGTCCCGGTGTTGTCTCGCGTCTGCATGGCGTCCTGATAGCACAAAGAAAATGTTCAGGGCCCAGCGGTTGCGCCGCCACAGGACGGTGCTTCAGGGATTTGGCCAGGTTTGCGAAGGCAGGACGACCGGTACGCCGCACTCCGTGAACTCTTCGCCGGGGAAGAGCGACTGAATCAGCGACGGCATGATGCCGGCGGCCAGCTCGAGCGCCTGAAGACTGCTGGCCCCATGCACATTCCGGACGCAGGCGGTGTCCGCTTCCAGCCGTATCTCACAGGTCCAGCAACTCATCGCGCTGTTCAGGACCGGCTTTGAAATGAAAGCCGAAAGGCGCGGCCCGCCTGCTCGACCTGATTCATATTCGAACCCGATCCCCGGTCCTGCTGACATTGGGCCAAACATCCTTCTGCGAGGCCCCCACAGGGGCGGCAAAACCGGAATCTCAAGCGAGGGCCAGCAACAGCACTATCGATTTAACGCGCATATCATCCTCCCCATCAGAGGAAAACAACCTGCGCGATATCTAAATGCACGTCAAATTTGTGCCGGGCCATCCAGCCGGAGGGATCAGACCGTCTTGACCCCGTCGCCCTCGGCCTGTTCGCGGCGGTCGTAGACGTGGTCGACGACGCCCCAGGCCTTGGCGTCCTCGGCGCTCATGAAATGGTCGCGGTCGAGGGTCTTTTCGACCTCCTCATAGGTCCGGCCGGTGTGGTGGACGTAGATCTCGTTGAGGCGGCGCTTGGTGTAGCGGATGTCGGCGGCGTGCAGTTCGATGTCCGAGGCCTGGCCGCGGAAGCCGCCCGAGGGCTGGTGCACCATGATGCGGGCGTTCGGCAGGGCCACGCGCTGGCCGGCGGCGCCGGCTGCGAGGATCAGCGAACCGGCCGAGGCGGCCATGCCCATGCAAACAGTCGAAACCGGCGAGCGGATGTATTGCATGGTGTCGTAGATCGCGAGCGCCGACGAAACCTGCCCGCCGGGGCTGTTGATATACATGGAGATTTCCTTCTTCGGGTTCTCCGATTCCAGGAACAGCAGCTGGGCGCAGATCAGCGAGGCCATGCCGTCCTCGAAGGGACCGGTCAGGAAGATGATCCGCTCGCGCAGCAGGCGCGAGAAGATGTCGAAGGCGCGCTCGCCCCGGCTGGACTGCTCCACCACCATGGGGACGAGGTTCATGTTCATCAGTTCGATGGGATCGCGCATGTGGGCCTTCTCGGGATGCATTCGGGTACGACTCAACGGTCGCTCCCCCTCTTGGACAGGATATCGCGTTGCCGAACCGTTGACGCAAGGCGCGAAGGCGTCAGGAAAGGCCGATCATTCCGTCGCAGCCCCGGCCGCCTCGCGTCGGTCGCGGGTCACGGCCTCGGCCACGGCGCGGACCTGACTGTTGCGGTTGATGCGCAGCTGGTCGTGCTCGTACAGGGCCGTCAGATAGGAGCGGTCCCAGTCCGTCAGCCCCGCCGGGGCCGAGGCCGGATCGGCGAACAGGTTCAGGATGGTCGGATAGGGGGCCGTGTCCGCCTCCGCATCGACCTGGGCCAGGGTCACCAGCGCCAGATAGTCGGCCAGCTGGACCAGACTGGCCTCGCCGATCCGGTCGACATCGACGATGATGATGGAGCGCACCATGTCGTCCCGGATCTGGGTCCGCAGGCGCGAGGCTGAGACGACCCGGATTGACGGCGGCTGTTCGTCGCCCGGCAGGCGCACCGCCCGCGCCCCGTTGTCCGAATTGATTGGCATACTGATCTGCCACCAGCGCACCGGCTGGTCGCCGGTGCGGAAATTGCGGAACGCCCGTGTCCCCGCGTCGGTGCCGTTATGACGCAGGTCGAAATTGCGGGGACGATCCTCGACCAGGGCCGAGGCCAGGCCGGCACCGTCGACGGCGGCCACGATCAGGACATTGGGCCGGCAGCCGGGTTCGCCCGCCTCCACCGCCAGCTCGCGCGCGACGTCCGAGATGCGGTCGATGACATACTGGCCGACCTCCGACCGCAGATTGACCGCCCCGACGCAGACCGGCCCGTTCCAGCGGGCCAGACCGCGGTTGTTCGCCGGTTGGGAGACGTCGGTAACGAAGTTGCGGATCATGGCCTCAAGCTGTCGACCTTCGACAACGACCTCACCGAGTTGGTCGGATCTCTGGGCAGCAGGGGTCTGGGCAGCGGGGGTCTGGGCAGCGGGGGTCTGGGAAGAGGGGGTCTGGGCGACCGCCTGCGCCGGGACCGCGCCGGCCCAGAGTGCAAGGGTCAGGACCAGACCGGCGGAAAAGGACGACATGGCAACCCCCGCTGACAACAGGCCCCTACCCTGACCTCGCCATGCCGGAGGGTCAATCCGGACGGCCCAGGCCAGGGGAAGGATTCAGGGCTGTTCCGGGCCCGTCAGACCCTTCGTCGGGGTGCGCGGGAAACCTATTCCTCTACGGGATCGGCGCGCACGGCGCGCATCATCAGATCGACGATCTCGCCACCACGGGCGGACCCCAGACGGTTCTGCTCAATCCCGTAGAGGGCCGCCAGATAGTCCCGGTCCCAGCCCGTCAGACCGGTAATGGTCGGGTCGATGAAGACGTTCAGGATCGTCTCGAAGGACGCCACCTCGGCCTTCGGATCAACCTGGGCCAGGGCGATCAGGGTGCAGTAGTCCGCCAGCTGCGTGAGGGAGATCGCGTCCACCTTGCCGATATCGACGACGATGATGGCCTTGAACAGGTCGTCGCGGATGTCCGTCCGGATGCGCGAGGCACGGGATACGGCGATCTGCGGGGCATCCCGGCCCGGCAGGCGCGTGGCCAGTTCGCCGCTTTCGGAATCGACCGGCGCACTGACGTGCCACCACCGCACCGGCGCATCGGAGGTCCGGAAATCCTCGAGAGCACTCAGGGTGCGCGTCATGCCGGAGCCGCCCGGCACAAAGGCCCGCCGGCGTTCCTCGACGATACCGTCGGCCACGGCCTGGCCGTCGGCGGCGGCGATGATCAGGACATTGGCGGCGCAACCCGGCTCACCGGCTTCCAGCCCCAGCTCACGTGCGACGTCGGACGCCCGGTCGACGATATACTGGGCGACCTCGGCGCGAAGATTGACCACACCGATACAGACCGGGCCGTTCCAGCGTGCCGGGCCGCGGTCGC
>JBEIJS010000144.1:0-5909 GCA_040380105.1 Caulobacteraceae bacterium | reverse complement strand
GGACTCCGTCGTCATCGCCCGGGCCTTTGCTGACGCCGGCTGCGACCTGATCGACGTCTCGGCCGGATCGACCACACCCGACGCGCAACCCGTCTATGGCCGGATGTTCCAGACCCCGTTCAGCGACCGCATCCGCAACGAAGCGGGCGTGGCGACCATGGCCGTCGGCAACATCTATGAGACCGACCACGTCAACAGCATCCTCGCCGCCGGCCGCGCCGACCTGTGCGCCCTCGCCCGGCCGCATCTGGCCGACCCCAACTGGAGCCTGCGTGCCGCCGCCGAGCTCGGCTGGCGCGGTCAGATGCCGCCGGTCCAGTATCTCGCCGGCTTCGGCCAACTGGCCCGCAACCTCGAAAAGCAGCAGCAGGCGGGACCGGTATGAGCCTCACCGGACATCATGCCGTGGTCACGGGCGCCGGTTCCGGCATCGGCCGGGCCACGGCAGAGCGCCTCGCCGAGGCGGGCTGTCAGGTCACCCTGATCGGTCGCCACGTCTCCCGCCTGGGCGAGACCGCTGACCGCATCGGTGACCTCGCCTTCGCCGCCCCCGCCGACGTCACCGACCCCGACATGCTGGCCGCCGCGATCGAGGTCGGACGCGACCGGTTCGGGCCGGTCGACATCCTCATCAACAACGCCGGTGCCGCCAGCTCGGCCCCCTTCCTCAAGACCGACGCCGACGCCCTACGCGCCATGCTGGCGCTCAATCTGGAAGCCCCGGCCGAGGCCGCGCGCCTGGTCCTGCCCGGCATGCTGACCCGCCGCTGGGGCCGCATCGTCAATGTCGCCTCGACCGCCGGGCTCAAGGGCTATCCCTATGTCTCGGCCTATGTCGCGGCCAAGCACGGCATCGTCGGCCTGACCCGCGCCCTCGCGCTGGAGGTCGCCAGCAAGGGCGTCACCGTCAATGCCGTCTGCCCCGGCTTCACCGACACCGATCTGGTCGCCCGGTCGATCGAGGCTATCACGGGCAAGACCGGCCGGAGCGAGGACGAAGCCCGCGCGGCCCTGTCCGCCTCCAATCCGCAAGGCAGGCTGATCACGCCGGACGAGGTCGCCACGACCATTGTCTGGCTCTGCGGCGACGGTGCCTCGGGGGTCAACGGTACCGCCGTACCCGTAGCAGGTGGCGAGCTGTGAGCCCCGCCCTCGCCGTGCTGCCCGATCGACCTCTGCCTGACAGACTGGGCGGCGCACCCGATGGCAAGCGGGCGCTGCGCCTCTGGCTGCGCATGCTGACCTGCTCGACCCGGATCGAACAGACCGTGTCCCAGCGATTGCGGGATGAGTTCGGTTCGACCCTGCCCCGGTTCGACATGCTGTCGGCGCTGGATCGGGCGGGTGACGCGGGCCTGACCATGGGCGAGGCCGCCGGTATGCTGATGGTCTCCAATGGCAACGTCACCGGCCTGGCCGCGCGGCTCAAGACCGATGGCCTGATCGAGGCCATGGCCGGGACCGACCGGCGCGTGCAGCGCGTGCGCCTGACGCCCGAGGGCCGAACCCGTTTCACCGCCATGGCCCAGGCCCATGAGCACTGGATCGAGGCCCTGTTTGCGGACCTGACCACGGCCGAAGCCGACGACCTGACCCGCCTGCTGGAACGTACAAAACGGTCGCTACACGCTACCACCCATGAGGAGCTGAACGGATGAAGTCGCGCGAATACAAGGCGGCCCATTTCCTGTGGTCGGTCAATGACGACGGCGTCGCGACCCTGACCCTGAACCGGCCCGAGCGGAAAAATCCGCTGACCTTCGAGTCCTATGCCGAGATGCGCGACCTGTTCCGTGCCCTGGTCCACGCCGACGACTGCAAGGTGGTGATCGTCACGGGTGCCGGCGGAAATTTCTCATCCGGCGGCGACGTGCACGAGATCATCGGCCCCCTGACCGAAATGGACATGCCGGCCCTGCTCGCCTTCACCAGGATGACCGGCGATCTGGTCAAGGCCATGCGCGCCTGTCCCCAGCCGATCATCGCCGCGCTGGACGGCGTCTGTGTCGGGGCCGGTGCCATCATGGCCATGGCCTCGGACCTGCGGATCGCCACGCCGCGCACGAAGACCGCATTCCTGTTCACCCGTGTCGGCCTGGCCGGCTGCGACATGGGGGCCTGCGCCATCCTGCCCCGCCAGATCGGTCAGGGCCGGGCCTCCGAACTGCTGTTCACCGGCCGGGTCATGACCGCCGAAGAGGGCGAGCGCTGGGGCTTCCACAATCGGGTCGTGGATAGCGAGACCCTTATGGAGACGGCGCTGGAGCTGGCAAATTCGCTGGCCCGGGGGCCGACCTTCGCCCACGGCATCACCAAGAACCAGCTCAACGTCGAATGGGACATGAGCCTGGACGCCGCCATCGAATCCGAGGCCCAGGCCCAGGCCATCTGTATGCAGACAAACGATTTCCGCCGCGCCTACGAGGCCTTTGCCGCCAGGCGCGAGCCGGTATTCGAGGGGAACTGACCATGACGGACCGCACCTTCCTCGACTGGCCCTTCTTCGACGACCGCCACCGCACCTTTGCCTCCGATCTGGAGGCCTGGGCGGACAGGACGCAGGCGGTGCACCTGCACGGCGATCACGACCTCGACGGCGACTGCCGCACCATCCTCAAGGCGCTCGCTGAGGGTGGTTGGCTCCGCAACGCCGTGCCGGACGCCGCAGGCAGGCTGGACGTCCGCACCCTGTGCCTGACCCGGGAGACCCTCGCCCGGCGCTCCGGCCTGGCCGACTTTGTCTTCGCCATGCAGGGTCTGGGCTCCGGCCCGATCAGCCTGTTCGGCACAGACGAGCAGAAGGCGCGCTGGCTGCCGGGCGTGGCCGCGGGCGAGACCATCGCCGCCTTCGCCCTGTCCGAGCCCGATGCCGGCTCGGACGTCGCCGCCATGTCGACCAGCGCGCGCCGGGATGGCGACCATTGGGTGCTGGACGGGACCAAGACATTCATCTCCAACGGCGGCCTCGCCGGCCGCTACACGGTCTTCGCCCGCACCGGCGAGGGGGCCGGTGCAAAGGGCCTCAGCGCCTTCGTCGTCGATGCCGAAACCCCCGGCTTCGGAATCGTCGAACGGATCCCCCTGATGGCTCCGCACCCGCTGGCGACCATCCGGTTTACCGACTGCCGCATCGACGCCGATCGTATCCTGGGCGCGCCCGGCGAGGGATTCCGCATAGCCATGGCCACGCTGGACGTGTTCCGTTCGACCGTCGCAGCGGCTGCCCTCGGGTTCTCGCGCCGCGCGCTTGACGAGGCCGCCACCCGCACCACCGCCCGCCACCTGTTCGGCGCGCCGATGAGCGACCTGCAACTGGTCCAGGCCTCGATCGCCGACATGGCGCTCAAGATCGATGCCTCGGCCCTGCTGATCTATCGCGCCGCCTGGCTGAAGGATCAGGGCGCGCCGCGCGTCACCCGCGAGGCCGCCATGGCCAAACTCTTCGCCACGGATGAGGCGCAAGCTGTCATCGACGCAGCGGTCCAGTTGTTCGGCGGTCTCGGCGTGGTTGCCGGACACCCGGTCGAGCGGCTCTACCGCGAGATCCGGGCCCTGCGCATCTATGAAGGGGCCTCCGAGGTGCAGAAGATCGTCATCGCCCGGCAGGTTCTTGCCGGGATGGGCGGAGGCAGCTGATGGGGACCAGCGCCCACCTCGACCGGTTCGTTCTCGACCATCTGCCTGCGGCGGACCAGCAGCCCGACCTTGTCTTCGCCCTGCCCGAACTGGCCTATCCCGACCGCCTGAATGCCGCCGTTGAGCTGCTGCGCCGGGCGATTGCGGCTGCGGGCCCCGACGGCCGTGCCCTGATCGATTTCGATCACGCGTTTTCCTGGTCCCGCGTCGACGCCATCTCGGGCCGGATGGCGCGGGTACTGGTCGAGGAGATGGGACTGGTGCCGGGCAACCGGGTGCTGCTGCACGGCCCGAACTCCGCCTGGACCGTCCTGGCCTGGTTCGCGATCCTGAAGGCCGGCGGCGTTGTCGTGGCCACCATGCCCATGCTGCGGGCCGCCGAACTGGCGACCGTGATCGACAAGGGCCGGATCAGCCACGCCCTGGTCTATCAGACCTTTGCGGACGTCGTGGCGGAAGCAGGCGCGGCCTCGCCTTCGCAGCTGCAGATCATGGACTCCGCCGCGTTGCAGACAGCGGCCCAGGCCCTTCCCGCAGGCTTTCGCTTCGAACCCGTCGAAACCTCCGCCGATGACCCGGCCCTGATCGCCTTCACCTCGGGCACCACCGGCAAGCCCAAGGGCTGCGTCCATTTCCATCGCGACATCCTCGCCATGGCTGACACCTTCGGCCGACACATCGTCGGCCTGACGAAGGACGATGTCGTGATCGGCACCCCGCCCATCGCCTTCACCTTCGGGCTCGGTGGGCTGGTGGTCTTCCCGGCCGCCGCCGGAGCCGCCACCGCCTTCGCGCCGCGGCCCGGTTTCGACGCCCTGGCGGAGACCGTAGAGCGCTGCCGCGCGACCGCCCTGCTCACCGCCCCGACCGGCTATCGCGCCCTGATGAAGCTGACCGATGCGCATGACCTCTCCAGTCTGCGCACCTGTGTTTCGGCCGGAGAGGCCCTGCCCGCTGCCACCTCCGACGCCTGGCATGAGGCCACCGGCGTGCGCATCATCGACGGGATCGGCTCGACCGAGATGATCCACATCTTCATCTCCGCCTCGGGCGATGACATCCGTCCGGGTGCCACCGGCAAGGCTGTACCGGGCTATGAGGCCCGGATTGTCGACGCAGACGGCCAGACCCTCCCGGCCGGTGAAACCGGACGACTGGCCGTGCGTGGTCCAACCGGCTGCCGCTATCTCGATGACGAGCGACAGGCTGTCTATGTCCAGAACGGCTGGAACCTGACCGGAGACGTCTATCGCCTCGATGAGGACGGCTATTTCTGGTTCGTGGCCCGCTCCGACGACATGATCGTCTCGTCTGGCTACAACATCGGCGCGCCCGAGGTCGAAAACGCCCTGCTGTGCCATCCCGCGGTCGCCGAAGCGGCTGTGGTCGGCGTCCCGGATGCCGAGCGCGGCCAGATCGTGAAGGCATTCGTCGTCCTCGGCGACGGCCATACCAGCTCGGAAGAGTTGAGATCGGTGCTCCAGGACCACGTCAAGCGCGTCATCGCCCCCTACAAATACCCCCGCGCCCTCGACTTCGTGGATGCCCTGCCCAAGACCCAGACCGGCAAGCTGCAGCGCTTCCGGTTGAAGGCGGACGCATGAGCAGTCAGGCCTTCACCACCGAACGCCGCGTCCGCTTCGCCGACTGCGACGCAGCAGGCATCGTCTTCTTCCCGCGCTATTTCGAGATGCTGAACGGGGTGGTCGAGGACTGGTTCGCCGGCCCAATTGAAGCGTCGTTCCGCGAACTGCACGTCAACCGTCAGGTCAGTGTCCCGACGGCCGCCGTCGAGGCCCGCTTCATCGCCCCCTCTCGGCTGGAAGACGACCTGACCTTCACCCTCACGGTCACGAGGCTGGGCCTTACATCCTGTAGCATCCGCCACCGGATCACCGCCGGTGGAGCACTGCGCTTCGAGGCGCGCCAGACCCTTGTCTACGTCGGCGCCTCGCTTAAGCCCGAACCATGGCCCGACGACCTGCGCGCCCGCATCGCCCCCTATCTGGAGACAGCCGAATGAACCGCGTCCTGCTGCCCGAGGGCTGGCCGCGCCCGAAGGGCTATTCCAACGGCATCGAAGCCACCGGCCGCACGGTCTTCGTCGCCGGCCAGATCGGCTGGACGCCCGAAGGGGCCTTTGTCGAGACGGGGTTCGCCGGCCAGTTCCGCCAGACCCTCGAGAATACCCTCTCCGTCCTCGCCGAGGCCGGGGCCGGACCCGAGCACATCGTCCGCATGACCTGGTATGTCGTCGACAAGCGCGAATACCT
>JBEIJS010000143.1:0-5923 GCA_040380105.1 Caulobacteraceae bacterium | reverse complement strand
CCGTCGACGACTATCTGGATATCCCGCGTCTCCTGGGCCCGGGCGGAAGGGCCAAGCGATACGAACGCCAAAAGCAGCAACAGAGCGCGAGCGAGAAACATGTCAGATTCCTTGCTGGACGGGGACCAAGGGATTGATGCGGATCGAAGGGATGCGGGCGTCTGAACAGACTTGGCGCTGAGCTTGCGTCAGCCGCCCGCCGCTGCAAAGGCGTCCCGGTAGAAGGCCCAATGCCGGTCGCCGAGGGCGGTCAACACGCCCATCGGGTCGTGACCGATGCCGGGCAGGACGATCCAGTCGTGCGGGATGCCCAGCCGGGTCAGGTGCTCATGGAAGTCCCGGTTGTTCTCCAGGGTCTCGTCCCTGTCTCCAATGGCCAGACGCAGGCGAGAGACCCGGGCAAGGGTGGCTGCGTTCTGTTCCGCATACCGGCGCGGGCTCACCGCCCGGAAGCGGTCTTGGTCGCCGCCATAGACGTTTCTGAGGAGGTCGTCCGCCCGGACCCCACTGGCGCGTGGTGTCCTTTCGAGCGTCTCCTGCATAGGCCCGGCGCCCATCATCGATACACTGCGGAACAGTTCGGGGTAACGGAACCCGAAGCGCCCGGCCCCGTAGCCGCCCATGCTGAAGCCATCGAGCAATCGTCCCTCGCGGGTTGCTATCGTGCGCCAGTTTGCATCGACGTGGGGACGGAGTTCCTCGACGATGACGGTCTCAAGGGGTGCCCGACCATTGGCCCAGTCAACGTACATGCCCATCCGCAGGCCGTTGACGAATACCAGGAGGAAGGGCGGCACCCGGCCCGTCGCGACGGCCTCGTCAACCAGTGAAGACAGGCGGGAGATGCCGGAGACCCCGCCTCCCGAGCCGTGCAGCCAGTAGACGACCGGAAACCGGCGGTCCGGATCGGCGGCATAAGCTGGAGGCGCATACATGTGAAAGCTGACCTCCGTGCCCGCGGCCTGACTCCGGAAGGTATGGAAGGACAGGCCGGAACCTTCGACTCTCGGCGTCACCCACTGAAGCGGTGCGAGTGGAGCCGTCCTTCCGGGCGACTGGGCCGGTCGTGCCAGGGCGGCACTCCCTGCGGAAAGGTCAACGATGGAGGCCCCCAGGCCCAAAAGGTGGCTTCGTCGGTTCATCAGACTGGACCTCAGAATATCTTATCAGACTACCTTCAAACCGGGCCGCCGGCGATTTCCGTCGCCGATCGTGTGGGCCGGGCAGTGGGTAGCGCCGGGGAGCTGGCAGGGTGCCATGGGCGAGTACGCTCAACTTCAGCATCAGAGGCCGGCGTGCACAAACATTGAAACTGGATCACCCCGAAGGGGCAGGCCGGAGTCACCCCGGCGCACAATCACTCAAACGGCATCCTGGCCATGAAGACCGCCGACGCCCGTTGCAGCCGCGGGTCCGGACGAGGGCAGGTCATCGCTACGGCCTCGTCGAAGGCCCGCCGTGCCGTTCTCATGCTGACGAAGTCGCGGCGGCTGCGCCCGCACCGGGTGATCACGACGTAACGGGAAAAGACCCGTTGAGACATCTGGTGCACGACTTCAATCAGCTGCACGCCCGCCGCGGACACTCTCAGGATCTCCTGCTTCGCCATTACAGCCGCATCCGGTGGGAACCGAGGAAGCAGCGCATGAACAGGCGATAGACAAAACCATATCGCTGTCCCGGTTCAGCGGTCGCGCACGCCTGGCGGCCCCGTCCCTTGTATCGTTCGACGATCACCCGGCCCTCCCGCTCTACCGAAGAGAGGTTAGCCGTCGCCCGGAACGGTTCCTTGCGTCAGCGCAAATCTTCGGGGGCGGGTCTCTGTCGGCAAGCCCGGCGGATGCTGTCGGGATTCGAAGTGACGGTGGTGTTTCCGGACGGCTAGACGGCCTGCGACCCGGTCAGCCGTGCGGGCGCTGCCGGCACTGGACTGGCCAGGATTCGGGCGACCGCCCGGGTAAAGGTGTCGGCATGCAGGGGCTTGGGCAGGGCTTCGTCGGCCCCGAAGGCCAGAGCCGTCCGCAGCAACAAGCCACTGCCCATCTGGCCGCCTGACGATATGGCCAGGATGCGGACCTCGGGATGGGCGGCCTTCAGCTGGGTGATGGTTTCCAGCCCGTCCCTGTTGGGCATGAGCATGTCCAGGACGACCAGATCGACCGGCAGGATGGACACGACCTCGAGGGCTTCATCGCCATCCGAGGCCTGAACAACCGCATAGTCTTCATGCCGAAGCATTTCAGAGGCGATCAGCCTTATGGTCGGATCGTCGTCGACGATTACGATAATGGCCATGCTTAACTCCTGATCCATCATTCCCCGGAAATTACACTGTTCCGTGAAGATGGATGCTTAACGATCAGGCGGCTCTTGCCCTTGCAGCAGGAAGGTCGGTTACGGGGCAGGCGCGATGGTAGAGATACCCTTGGAGATAATGGACTCCGGCAGTCCTGAGGAAGACCGCCTGGTCTGCGGTCTCTACGCCTTCGCAGACGACCTTCATGCCCATGGCCCGGCCGATGCCAATGACGGCGTGGAGGATGGCCGCCGAGGCGGTGTCTTCACAGCACCGTACCACATAACTTCTGTCGATCTTGAGGGTGCTGAATTTCAGTTCGCGCAGCGCATGCAGACTTGTGTAGCCGGAGCCGAAATCATCGAGGGCGATGCCGATACCGAGGGCCGACAGCATCTGGATCGTCTTGCGCGCCGGTTCGATGTCAAGGATCGCCGTTTCGGTGACCTCGATCTCGAGCCGCTTCAGCGGAAAGTTTTCACGTTTGGCAATCGCTGCGACGCGGACAGCAAAGCCGGGGTCCTGAAAGTCCCGGGCAAAGGCGTTCACCGAGACGCGAAGATCGGTTCGCGCCGCCAGTTCACGCATGGCGGTGCCGAGGACGAAATCCGTCAGCTCGACGATCGCCTCGCTCTTTTCCAGTTCGGGAATGAAGTCCGCCGGGGAAAGGGTGCCCAGGACCGGATCGGTCCAGCGGACGAGCGCCTCGACCTTGTCGGAGAACTCTCCGGACCGGTCGGTCATCATCTGGTATTCGACCCGGACATGTCCGGCCGCCATGGCCTGCCGCACCCGCGCGCTCCATTCGGAAGCCGGCGTTTCCACCGGTTCCTGAGTCAGGGCCGGGTCGGGGTTCCGTCCCATGGCCGCGAGGGTGCTGTTGATCAGGGCGGCGACGGCGTCAGGGTCGACGGTTGAGGCATCGCCGTTGCGGGCACCCTGCTCGATCTCCGAGGCGGCGGCGCTGACCATTGACGCCCCGAGGCTCAGGCTCATGGATTTCAGCGCATGGGCGGCCCGGGCCAGGGCATCCAGATCACCTGCCTTCAGGGCCTGTCGGATGTCGGCGACCCTGAGCGGTGCGTTGACCGCATACAGGCCCTCGACCTTCTCGATGAAGTCCGGCCGTCCGTTCGCGGCCATCGCCGCCAGTTCCATGCGAATGGCGGGGTCCAGGAGATGGGAGGTGTCAGGGGCGGCGGGCTGCGGGTCTGCTCCGTCTTCCGGCACGACGCCTGCGGCCCGGGCAAGATCGTTGCAGAAGCGCCCGAGGATCCGGGTCAGGTCATCGAGGGTGAAGGGCTTGTGGATCACATCATCCATGCCGGCGATCCGCCAGGCCTCGGCAGCGGAGCCGACGACGTGGGCGGTCAGGGCCACGATGGGCGTCCGGGCCCGACCGTTTGCGGCTTCCTCGGCGCGAATGCGGCGCGTGGCTTCGAACCCGTCCAGGTTCGGCATGGATCCGTCCATGAGAACGAGATCGTATTCCGACTCCCTGAGCGCCGAGATCGCCTGCAGCCCGTCCTCGGCGAGCGAGACAACCACGCCGAAACGCGCGAGCGCAGCACCGGCCACTTCCCGATTGACTTCCGAGTCATCGACGACCAGGACGCGGGCACCCGGAAACGTCTGGTGGCTTGCGGACTGGGACGGCAGCCGGTCGAGCGAAGGGCGCTTGCCGGCGCGCATCTGCTCCAGGACCTGGAGCAGATCGTGCCGGCGCAGGGGTTTGACCATGGCGCAGACGCCGCGCTCGGAG
Organism: Caulobacteraceae bacterium; assembly: GCA_040380105.1. Taxonomy (GTDB): domain Bacteria; phylum Pseudomonadota; class Alphaproteobacteria; order Caulobacterales; family Caulobacteraceae; genus Brevundimonas. Next base: position 1,865 of record JBEIJS010000143.1, on the reverse strand, counting down.
AAGGCCGCAGCCTCATCCTCCGTGGTGCAGATCATGAGCGAGAGTCCGCCCGTTCCCGCGTCGGGCTGCGGATCCAGCTGGATCGAGCTGCCCATCGGCACAGGATCACCGGTCGCCATCACGCCCCAGGCCTTCAGATAGCGATCGAGGGCCGTTGCGGTCTGACCGCCGGTCTGGGCGACATGCACAGGCCAGGCATCGAAGTCGGGCACCTCGGGCAGGGCGTCCTCCGCCGCGACGAGGGGAACATGGAAGGCGAAGGTCGAGCCCTGGCCGAGAACGCTCTCGAGCGCCCACTCACCGCCCATGGCACGCACCAGACGATCACAGATGGTCAGGCCCAGCCCCGTCCCGCCGTATTTGCGGGTGGTGCTCTGATCGGCCTGGGTAAAGGCTTCGAACAGATGAGGAAGGCGATCGGCAGGGATGCCCGGACCGGTGTCGACGATGGCGAACCGCATGTGACCCGGCGCATCGGCAACCGGTTCGACCGTGATCAGCACACCCCCGCTCTCGGTGAATTTGATGGCATTGTTGGCGAGGTTGCCCAGCACCTGTCGCAGGCGAACGGGATCGCCGACGACGACCGGAGTGCGCGGATCCACAAACACCGCCAGGTCCAGCCCCTTGCTGACCGCGCGTTCCATGAACAGGCTGGCGACGTCCTCGGCGACCTCGGTCAGGTCAACCGGGACGGCCTCCATCTCGAGCTTGCCCGCCTCGACCTTCGAGAAATCGAGAATGTCATTGATGATGCTGAGCAGCGACTGGCCCGATTTGGCGATGACGTCGGCATAGCGTTTCTGGCGGGCCGGGAGATCAGACCGCGACAGCATCTCGCTGAGGGCCAGGATGCCGTTCATCGGCGTGCGGATCTCATGGCTCATCACCGCCAGGAAGTCGGACTTGGCGGCGTTTGCGCTCTCGGCGGCCTCCTTGGCGACAGCGAGTTCCGCCGTCCGGGAGGCGACCTGCCCCTCCAGTCCGGCCACCTGGGCGGCGATTTTCTCATCGCGCTCCCGAATGCCGTCGAGCATGTCGTTGAAGCCGCTGACCAGGTCCCGCAACTCCCCTTCGGCCCGGATCTCGGCCGTCCCGGAATAGTCCTGGGACTGTCGGACGCCGTTGATGAAGGCAGCCAGGCGGATGATCGGATCACTGATCCGTCGGGCCATCTGCAGGGCGACCAGCAGCCCGGCCAGCAGCGCCACGCCGGCACCCGCAAGGCTGATCAGGACCGCTGACAGGATGCGTGACCGCAGCCCGGGCACCTTGCTCAGCAGGGTGATCTCGCCCGCCTGGACGCCCTCACTGAAGATGGGGGCCCGGATCTGGATGGTGCCGGTCCTGAGCGCCGACCACAGTGACAGACTGTCGGTCTGCTCAAGGTCGGCGTCAGAGTTGAGGCGAACACCGCCCCCCGTTTCGGCCAGAAGATGTCCGTCCGCAGTCTGGATGCGGGCATAGACGATATCGGGCATCTGGCCGATCGATCGCACGGCCAGAAAGGCACCGGAGGCGTCCCTGGCGGCAACCGAGGGCGCAGCCATCGAGCCGATCACCTGGGCCGTCTGGGTCAGCCGGTCGGTCTCGACGCCGGCCTGGCGCCGCGCATCGGTCCAGCCGGACAGGCCGGCCGTCACCAGCCCGGCCGACACCAGAGATGTCAGGACGAGGACGACCAGTTTCCGGCGGATAGACCCGGTGTTCCTGAACAGTGAAAAAACCAGCGTCCCGGTCCCGCGTTAATACGTATTTCAGTTGTGACACATACTGATGACTTCTCCCTTAAGGCGCTGAGTTGCGTTTTCGTTCGCCGTCTGAAAATCAGGATACCGAGAAGGTTTCTCGATGACCGGCTTCTT
>JBEIJS010000142.1:0-5930 GCA_040380105.1 Caulobacteraceae bacterium | reverse complement strand
CCTGCTGACGCTCGACGACGCCCTGTCGCAACTGTCCGAGACGGGGCCGGATGCGGTCCGCGTCGCGATCAAGCGCTTGACCGCCGCCCTGTGCCTGCTGACCCTGCCAGACGGCCGGCTGGTCACGCTTCAGGGCGGGGGGCCATCGACGGCAGCCCGGATCGCCGCCGCTCGCGCCCATGATGACGCACCCGCCACGGATCCGCACGGCCGGATGGTGGCGGGAATCGCGCGCATCCGCAGCCCGCTTCTGACCATCGCCGCCGATGTGTCCGGGCCGGCGCGCGGCCCCTGGTCCGTTACAGCCTGCGCCCAGCCGATGGCGCTGGAGATCGTCTGTGGAAAGGACCGGCTGGTCACAGGTTGCGGCTGGACCCCGCGCGCGGGCGATCGCCAGGGCCTGCGCCTCCCGCCCGGCCATTCGACCCTGACCCTCGGTGAGGGCTCGACCGGCGAACCCCTCGGCGGGTGGAAGGCCGAACTGATGGGCCACCGGCTGATCGGCAGGCCATTGCACGTCGATGTCCAGCAGCGCGATGGAGAGGGTGCCGTCTGGCTGGAGGTCGAACATGACGGCTGGGTCCATGAATACGGATTACTGCACCAGCGCCGCCTGTATCTGGACCAGCGGCTTGACGAACTGAGGGCGGAGGAACGGCTGCATCCCGCCTCCGGCCAGAGGGACGTCGTCCGTGCCATCGCCGCACCCTATGCCGTCCGCTTCCAGTTGGAGCCGGGGGTTCAGGCCTCACTGGCGCGAGATCGCCGCTCCATCCTGCTGCGCGGCCATTCCGGCCGGGGCTGGTGGTTCCGCACGGACGGGCCGGACGTGGCCATCGAGCCCTCGGTCCATATCGATGAGGGCCTGACCCGCCGCTCCCTGCAGATCGTGGTGCGCGGCTCGGCCCGCACCGATTCCGAAACCAAGATTCGCTGGAAGCTGAGTCCGGCAGGCGCGGGAACCGACCCGACCTGACCCCTTGAGACGGCGCGCACGCGCGACCATTTGTGGCCTGCCGCGTTACGCTTTTCCGATACAGGATCGATCCATGAGCCTAGCCGACCCGACCACCCTGCCCCACGATCTGATCAAGGACGGCTCCGACGCCGGCTTCATGACCGATGTCATCGAGGCCTCGAAGTCACAGCCCGTGCTGGTCGATTTCTGGGCCACCTGGTGCGGGCCGTGCCGAACCCTGACGCCGATGATCGAAAAGGCCGTCCGCGCAGCCGGTGGAGCGGTGAAGCTGGTCAAGATCGACGTCGACAAGAACCCGGCCTATGCGGGGCAGCTTCGTGTCCAGTCGATCCCCACCGTCTACGCCTTCGTCAACGGCCAGCCGGTCGACGGCTTTCAGGGTGCGGTGCCGGACAGCCAGCTCAAGGCCTTCATCGACAAGCTGACGGGCGGGACGAGCGCCAACGCCGATATCGAGCAGCTGATGTCGCTGGGCGAGGAATCCCTCATGCTCAACGACCTCGGCGGCGCGGCCCAGGCCTTTGCCCAGGTTCTGACCCTGGAGCCCGCCCATGAGCAGGCCATCGCCGGCATGGCGCGGGTCTATCTGGCCGACGGGGACGTCGACCAGGCCCGCCAGACCATCGCCATGGCACCCCAGGACTCGCGGGACACCACCGTACAGTCCGTCCGGGCCCAGCTGGCGCTGCTGTCTGCCGCCCCGCAGGGTGCGGATGATGAGCTGCTGTCCCGGGTGGCCGCCGACCCGGCCGACCATCAGGCCCGTTATGACCTGTCGCTGGCCCAGGCCGCGTCCGGTGATCTCAAGGCGGCGGTCGACAGCCTGCTGACCATCGTCACCGCCGACCGCGAATGGAACGAACAGGCCGCGCGCAAACAGCTGCTTGTGGTCTTCGAGGCGGCCGGCGCGACGTCGGATGTGGCCCGCGACGGTCGTCGCCGCCTCTCCTCCATCCTGTTCGCCTAGGAGACCGGAGTGGCGCAGGGATATGTCAGGGCCTCAGACCTGCCACAGGTGATCCCGGTCTTTCCCCTGCCCGGTGCCATCCTGCTGCCGCGGGGGCAGTTGCCGCTCAACGTCTTCGAGCCGCGCTATCTGAACATGATCGATGATGCCATGGCCGGGGACCGCATCATCGGCATGGTCCAGACCCAGGGCGGGCCGCAGAGCCTGCCGGGCCTGGCGCTGATCGGCTGTGCCGGGCGTATCACCAGTTTCGCCGAGACCTCGGACGGCCGTTACCTGATCACCCTGACCGGCTGCGCCCGTTTCCGCCTGACCAGCGAATTGTCGAGTCAGACGCCCTATCGCCAGATCCGGGCCGATTTCGGACCGTTCGAGGCCGACCTGAGCGCGCCGCCTGTCGATGACGTGGACCTGGACCGCGACGGCCTGCTGGATGCCCTGCGCGCCTATCTGGAGACCCGCGGCCTCGACATTGACTGGGACACGGCCGGTACGGCTCCGCCTGAAGCCCTGGTCAACAGCCTGTCGATGGCCCTGCCGTTCGATCCCCCCGAGAAACAGGCCCTGCTGGAAGCCGTCAGCCTGACCGACCGATCCCGCGTCCTCACGGCCCTGCTGACCATCGACGCCGCCGGAGACGGGGACGGGGAAGCGCCGTCGATGCAGTGAGGTGAGGGATCCGGGATGAAGACTGGTGCGTGAGGCGCGTCCAGGACTCGAAGCGGTCTCTTCATCCCTAGTCCCTTATCCCTGATCCCTGTAACCTTCCCCCATGTCCGACGTCTTCCATACCCCGGCCTCTGTTGATCCACGCCTGCTCGAGGTGCTGGTCTGCCCTGTCACACGCGGCAAACTGACCTATGACCGCGAGCGGCAGGAGCTGGTCTCAAAGGGAGCGAAGCTGGCCTTTCCGATCCGCGACGGCGTGCCGATCATGCTGCCGGAGGAAGCGCGGGCGCTGGACTAGGGCGAGGACGGCCCGTCCGGGTCGGCGACGCCGTCGATCAACGCCCAGCCGGAGCCATCCCTCGCTACAAAGGTTTCCAGTGAGACCCATCGGCCGTCCGACGCCCGCTGCCGATAGCGACACCGCCACTCCGAGCCCTCTTCAGCGATGAAGCTGCAGCGGACGTCGCGGACATCGGGAACCTCGCCCGGACGTGCCTGCGCTATCAGCTCTTGAAGATCTCCTGCGCCGGGGCCCGGAGATTGGCCGGGCGCGCAGGCGGTGAGCAGGATACAGGCGGTAACCGCAAGACGCATCACAGCGCCTGCCCGGTCAGCAGCCGGGGCAGATCCCCGGTCGCGCCGCCCGCTTCGTGCATGAAGGCGCGGCGCAGGGGGGCGATCCGGTTGACGGCAGCGATGCCGAGGGTGCGGGCCAGACGCAACGGCGCGATGTCGTTGGAGAACAGCCGCACAAAGCCGTCAAAGCCGGCAGCGAGGGCGGCATTGTCGAACCGGCGCCAGCGGGCGTAGCGGTCCAGCACCGTCTCCGAGCCGATATCCTCCCCCAGTCGCAGGGCATCGACCAGCACCTCGGCGAGAGCGGCGGCGTCCTTCAGTCCCATGTTCAGCCCCTGGCCCGCGACCGGATGCACCGCATGGGCCGCGTCACCGATCAGGGCGGTGCGTGGCGCAGTCAGCTGTTCGGCCAGCTGCAGGGAGAGCGGATAGACAAAGCGCGGTCCCAAAACCGTGACGCCTTCCAGAAAGTCGCCGAACCGCCGCATCAGATGGGACTGGAAAGCCTCATCCGAGGCCGCCTGCAGCGCCGCTCCGCGCCGGGCCGATTCTGTCCAGACCAGGCTGGCCCTGCGCCCGGTCAGCGGCAGGATGGCGAAGGGGCCGGACGGCAGGAAATACTCATGGGCGACGTTGCCATGGTCCCGCCCGAGAGACACCGTCGCGACGACCCCGCTCTGTTCATATCCCCAACCGACCGTCTCGATGCCGGCGGCCTTGCGGACCAGGGAGGCACGACCTTCCGCACCCACGACCAGCGGGGCCTCGATCACAGCGCCGTCCGCGAGAGTCACCCGCGACAGGGCCGCGTCCGCCTCGACCTTGACCACCGATGCAGGAGCCCGGACCTCGATCCCGGCCGCCGTCACCGCGTCGGAGAGGGCGAGGCGGATGTGGCGGTTTTCGACCAGATAGCCGAGCGGCTCGCCGTCAGTCCGATCACCGATTTCGTCAGCGTCGAAACGCAGGAAGGCGGGGGACTGCGAGCTCGACGCCGCCCCGGGCCGTCGTCCGTCAGTGACCAGAATCCGGTCCATGCGGCAGGCGTGGGGCCGCAGGGCCCTACCGATACCGAGGGCATCCAGCATTCGGAAGGTCGAGAAGGCGATGGCGGTGGACCGCCCGTCAAAGGTCGGCTCCAGCTGGGCGTCGAAGGGCTGCGGATCGACCAGAACGACCCTCAGCCCGCCCTGCGCTGCGGCAAGCGCAAATGTCGCTCCGGCGAGGCCGGCACCGGCGATAATGACGTCATAGCGGTCGGTCTGGCTCATGGAGCCGTTGTCGCGCCACAGGAGCAGAACGTCCAGTGCGGCAGAGTCGCTGGTAAACAGCCCTTTAACCCTCCCCGCGCGACAACGGGAAACTGTCCCGTCCGTCCGGAGTTCGTCGCCGTATGTCTGCCGCCCTCGCCATCGGCCAGCGTGCCTGGGTCAGCGCCCGCATCCTGTGGGGCGCGCCGGTCTCGGTGAAATTCCGCGGCGTGCTTCAGGCCCTGCTGGCAGCCCTGCTGCTGGTGGCCCTGATCTCCTGGAATCCTGCGGATCCCAGCCTCAACGCTGCATCCGGGGCCGCCCCGACCAACTGGCTTGGCCTCAACGGGGCCCTGTTCGCCGATCTGTTCATGCAGTCACTGGGTCTGGGAGCCTGGCCTGCCGCCATCCTGATGATTGCCTTCGGTCTGGCAGCCGCCATCGGCGACGCCATCCAGCAAAGGCTGAAGCCCTCGCCGCTCAAGGCCCTGTCTGCCACGGGCGGCGTTCTGGCGCTTTCGGCGGCCCTGTCGGCCCTGGCGGCGCCGGCGGCCTGGCCGCTGGCTGCGGGCCTCGGCGGCCTGTGGGGTGACGCGACCGTCGGCGTGATTCACTGGATCTGCGACGGCCTTCGCCTGCCCGGTGCGCCGATCGTCGCCGGCCTGCTGTTCCTGCCGCTCGGCCTGTGGGGCATCGCCTATGCGATCGGCCTGCGACCTTCAGACCTTCGTGAAGGCCTTGCCTGGGCCCGGGGCACTCGCAGCCCGGCGCCACCGGCACCGAAAACTCGCCGCGCCGCCGTCAAGGCCCCGCCGCGCCCGCGCCCGGCGCTGGAGCTGGACGATGGTCCCGTCGTTCTTGAACCATCCCCGCCATGGGACACGCCGGCCCCCGTCCGCACGGCACCGGAGCCCAGGGTCGCCGCGGCCAAGGCGCCGAAGCCGCGCCGCGAAGCCGACGACAGTCAGGCCGCCTTCGACTTCGCCCGCCCCTCGACCGGTTTCGACCTGCCGCCCCTGTCGATGCTGACAAAGCCGGCCAAACGGGTCGCCTCGGTCGATGAGGAGGCCCTGAAACAGAACGCCAAGATGCTGGAGGGCGTGCTGCAGGAGTTCGGGGTGCGCGGCGTGATCGACCAGATCCGCCCCGGCCCCGTCGTCACCCTGTACGAACTGGTCCCCGCCCCCGGCGTGAAGCACGGGCGGGTCGTGGCCCTGTCGGACGACATCGCCCGGTCGATGTCCGCTCGCGCCTGCCGGATCTCGGTCGTGCCGGGCCGCAATGCCATCGGTATCGAACTGCCCAACACGAAGCGCGAGACCGTCTATCTGCGCGACCTGCTGGCCTCGACCGAATACGACAAGCCGGCTCACCTGCTGCCCCTGGCCCTGGGTGAGACCATCGGCGGCGAGCCCTATGTCGCCGATCTGGCGCGTATGCCCCACCTGCTGATCGCCGGCACCACCGGCTCGGGCAAGTCGGTCGGGGT
>JBEIJS010000141.1:0-5957 GCA_040380105.1 Caulobacteraceae bacterium | reverse complement strand
TGGGTCGGCGGGTAACCGCCGCAGTGGTGAAGGCCATCTTCGCCATCATCCTTCTGGATGCCCTGTTCGCCATGATATTCCTGGAGCTCGATCTGTGACAGACGCAGTGGCTCCGGCGGCTCCGGCCAAGGTCGTTGAAAACCTGATCGAGGTGCGCGGCCTGCTGAGCCAGTTCGGCGACCGTGTCATTCATGAGGGGCTCGACTTGACGCTGGAGCGGGGTGAGGTGCTGGGCGTCGTCGGCGGCTCGGGCACCGGCAAGACCGTGCTGCTGAACTCGATCATCGGACTGAAGGAGCCCGAGGGCGGCTCGGTCAGCATCCTGGGTCATGACCGCGCGACCATGACCGGGGCGGATGAGGCGGATGTCCAGCGGCGGACCGGAATCCTGTTCCAGCAGGGGGCCCTGTTCTCGTCGCTGAGCGTCATCGACAATGTCGCCTCGCCCCTGGTCGAGCATACAGGCCTGCCCGGGGGCGTGATCCGTGAGCTCGCCGAGATGAAGATCGCCATGGTCGGGCTGAAGCCCGAGGCCCACCATCTGAAACCCGCCGAACTGTCGGGCGGGATGCGGAAACGGGTCGGGCTGGCCCGGGCGTTGGCGCTGGACCCTGAACTCCTGTTCCTTGATGAACCGACCGCCGGGCTGGATCCGATCGGTGCCGCGGCCTTCGACGCCCTGATCCGTCAGCTGTCGCAAGACCTGGGCCTTACGGTGTTCATGATCACCCATGACCTCGACAGCCTGTACGCTATCACCGACAAGGTTGCTGTGGTGGCTGACAGACACATCGTGGCCAAGGCGACGGTTCAGGAGCTGGAACAGTCAGACCATCCCTGGATCAGGGAATATTTCCTGGGGCCGCGTGGTCGCGCAGCCGGCAGGGCCGCCTGAGGAGAGCGGACGAGATGGAACGAGACGCCCACTACGCCGCTGTCGGCATCGCCACCATCGCCCTTCTGGCGGCGGCGGTGGTGTTCGCCATGTGGCTGGCCCGCCTGTCATTCAACAATGACTATGACGTCTATGACATCGTCTTCTACGGCCCCGTCCGCGGCCTTTCGGAAGGCGGAGAGGTGCATTTCAACGGCATCCGCGTGGGCGAGGTCACGGACCTGAACCTCGACCCCGAAAAGGGCGACCAGGTCATCGCCCGGATCCGCGTTGATGCGACCACGCCGGTCCGCGTCACCTCACGCGCCCAGCTGGAGCCGCAGGGCATCACCGGACTGAACTATATCCAGATCACGGCCGGCAATCCCCAGAGCGCTGTGCTCAAGACCCGGTATCCGGACAATGCCGTGCCGGTCATCCAGAGCCAGCCTTCGCCGATTGCGGAACTGCTCACCGGTTCCGGCACCGTCCTGGCCCAGACCGTTGATGCGCTGGACCGGATCAACCGGGTGCTTTCGGACGAGAACATCCAGTCCTTCTCCACCAGCCTGAAGAATTTTGAATCCCTGACCAAAGAGCTGGAGGCCCACAAGGGCGTGCTGGAGCAGCTGGAGCAGGCGCTGATCAAGGCCAATTCCGCGGTGGCGGAATATGAGGCGCTGGCGGTCAGCGCGCGCCGGATCATCGAGAGTGACGGACGCGAGGCTGTGGCGAACATCAACTCTGCGGCCGAGGAGGCGAGAGCGGCGATGGCCTCGATCAACCGTACCGCCTCCAATGTCGAGGGCCCGATGGACGAGTTCGCCACCACCGGTCTTCCCCAGCTTCAGCAATCGATCCAGGCGCTGGAGGAGGCGACCCGCTCGCTGGAGGGGCTGGTCGAGGAGGTCCGGACCCGCCCGCGCGACTTTATCGGCCGCGCGCCGACCAAGGAAATGGAGGTCCAGCCGTGAACCGCATCTCATTGATCCGCCCGATTGCGGCGACCCTGGCCGCCATGGCCCTTTCGGCCTGTGCCCTGCTGGCGACGCCCGAACCGGTGCAAAGCTATCGCTTCGGCGAGGCGGCAGCGGCGTCTTCAGCGGCCCTGTCGGTCGCCAGCCCGACAGAGGTCACCCTGCGTCGCGTTGAGTTTCCGCAGGCCGTCGAGGGCGACAGGCTGTTGGGCGTCACGGGCACAGAGACCGCCTATATCGCCGGGGCGCGTTGGGTGTCGCCGGCGGCGGACCTCTATATGGCGAGTATCGAAAACGCCTTTGCAGCCCGGGCGACGCGTGTGCGCCTGATCGGTCCGCGTGAGCTCATCCGGGCCCGGCGGTCGCTTGATATCGACGTCCGTTCCTTTGAAGCCCGCTACGAGGCACCGGGCCGCGCACCGACCATCGTGGTCACCGCCCGCGCCCGGCTTCTGGCCCTGCCGGACCGGACCGTAGCGGCCGAACAGGTGTTCACCGTCGAACAGCCTGCGACGGCCAACCGTGTATCCGCCATCGTCGAGGCCTTCGACATCGCAACGCGGGACCTGAACACCCGGATCGTGGCCTGGACCGATGCCAGCGCCGGCTGACTAGAGGGGCCGCAGCAGCGCTTCCATCCGGGCCTCGACTTCGGCGCGGCGGTTTTGCGAAACGGTCAGTTCGGCGATTGCCCGGTCGATGCGGGCCTTGAGGTCATTGCGCACGCGGCTCATGCGCTCGCCGTCGGGCCGGACGGATTTCGGCCGTTTGCCCGAAAGGCCCAAGGCCTCCTTCCAGTCGTCATGCCAGATCGCCAGGCCTTCGGCGCAGACCTTCAGCGTCTCGGCGCTGCGGGCGTCGGCATTCTGGGCGCTGCGGATCAGCGACAGGGACTGCAGGGCCGCGGCGCGACACGCCTCAAGCGCGGCCTTTCGGGCGACCAGCGGATGCGGTTGGTCGTCTTCACCGGGGGCCTGACCTGCGAGCCGGGCCGAGGCGGCGGCAAGATGGGCGTCGAGGTCGGCGAGCGCCTCCCGGATCTCACCCCAGGCCTTGTCGAGGACGTCGGACCGTTGACCCGCACCCGCGACCCGGCCCGACAGGTCCGTCGCGGTTTCGGACAGGCCGGCGGCGGCCCGGGTCCAGGCCTGGCGGAAGAGTTTCAGCCGGGTCCCGCGACCCTTGAACAGGCCCGCAAGACCACGGCGCGGCTCCAGCGCCGCCGGGTCGAGACCCTCCAGCACGGAACGGGCATGGCTGAGCGGGGCCGAGGCGCCGGTCAGGTCGCCGGTGCGGGCGGCCGCGAGGGCGCGTCCGATCCGCTCCAACGCGGCGGCCCGTGCGGATTCAGCGAAGACCTCGGCCCGGGACTCCTCCCAGGCCGCGTCGATCTCTGCGACACGCGCTGCGTCAGGCGCAGGCCAGTTGCCCTGCCAGCGATAGGCCCCGTCTGCCATCACCCATACTCCACCCCTCCGGTTCTGCGACCGGTGGACGGACTATGACTACGACTTTGGCCCGGCGGCAACGGTACAGGTTGTCCCGGTTGTATGGCGACGGTCAGCCGAGGTCAGGCGCGATCGTATAGGTCGCCTCTGTCTTGCTCGCGACCTCTTCGAGGGTGACGCCCTCGGCCAGTTCAATCAGCTCCAGACCCGCGCCGTCCGGCTTGACGTCGAAGACGCACAGGTCGGTGATGATACGGCTGACCACGCCGGTCCCGGTCAGGGGCAGGGTGCAGGATTTCAGCACCTTGGACTGGCCGTGTTTGTTGGCGTGATCCATGACCACGACCACGCGCTTGACGCCGGCGACCAGGTCCATGGCTCCGCCCATGCCCTTCACCAGCTTGCCGGGGATCATCCAGTTGGCGATGTCACCGTTTTCGGCCACTTCCATGGCCCCGAGAATGGACAGGTTGATGTGGCCGCCACGGATCATGGCGAAACTGTCCGAGGAGCTGAAATAGCTGCTCTCGGCGATCTCGGAGATGGTCTGTTTGCCGGCGTTGATCAGGTCGGCATCGACCTCATCCTCATAGGGGAAGGGCCCCATCCCCAGCATGCCGTTCTCGGACTGGAGGGTGACCTCCATCCCGTGCGGGATGTAGTTCGCCACCAGGGTCGGGATGCCGATGCCGAGGTTGACGTAGAAGCCGTCCTGCAGCTCGTGGGCGGCGCGGGCGGCCAGTTGTTCGCGGGTACGGGCCATCAGGCGGGTTCCTCGGCGGTGGGCGCGGTTGCGGGGGCTGGGACCGGCTGGGCGGGTGCGGCGGCAGGAGCCTCCGCCGCTTCGCGACCGCGGATCGCGTCCTCGATGTCATCGCTGAGCGAGCAGGTGTTCAGCATGATGATGAACAGGAAGATCACGCCCCAGGTCAGCTTGTCGCTGATGCTTTTCAGCAGTTCTTGGTGACGGGGCTCCATCAAGCATTCTCCCTCTGACGGACGGTACGTTGTTCGATGCGCTTCTCGGGCACGGTCAGGATGATGCGGTCGACATAGATGCCGGGGGTGTGGATCTGGTCGGGGTCCATCGAGCCGGTCGGGACAATGTGCTCGACCTCGACGACGGTGACCTTGCCGGCCGTGGCCATCATCGGGTTGAAATTGCGTGCGGTCTTGCGGAACTGGAGATTGCCGCGGCCGTCGGCCTTCCAGGCCTTGACGATCGCCAGGTCGGCGACGAGGCCGGTCTCCATGACATAGTCCCGGCCGTTGAAATTGCGGACTTCCTTGCCTTCGGCCACCAGGGTGCCGACGCCGGTGGCGGTGAAGAAGGCGGGGATGCCCGCGCCGCCGGCGCGGATGCGCTCGGCCAGGGTGCCCTGGGGGTTGAACTCCAGCTGCAGCTCGCCGGCCAGGTACTGGCGTTCGAACTCCTTGTTTTCGCCGACATAGGACGAGATCATCCGGGCGATCTGGCGGGTCTCCAGCAGCTGGCCGAGGCCGAAGCCGTCGACGCCGGCATTGTTGGAGATGACCGTCAGGTCCCGGGCTCCGCTGTCGCGCAGGGCGGCGATCAGGTGTTCGGGGATGCCGCACAGGCCGAAGCCGCCGGACATCACGGTCATGCCGTCGAAGGTCAGGCCCTCCAGCGCGGCCTTCGCGTCGGGGAAGATCTTCCGCATCGCTTCCTCATGTTTTCACCGCCCGATGAATATCGGCAGCGCTCGTCCGTCCCTACCGTGGGGATGCGACACCGGCAAGGCGGACCGCGAAAAAGCCGGACCGAAGCTTCCGCTGCGCCCGGCCGTGCAGGGTCCCCGGATGGCTTACTGTTGCGTCAGGATCGGACGGAGCCCTCGGTCACCGGCAGTTCGGGCGGCGCGCCGCGGTGACGGTAGCGTGCTCCCTTGAACATCATCTTCGCCGCCTCCCAGTGGATGCCCCAGGTGACCTTCCAGGTCAGCAGGGGGTGGGTCAGGAAGGCGCGCAGCAACTGGCCGTCGGTCAGGGGGCGGCGCCGGCCGGCGAAGCTGGCGGTCAGGATCGGCGTGTCGCCCCGACGGACGGCGACGACGATCGACACCGCCTCGCCGGGCGGGCGGACGGTGAAGTCATAGGTCAGGTCGCGGTCCATGAAGGGTGAGACGAACAGCTGTTTGTCCACCGTCTGGCGGATCAGGGCGGGACCAGCCCCCTCCACCGCCTCCGGCGGTCCCCCTCCCCCGGGAGGGGGAGGAGAAGGTACGGCGACAAGGTAGCTGTGACGCTCATGGAAGGTGTTGGTGACCTCATAGAGCAGGGCGGCGAGGGCCCCGTCCGGCGTGTGGCAGAAGAAGACGCTGATCGGGTTGAAGCCGTAGCCGAGGATGCGCGGCATGGTGAGCAGGCGGATCGGCCCGCCGGCGATGTCGATCCCCGCCTCCGTCAGATGACCCTCGACCTGGGCGCGCAGGGGACGGCCGGAGCGATCGCCATGGTCCGAGGATCGAAAGCTGACCAGGCCGAACCGCCCGCGACCGAGCAGACGCAGGCGGGACTGGAGGCCGTCCAGCTCGTCAAGGTCGGCCAGCACCATCCAGACACGATAGCGCAGGCGGTGGTCGAAGTTGCGCGACCGCTGATGCACGACCTCGCCGACATAGAGGGCAGAGGCGGCGG
>JBEIJS010000140.1:0-5975 GCA_040380105.1 Caulobacteraceae bacterium | reverse complement strand
CCTGCCAGCGGGACGAGGGTCCAAAGGCCGAGGCTGAGCCATGCCTTCAGCAACAGGCCATCCGTCAGGGCTGCTGCGCGCACCCCGCCCGCGATGGCCGCCTGGATCGCATCGGTCGCGGCACCCGGATTGACCAGCACCGACAGCCAGGCATCAGGCATGAGGCCCATTGGCCCGAGCATCTGGGGCGAGAAGAACTGGGCGATGCCGAACACCAGCGGCACGAACAGCGCCGCCAGCAGCGAGCGGGTGACCACCGCCGCCAGCATGCCCATCATGGCAAACTGCAGGATGCGCAGCCCCGACAGGGCCGCGAAGCCGAGGAACTGGCCGGCCATCGCTCCGGTCAGGGAGAAGGTCAGGCTCCGCTCGAACACGGCGGCCTTGATCAGATTCTCGATCACGCTGGCCACCAGCATGAAACCCATGGCGGCCAGGGCCAGCAAGGCCACCACGGCCAGCTTGGCCAGCAACAGGTTGACCCGGGTGTTGCGCGCGGTGATCAGCCGCCAGGTCTCCCAGCGATAGTCGCCGGCATAGAGGGTTGCCGCCCCGATCAGGACGAACAGCAGCACCAGCGGATTGGCCAGATTGCCCGCTGCCGTGACCAGGGCCTCGCCCATGTCGAGAGTGCCGCGGCTCAGGGCTTCACGGACCTCGGGGGGCATGTTGGTTTCGCCCAGGAGTTTGGTCTCGCTGCCCTTGAGCACGAAATTGGTCATGGCTCCGATCGCGACCGAAATGATCGGCACGAAGGCGAGGCTCCAGAACAGGGCGGTCCTGTTCTTCGACAGGCGGAAGCCTTCGGCGCGGATGGCGTCAACCAGCATGGATAGTCTCCGGTGCCTGGACGGCACCCGTCTCGGTGAAGAAGATGGCCTCGAGGTCCGTCCCGACCCAGCGGGCCTCGCTGATCTCGATCCCGGCCTCGACCAGGGCGCGGATCAGGGCAGGCCCCTCCGTGCGGGGAATGTCGGCCAGAACGGCCTCGCCATCGCGGGTGCCCTTTGCGCCCAGTACGGCCAGCACCCTGTCGACCGGTCCGGCCGACAGGCGCAGGCGCTCGCCGACGGCGGTCAGTTCGCTGACCGCGCCTTCACGCACCAGCCGGCCCTTGTTCAGGATGGCTACCCGGTCGCAGACACGCTGGACCTCCAGCAACTGGTGGCTGGCGAGGATCACGGTCAGGCCGTCGTCATGGGCCAGGCTGCGGATCAGGGCGCGCATCTCCTGGATGCCGGGGGGATCCATGCCGCTGGTCGGTTCATCCAGAATGATCAGCTCGGGCTTGCTGATCAGGGCGGCGGCGACGCCGAGGCGCTGCATCATGCCGACCGAGAAGCCCCGCACCTTGCGGTCCGCCGCCTCGGACAGGCCGACCCGGTCCAGCCAGTGGGGAATGTCCGCCGTCCCGGCGATGCCGTGCTCCAGCGCCAGCCAGCGCAACACCTGCCGGGCGGTCATATAGGGGGGATAGCGGGGGGTCTCGATCATCGAGCCCGTCAGGCGCATATGGGCGATGTCGCCGACCGGCCCGTTCATGATGGTCGCCGTGCCGTCCGTCGGCCGGATCAGGCCCAGCAGGATGCGGAACAGGGTCGACTTGCCGGCCCCGTTGGGCCCCAGCACGCCATAGACCCCGCCTCGCGGGATCGAGAGGTCCAGCCCGTCAAGGGCGCGGACGGTTCCGTAGGTCTTGGTCAGACCCCTGGTGTCGATCACAGCTGTCATGGGCGCAGCTTGGCCCTGCCGAGCCGATCTCCGCAAGGCGGCATGGCATTAAGCTTTCGCAACCTCGGCGAGCCGGATCTCCATGCCAAAGACGATCAGTTCGCCATCGGGGGCCAGCACCAGCAGTTCGCGCTGGCCATAGGGTTTGTCGGCCGGACCGTGCACATCGCCCGGCGGCAGGGTGTCCAGCTTCGGCTTCAGCTCGGCGTAGAGGGCGTCAACGTCCCGAACGTCGATATAGTAGGCGAACCGCCGGCGGCCCGCCGCAGTCTGCTCCTCTTCGGCTTGCAGCAGCCGGAAGCCGACCGTTTCCCGGTGGATGTAGGCATAGCCGTCCTGACGGAACGGTACGGTGAAGCCGAGCATGCCGGTGAAGAAGTCCAGCGCCTTCTGCAGGTCGGGGACATGCAGGAAGGGCGTCACCTGTTCGAATTGGGTCATGGGGGCCTCCGTCCCCAAACTGCCATGGGGCTGACGACAACGCACCTGTCCGCTAGAAGGCCCTCCCGCACGGATCGCCCCATGTCTGTCCTGTCCCGTCTCCGCACCCAACGCGCCGCCCTTGCCTTCATCTTCGTGACGGCGGTGCTCGATATTGTGGCCATGGGGATCATCATTCCGGTGCTGCCGGTCCTGATCGAGGATTTCGTCGGCTCCAACGCCCGCGCGGGCATCATCAACGGCGTCTTCGTGGCCCTGTGGGCGGGGATGCAGTTCCTCTGCTCCCCCATCATCGGCTCGCTCTCGGACCAGTACGGCCGCCGGCCGGTGATCCTGATCAGCTGCGCGGGCCTGTCGCTCGACTATATGCTGATGGCCCTGGCCCCCGACCTGTGGTGGCTGGCGCTGGGGCGGATCATCGCCGGCATAACCTCATCCAGCTTCACCACCATCTATGCCTATATGGCCGACATCACCGCCCCGGAGAAACGCGCCCGCGCCTTCGGCCTGATCGGCGCAGCCTTTTCCGCCGGTTTCGTGCTGGGGCCCTTGCTGGGCGGGGTCCTCGGCGAGTTCGGCCCGCGCGTGCCCTTCTGGTTCGCGGCAGCCCTGTCGGCGGTGGCCTTCTTCTACGGCCTGCTGGTCCTGCCCGAGAGCCTGCCGGTCGAAAAGCGGATGACGTTCAGCTGGAAGCGGGCCAACCCGGTCGGAGCCCTGATCCTGCTGAGGCGGAACATGGAACTCGGCGGCCTCGCGGTCGTGAATTTCCTGCTCTATTTCGCCCACCATCTCTTTTCGGCGGTCTTCGTCCTGTACGCCGCCTACCGCTACAGCTGGGGGCCGAAGGAAGTCGGTCTGCTGCTGGCCCTGGTCGGTTTGCTGGACATGCTGGTGCAGGGCGTCCTGGTCGGGCCGGTCGTCAGGCGGCTGGGGGACCGGATGACCATGGTACTGGGGCTGGTCGGCGGCACCGTCGGGATCGCGGCCATGGGTTGGGCCCCCGACGGATTGATCTTCATCCTCGCCATGCTGCCCAATGCCTTGTGGGGCCTGGCCATGCCGACCCTGCAATCGCTGATGACCCGTCATGTCGGCGAGGACGAGCAGGGGCAGTTGCAGGGGGCGAACATGAGTGTGGCCTCCATTGCCGGCGTCATGTCGCCGCTGTTCTTCGGCTGGATCTATTCCTTCTCCGTCGGCGAAGGGGCGGTCGGGACGCGGGCCTGGATCGCGGACACCCTCGCGCCGGCATCGGGCCGGGTTCAGCTCGCCGCCGTCCGGATCCTGACCGATCCGGGGCTGGCCTTCTATCTGGCCGCGGTGTCCCTGCTGCTCGCCGCCCTGATCGGCTGGTGGGTGGGCCAGCGGGCGGAACGTCAGGACCCGGCAGCCGTCACGGACGCGCCCCTGCCTTGATACGGTCCAGAATTGGTAGCGGAATGGAACGGTCCAGATGTCCCAGTCCCACCGGATGACCATGAAGATCCAGACCGTCGCCCTCGCCGCTGCCCTGTTCCTGTCGGCCTGCAGCCAGTCGAACGACAGCCAGGCCCAGGACGCCGTCTTTGCCGAGAACCGCGTGGTACCCGGTGATGCCCTGGCCATGAAGTCCAGCTTCGCGCCCGTGGTTCGCACCGCCGCCCCGGCGGTCGTCAACATCTCGGCGCGCGGTGTCCAGCAGGTTCGGGATCCCTTCTGGGGCATACCCGGGCAGCGTCAGACCGGCTCGGTCGGTTCTGGCGTGATCGTCCGCCCCGACGGTGTGGTGGTGACCAACAATCACGTGATTGCGAACATGCAGCAGATCCGGGTCACCCTGAACGACCGGCGCGAGTTCGACGCCCGTGTGGTGCTGGCGGATGAGCGTTCCGACATCGCTGTGCTTCAGCTTGAGGGGGTCAACGAGCGGCTGCCGACCCTGAACATCGACGATCGGGAGGAGCAGCAGATCGGCGATCTGGTGCTGGCAATCGGTAATCCGTTCGGCGTCGGCCAGACGGTGACCAATGGCATCATCTCGGCCCTGAACCGCACCGAAACGGGCATTTCGGACAGCGGCTCCTTCATCCAGACCGACGCGGCCATCAACCCGGGAAATTCGGGCGGAGCGCTGGTGGACATGGACGGCGACCTGATCGGTATCAACACCGCCATCTTCTCGCGCTCGGGCTCCTCGTCCGGCGTCGGCTTTGCCGTACCGGCCGCCATGGTCAAACGCGTGGTCGATTCCGCGGTCGGCGGCGCCACCGTTGTGGTCCGGCCCTGGCTGGGCGTGAAGGGTGAGGGCGTGTCAGCGGATATGGCCCGCAGCCTCGGCCTCGAGCGGCCTCAGGGTCTGGTGGTGACCGAGGTCTGGCCGAATGGCCCCGGTGCCCGCGCAGGGCTGAACGAAGGCGACGTCATCACCGCGGTTGACGGTGCCGAGGTCAACGACCAGGGCGGGCTGAATTTCCGTGTCGGCACGCGCGCGCCGAACGAGACCGTCGAGGTCACCGTGCTGCGAGACGGTCGCCGTGAGACCGTGAGCGCGCGGGTGCAACCGCTGCCGGGCGATGCCGGTACCGAGAATGCGACGATGGTTCGCTCCGGCGTCCTTTCGGGGGCCCAGGTGCTGGCCCTCAATCCCGCACTGGCCGACAGTCTCGGCGGCGATCCTTTCGCCAGCGGTGTGATCGTCGGACGGGTCCAGCGCGGCAGTTACGCCAACCGGGTCGGGCTGCAGGGCGGGGATATCATCCTGACCGTCAACGGACGGGCCGTCACCGGTGTGCAGCAGCTGGCGGACGTCGGCCGCGGCTCGGAACTGACCATCAACCGCCGTGGTCAGCGGATCAGCGGAGTGATCCGTTAGGCCCGGATCGGTGCGCCAATCGACCAGGTGTGGCCGAAGGGGTCCATGACCCGGCCATAGCGGTCGCCCCAGAACTGGTCGGCCAGCGGCATCAGCGGCACGGCCCCGGCGACCAGCGCCCGGTTCCACCATTCGTCGGCGTCATCGACCTGCAGGTGGAGGGCAATGCCCTTGGGCACCACGTCTGCCTCATTGCCATATTCGGGAAACTCATCCGACAGCATGACCAGGCCATCGTTGATCAGCAGGCGACTGTGCAGCAGCCGCTCGCCGTCTTCGGCCAGATTGCGCAACAGTTCCTCGGCCCCGAAGGCCGCCTGATAGAATTCAACGGCCGCCTGACCGCCGCGCGAGGGTATGGTCAGATAGGGGATGACACCGCCGGGCGGTACGAGGTCGGGTTCGGCCATGTCGCTCTCCTTTGCCGCGCCCACACTAACGCGTGAAAAGCGCGCCCGGAACGCCTAACTGTGGGGGTGCATGACCGATCTGTTCGAAGCCTCCGGCATCCATCCTCCTGACGCGCCCCTGGCCGACCGGCTGCGACCGCGCACGCTGGAAGAGGTGGTGGGGCAGGACCATCTGCTGGGAGAGGGCGGACCGATCCGGCGCATGGTCGAGGCCGGGCGGCTGGGGTCGATGATCCTGTGGGGGCCGCCGGGCACCGGCAAGACCACCATCGCCCGCCTGCTGGCCCAGGCCGCCGGCTATCAATTCCAGCAGATCAGCGCCGTCTTCTCCGGCGTCGCCGACCTGAAGAAGGCCTTCGAGGCCGCCCGGATGCGCCGCGCCGCCGGCCAGTCGACCCTGCTGTTCGTCGACGAGATCCACCGCTTCAACCGCGCCCAGCAGGACGGCTTCCTGCCGTTCGTGGAGGAGGGGATCGTCACCCTCGTCGGAGCCACGACCGAGAACCCGTCGTTCGAACTGAACGGCGCCCTGCTGTCGCGAT
>JBEIJS010000139.1:0-6121 GCA_040380105.1 Caulobacteraceae bacterium | reverse complement strand
GCGTGTGGCGCTCAGGTGCGCTCAACATGAGGCTCAGTTGGGGAGAGGTATCATGCACAGATTGATGGCGAGCGCAGGGGTTGCGGCGGTTCTCGTGCTGGCAGCACCGGTGACGGCGCAGGCGCAGGCCGGCCCGGTGACCCTGGTCCAGGCCGGACGGCTTCTGGATCGACCGGGACAGGCACCGCGCGGTCCCTCGACCGTGGTGGTGCAGGACGGGCGGATTGTCGAGATTCGCGACGGCTTCGTCGACGCCGCGGCCTTCCCGGGCGCGACCGTGATCGATCAGCGTGAGCGGTTTGTGCTGCCGGGCCTGATCGACAGCCATGTGCATCTGGTCTCGGACCTCGGCGGCCAGGCCGGCTTCCTGTCCGGCGTCACCGAGAACCTGCCGGCGCATGCCTTTCGGGCGGCTGAGAACGCCGAGAAGACGCTGATGGCCGGCTTCACCACGGTGCGGAATCTCGGCGACGAGGGCGGGGTGACCCTGGCCCTGGCGGACGAGACCGCCGCCCACCGGCTGCCCGGTCCGCGCATCATCGACTCGGGCAACAGCATCTCGACCACCTCCGGCCATATGGACGGGCGGCTGGGCTTCAATGACGATTTCCGTGAGACCATTCCGCACGACAATGTCTGCAACGGCGTCGAGAGCTGCCGCGAGGCCGTGCGCCTCCAGGTCGGGCGCGGTGTCCGGGTGATCAAGATCGCCACCACCGGCGGGGTCAACAGCCGGATCGGGGCCGGTCTGGGGGCCCAGATGTTCGAGGACGAGGCGCGGGCCCTGATCGAGACAGCGCACCTCTATGGCCTCAAGGTCGCCGTCCATGCCCATGGCGCGGACGGGGTCAATATGGCGCTGCGGCTGGGTGCCGATTCGATCGAGCACGGGACCATCTTCGACGATGAGACCCTGCGCCTGTTTCGCCAGTCGGGGGCCTACTATGTGCCGACCCTGTCGACGGTGAACGGCTATCTCGAAAGGCTGGCCGCCGATCCGAACGCCTATCCGCCGGAGGTCATGCCCAAGATCCAGTGGCGTATCTCGATCACCGGACAGTCGCTGCGAAGGGCTGTGCCGGCGGGCGTACGGATCGCCTTCGGCACCGATGCGGGTGTCTCGAAACACGGCCGCAATGCCGATGAGTTCGCCCTGATGGTGGCCAACGGCATGACGCCGATGACAGCCATTGAGGCGGCGACGGTGAATGCGGCGGATCTGCTGGGATTGTCCGCCGAGATCGGGACGCTGGAGCCGGGCAAGCGGGCGGACATCATTGCGGTCGACGGTGATCCGCTGACGGATGTGTCGGTGCTGACCTCGATGGATTTCGTGATGCGCGACGGGCGGGTCTATCGCGACGAGGAGTAGGGGGTGGTTGGTGGTTGGTGAGGATGGGGCGTCTGCCTTGCCAGCACGGGATTTACAATCCATGATTGTGCCGCATTTCCATCGAGGGGCACATGACGGCAGGAGTGACCAGCTATCGGAACCTTGAGGTCTGGCAGTTCGCAGTGAACTGGATCCTGCTGGTCTACCGATCGAGCGCGGGATGGCCGAAGGACGAGCGTTTCGGCCTCACCAGTCAGGTTCGCCGGGCAGCCGTATCGGTCGCCTCCAATATCGCAGAGGGCGCGGCCCGGCGGACGACGGGCGAGTTCCTGCAGTTCGTTGGTATAGCGCGCGGCTCTCTTGCTGAGGCGGAAACCCAGCCCATGATCGCCGCTCGCCTCGGATATCTGGAGCCGGACGCTGAAAACAGGCTATTGGCAGCGGCCGACCGCATCAGTCGGATGCTTGTTTCACTCGCCGCTGCTCTCCGGGATCGCAAGAGCCGGTAGGGTCGCCATCCACCAATCACCAACCACCAATCACCCGACATGACCCCAACGGCTCGCCACGACCTTGCCACCCCCCGCCACGACTGGACCCTTGACGAGGTCGAAGCCCTGTTCGCCCGCCCCTTCATGGAGCTGGTCTATGAGGCTGCGACCGTGCACCGGGCGTGGTTCGATCCGTCGGAAGTCCAGAAGAGCCAGCTGCTGTCGATCAAGACCGGCGGCTGCGCCGAGAACTGCGGCTACTGCTCGCAGTCGGCCAGTTTCGACACCGGGCTGAAGGCGGAAAAGCTGATGGATGCCACGGCGGTCATCGCCGAGGCCATGATGGCGAAGGCGGGCGGGGCCTCGCGCTTCTGCATGGGGGCGGCCTGGCGCGAGCTGAAGGATCGGGACACGCCGAAACTGGCGACCATGATCGCGGGGGTGAAGGCGCTCGGCCTCGAGACCTGCGCGACCCTGGGCATGTTGACGGCGGATCAGGCGCGGCAGCTGAAGGCGGCGGGCCTCGACTACTACAACCACAACCTCGACACCGGGCCCGAATACTATGCCCAGGTGGTGACCACCCGGACCTATCAGGACCGGCTGGATACGCTGCAGCACGTCCGCGAAGCGGGCATGAGCACCTGCTGTGGCGGCATCGTCGGCATGGGCGAGGCGCGGCGCGACCGGGCCAGCCTCCTGCATGCGCTGGCGACCCTGCCGGTCCATCCCGACAGCCTGCCGGTCAATGCGCTGGTGCCGGTGACGGGAACGCCGCTGGGGGAGCGGGTGATGCGGGAGGGCGAGATCGATCCGATCGAATTTGTCCGCACCGTCGCCGTGGCCCGGATCGTCTGTCCGAAGGCCATGGTCCGGCTCTCGGCCGGGCGCGAGACAATGAGCGCCGAGATGCAGGCCCTGTGCTTCCTCGCCGGGGCCAATTCCATCTTCGTCGGCGGCAAGCTGCTGACCACGCCCAATCCGGAGCAGGATGAGGACGCGGCCCTGTTCGCCCTGCTGGACCTGAAGGCCATGGAGCCGATGGCGGTCGGGGCGGCGGCGTAACCGACCCTTAAGCGCCTTGCGCTATGGTCGGCCTATGGATCGACGCGCCCTTTTCGGATTGAAGACCAGCCCGCTCAAGGTCAGCGGCGGCGGCGGCGGCGGCGGCGCGGCGGCGGCGCAGTCCACCTATCTGGCCCTGCCGACCATCACCGCCAATGTCGTCCGCACGGGCGGACGCCGGGGCATGATGACGGTCGAGACGGGGATCGATACGCCCGACGCCGCCCTGCGGGTCCGGGTCGCCCAGTCCATGCCACGCCTGCGGGCTGCCTTTGCGGTGGCGGTGCAGCAGTCGGCGAATACCCTCCGGCCCGGCGCGCCACCGGATGTGGAGAGTCTGGTGGCCCAGCTACAGGCGGCGACCAATACGGTGATGGGGCGGGCCGGCGCGCGGCTGCTCATCGGGACCGTGATGGTCAGTTAGGGTGAGGGGGCGCCGGGCGTACCCCGACGCCGGTCGGCTGCCCTGATTCCTGGCCCCTGATCCCTCAGTCCTTCGTCGGACTGACCTGACGGTCATCGCCATAGGTCAGGGCCAGGAAGACGTCTTCCAGATCCGGGTCCTCGGTAACGATGTCGGCGATGGTCACGCCGGCGGCGCGGACGGCGGCCAGCACCTGCTCCACCGAGGCCTGGCCCTTTTTGTAGGTGACAGCGAAGGCCCCGTTTGGGCGGGCGACAGCCTCGAAGCCCTTGAGCTTCGGCAGGGCCTTCAGGGGGCTCTCGGGGGTCACCACGACGTTGCGCGTGTCCAGCCGGCGCAACAGCTGCGGGGTCGGCTCACAGGCCACGACCTCGCCGCGGTTCATGATGGCGATGGTGTCGCAGAGCTCCTGCGCCTCTTCCAGATAGTGGGTGGTCAGCAGGATTGTCACGCCCTCGGCATTGAGGCGGCGGACGTATTCCCACAGCTGGCGGCGCAGCTCGACATCGACCCCGGCGGTCGGCTCGTCGAGGATCAGGATGGGCGGGTTGTGGACCAGGGCCTTGGCCACCATCAGGCGACGCTTCATGCCGCCGGACAGGGCGCGAACATAGGCGTGGGCCTTGTCGCTGAGGCCGAGCGCCTCCAGCAGTTCGTCCGAGCGGCGTTCACCGGCGGGCACACCGTAGAAGCCGGCCTGGACCTCCAGCGACTCGCGCGGGGTGAAGAAGACGTCGGCGACGATCTCCTGTGGAACGACGCCGAGGGCGGCGCGGGCGTCGCGCGGCTGTCTGTCGATGTCGCGGCCCCAGATCTCGGCCGTGCCGCCGGTCTTGTTGACCACCCCGGCCAGGATGTTGATCAGGGTCGACTTGCCGGCGCCGTTGGGGCCCAGCAGGCCGAACATCGAGCCGCGCGGAATGACCAGATCGACGCCGCGCAGGGCGACCTTGGGCGGGGCCTTTTTAGAACCCGCATAGGTCTTCTCCAGTCCCCGGACCTCGATGGCGTTGACGGGCAGGGCGGCGGCTTCAGACATCGGCGGCTTTCGGTCGGTGAGCGGCCTAGGTAGGCCCGCTGTCCGGCGCCGCCAAGGGTGGTTGCGGCCCGGAATGTGCCTTTTTGTCAATGACGCTTGACATCTTCCGTCAAGATGTCTAGCAAGCTTGTCATTATGGATAGTTTGCTTGACGGAGATCGATCTGTGACGCGTACGAAAATGATCGGCTGGACGGCCTTCGCCTTTTGCCTGCTGGGCTACGGTGTCTTCACCGCCGTCGTGGTTCTGAACCTGACGGGCGAGATCTCCAGGCGCGAGTTGCTTCTGATCGGCGGTCCCGCCGCGGTGATCGGCGAGATCGGGCTCTGGGTCGCCGCCGCCTCTCTGGGCTGGTCCCTGTTCCGCAAGCGCAAGGCCTTCCTTGACCGGGTCTTCCGCCGGAAATCGCAGACGGTTTGACGACAGGCGGCGGGGCTTCTAGGGAGTCGGCCGTTGAACGCCGCCACCAGTCAGGGTCGCCCATGCCGCCGCGCCACGCCGATGCGATCATTCCTCCGCCCGAGGCCATCGTGGTCTCGACCAGGCGGGTCGCCTGCGACGGCGGCGGCGGCGCCCTCGGGCATCCGCTGGTCTATATGGACATGGGCGGCGACGATTTCGTCGAATGCGGCTATTGCGACCGCCGCTTTGTGCTGGACCCCCATCCGAAGTCCGGGGCTGACTACCACAGCCCTGCCGCCCGGCCCCCTGAAGCCCACTGAACAGGCTTCAGCCGGTCGTCCGGACGCCCTTCAGGAAGGCAAGCGGGCGCGCGAGTCCGGCGGCAGCAGGTTCGGGCGCGGCGTAGAACCGGACGGCCGGGCGCAGGACCGTCGCTTTTTCAGGTGCGACAATTGGAAAGGCCGGAGGGTGAGACCGGCCGCAACCCCTCGTTAATCGACGAGGTGCAACCTCGGCCGGGTAACTTACCGGAAGACTCGCCATGTCGACCATCCAGACATCCAGCTATCGCCGCCCACGCGACCATTTCGAGCCGCAGGATACCGACCCGCAAGACCAGCGGCGCCTGCGCGGCCTGCTCGAGCAGATTGATTATTCGGCCTTCGTCGCGAATCGCGAGGTCATCGGCCAGATGATTCCGAAAGTGGATGCGGCCATGTTCCAGAAGCTGGCCGTGCTGACGGCGACGGCCCGGGGGAAATGGGCCGTTGAAAGCCTTCGCCAGTCGGAATCCGGTGCCCCCTCGACCCCCGACCAGATCGCACGACTGGCTGCGGCGCGGGTCGCCTATGAAGAGCTGGGCGAGGCCTATGAGGCCCTGCGCCGGATGGTCGAGCGCGGCTATATTACAGTCCGCTATCAGACGAGCTGAGGCCGGGTCACAATCCGGGCTGTGATTTCGGTCGTAGCACCGGCGGCGGCAACCGGCCGGTCAGCCGGCCGCCCGCGTCAACAGCCATCCACCCAGCGCGAGCACCGTCAGCGCTGCAAGGGCGATTCCCGCATACAGCAGAGTCCGGTTGACCGGTCCGGGCCCGGTGTCGACCGGCGGCTCGGGGTGTGTGACGGGGTCCGCTGTGACCGCAACCGGTTGCGCCGGCGCGGTCGGGTGAACCGGCTCGGGCGGATTCCCTGAGTCCGGCTCGACCACCGGCACAGGACCGGCCGTCAGACCGGGCGAGGCGGTGGCAGCGGTCCGGGTCGCGCCGGGAATCAACGAGCCGCTCAGGACTCCTGGCGACAGCTGCATCGGCCCCGGTCCGGGCTGGGGGACGCCGCTTCGGGGAAGCGGGCCGGCGCGGAAGACG
>JBEIJS010000138.1:0-6131 GCA_040380105.1 Caulobacteraceae bacterium | reverse complement strand
TGGCCCTGTCGCATGCGATGTTCGAAACCGGCGTCTATTCCGAGGTCTATATGATCTCCGCCCTGAGCGGTGACGGGGTGGACGACCTGAAGCAGCGTCTGGCGCGCTCGATGCCGGCGGGGCACTGGCTCTACCCGGAGGACCAGTCGGCCGACGTGCCCATGCGAGTGCTGGCGGCCGAGATCACGCGCGAGAAGGTCTATCTGCGCGTCCACGAGGAACTGCCCTATTCGGCGGCGGTCGAGACCACGGCCTTCGAGGACAAGGCCGACGGCTCGGCCCGGATCGAACAGATCATCTATGTCGAGCGCGAGAGCCAGAGGCCCATCGTGCTGGGCAAGGGCGGCCAGACCCTGAAATGGATCGGCCAGAAGTCGCGCGAGGAGCTGACCGAACTGCTGGATCGGCCGGTGCACCTGTTCATCACGGTCAAGGTCGATCCGAAATGGCAGGATTCGAGAGCCCTCTATGCCCAGTTCGGGCTGGATTTCGACGTCTAGACCGTTGTTCGACGTTCCCAGAAAATCCGGGGGGCATCCCCGGCTGGCCATGGCCGTTATTGCGATCCTGCTCGTGCTCGTGGCGGGCCTTGTGGCCTGGCAGGTGATCAGACCCGGTCAGGAGACGACGGCACCCGAGCCCGTTCCTCCGCGCCCGCCGCTCGTGGTGGTCGAGTCCCTGCCGCAACTGACGACACAGCTCAATCGCTGGGGCCGTTCGGGCCAGTTCACCGGAGGCGTGCTGGTCGCGCGGGGCGATGAGGTGCTGTTCCGGCAGGTCCACGGCTTTGCCGACCGGAGCCTCGGCACGCCGCTGACCCTGAACTCCCGCTTCCGCCTTGCCTCGGTCAGCAAACAGTTCACCGCCGCCGCTGTTCTGAGGTTGCAGGACGAGGGGGTTCTGTCGGTCGATGATCCACTGTGCAAATGGGTCCAGCCCTGTCCGGCGGCCTGGGGGCCGGTCCGACTTCATCATCTGCTGGGTCACAGCTCCGGCATTCCGGACCTGATGGCCCGGCCCGGCTGGGGTATTCGCCGCGTTACACCCGCGACCATGGCGGAATTGACCTCGGAGTCCGCTCAATATGGCCTTCAGTTCCCGCCGGGAACCAGGGTTCGTTACAACAACGCCGGCTACAATCTGCTGGGCGCCGTGGTCGAGAAGGCCAGTGGAAAGCCGTTGCACACCTACCTGCGCACCGCCTTCTTCGAGCCGCTCGGCATGGCCGACACCGGCTATGACGATGGAGCCTCTGATGTAGTCATGGGCTATGCCAACCTCGGCGGCGGCGGGCCGTCACCCCAGCCGGACGCCAACGTCAGCATCATCGTGGGAGCCGGGGCGCTCTATTCGACGCTCGACGACCTGCTGGTCTGGCAGCGGGCGCTGTATCATGGCGATCTGCTCAGCCCGCGCAGCCTTGCGATGATGATCGCCGACCATGCGCCGGAGTCGACCCCGCCCGAACGCGGGCGGCCGCGTCGCGACTGGGGCTTCGGCGTCTTCACCAACAGTATCGGCCAGCGCGTGTCGCCCGCCTTCATGGACCGGCAGATTTTCCATACCGGCAGCTGGTCGGGATTTCGCAATCTGATGACCTATCAGCCGGACCAGGACATCACCGTCATCGTCCTGTCGAACAACTACCACCAGCGCGACGCGGTCTTCCTGCTGTCGCAGCAGGGGGTAGCCGAGGCCCTGGGACGACCGTTCCCCACGGCGATGGGGCGCTAAAGCACTTCTGCGGGGGAACGGCACAAACCGCTCGCCCATTCGGAGCGCCCGGGGTTAGGCTTGTGCGGTTCGCCCCGGAGCTAGCCATGCTGTCTTTAGCCGCCGCCGCCGCCTTGCTCGCACTCTCCGCTCCCGACGCTGCGTCGTCCCGGGGCGGGTCGCCCGAAGCGGCCGCCGCCTCGGCGCTTGAGGCCATGCACGCCGCCGCCGCGCGCTCTGACGGTGTCGCCTGGGCGGACCGGTTGGCCCCCGGTCTGGTCTGGGTCGGCAATGAGACCTCCGAACGGTGGGACCGGGAGGCCTTTCTCGGCTTCGCGGCACCGATCTTCGCCAGGGGCGAGGGCTGGGTCTATTCGGCCCGGGATGCCGGCCGTCAGCGCCATGTGACCCTGGCCCCGGATCCCTGCGCCTGCGTGGCCTGGTTCGATGAGGTGCTGGACAGCGTCACCTATGGCACGGCGCGCGGCGAGGGCCTGCTGGTCCGCGACGGCGAGACCTGGCGTGTGCTGCGTTATGCGCTGAGCTATCCGATCCCCAATGCGCTCGCGAATGGCATGACGGCCGAGATCAAGGCCTTCGAAGCGGCGACGCCGATCGCGGACGCACCGGGCGAGGCAGCAGACATGCCCGAAGAGGAAGCCGCCGCCGCCGTGCTGGATGCCCTGCACGGAGCCGCGTCTAGAGCCGACGGCGCGGCCTATTTCGACCTGTTCACGCCGGACGCGACCTATATCGGCACCGATGTGACCGAGCACTGGTCGATCGCCGAGTTCCGCGCCTATGCCGAGCCGTATTTCAACCGTGGCCGTGGCTGGACCTATGTCCCCCGCTCGCGGTCCCTGACCCTCGCTCCGCTGGACTGCCGCTGCGTGGTCTGGTTCGACGAGGCGCTGGATAGCCGGTCCTACGGCACCAGTCGGGGCACCGGTGTGCTGGTGCGGGGCGAGGACGGCCGCTGGCGGATCGCCCTCTATGCGCTGACCTTCCCTATCCCCAACGCCCTCGCGCGGGACATGACGGCCCGGATCCGGGCGGCGGGGGTGCAGTAGCCGGGAACGGGAACATATGGCCAACCCCGGCGCAGTCCTCTAACACCGCTGGATGGATTTCACCGACGACGCCTTCGTCCTGTCTGCCCGCGCCCATGGCGACACCGGGGTAGTGGTCGAACTGCTGACCGAGGCGCACGGCCGACGCGCGGCCTATGTCGCGGGCGGGGCATCACGCAAGATGAAGCCGTTCCTTCAGCCCGGTGCGCGGGTGGTGGCGGACTACAAGGCCCGGACCTCGGACCATCTCGGCTCGGCCAGGCTGGAGCCGGTCGGGGAGGGGCCCAGTGCCCTGTTCGATGATCCCCTGGCCCTGACCGGCCTCGCCGCCGCCGCTGCGGTGGCGCAAGGCAGCCTGCCGGAGCGGGAGCCGCATCCCGGTGCCTTCCTGGCCTTCGAGGCGCTGATGTCAGCCTTCGCCCTGCCGGACGTCTGGCCCGCGATTTTCGTGCGGTTTGAGGCCGGCTTGCTGGAAGACCTGGGCTTCGGCCTCGACCTGTCGCGCTGCGCTGTCACCGGGACCATGGACGACCTGATCTGGGTCAGCCCGCGCACCGGTCGCGCGGTCAGCGCCGACGCCGGCGCCCCCTATGCCGACAAGCTGCTGAAGCTGCCGCCGTTCATGCTCGGGGCCCAGGCCGGGCTGGGCGAGGGGGATGTCGGAGCCGGGCTCGACCTGACGGCTCATTTCCTCGAACAATTCGTCTTCCACCCCCAGAACCGGCCGATACCACCGGCGCGGGTATGGATGATCGACAAGCTGCGCGAGGCCGGACGGCTGTGACGGCTGCGTGGCAAATGCAACGCCTGCGGAGCAAGCGGTGCCGACGGGCCACGGGGGACATCGAAAACTGACGGAACCGGAGGCCTTCACGGAACCGCCGTCGAGCTGTCTCAGGTCTGTTGTGCCCCAACCCTAAGCCACCTTCGCGTGCATCGGCACGAGATCGATCCTGGGGGACAACCATGAACAATCATCGTCTTTTGGCGGGCGTTTCGACGCTCGCGCTGGCTTTCTGCGGCGTGATGCTGACTTCGGCACCCGCCCTCGCTCAAGCCGTCGTTTCGGATCCGGACGGTCCGATTGGCACGCTCGACGAGATCGTCGTCTTCGGTCTCGGCCAGAGCCGTCAGCAGGCCTCGATCAGCGAAGCCGCCATTGCGATCGAAGCCCCGGGCACCAGCCCGCTGAAGGCGATCGAGCGCCTTCCGGGCGTCAGCTTCCAGTCGGCCGATGCCTTCGGCAACTATGAATGGTCCGCGCGCATCGTGCTGCGCAGCTTCAACCAGAACCAGCTGGGCTTCACCCTCGACGGCGTGCCGCTGGGCGACATGAGCTACGGCAACCACAACGGCCTGCACATCTCGCGCGCCATCATCTCCGAGAACGTCGCCCGCGTGGACGTGGCCCAGGGTTCGGGCGCTCTTGGCACGGCTTCGAGCAGCAATCTGGGTGGCACGGTCGCTTTCGTCAGCCGCCGCCCCGCCGACATGTTCGGCCTCGACGTGGCCGGTACCTTCGGCAGCGAAGACACTATGCGCGGCTTCATCCGCCTCGACACCGGTGCGTTCGGCCCGGCCGGTACGGCGATGTCGCTGTCCTTCGTCGATCACGGCATGGACAAGTGGAAGGGTGTCGGCGAGCAGAACCAGCAGCAGATCAATTTCAGCCTCGTCCAGCCCATCGGCCGCGGTGAGATCACTGGCTTCCTCAACAGCTCGGAACGCCGCGAGAACGACTATCAGGACATGTCGCTGGAGCAGATCCGCCGTCTGGGTCGCGACTGGGACAACAACTCCGGGAACTATGCCAACGCCGTCACCAACGCCGGCATCTATCAGGCCAATCCGGGCGGCGACTGCCCTCAGCTGGGCGGCGGCACCGGCACCAACGCCTATGTCGGCGGCGCACGCTGCATCGATGACGCCTATTTCGACGCCTCGGGCCTGCGCGACGACACCCTGGGTGCCCTGACCCTGACCTATCCCGTCACCGACACCCTTGAGGTTTCGCTGACCGGCTATGGCCACAACAACGAAGGCCAGGGCCTGTGGTGGACCCCCTATCTCGCAACCCCGGCCGGCGCGCCTGACCAGTCGGGTGCCGC
Source organism: Caulobacteraceae bacterium (assembly GCA_040380105.1). Taxonomy (GTDB): domain Bacteria; phylum Pseudomonadota; class Alphaproteobacteria; order Caulobacterales; family Caulobacteraceae; genus Brevundimonas. The sequence continues at coordinate 1,240 of JBEIJS010000138.1, read as the reverse complement.
CATCGCCGTGCCCAGCCCGATCTCGATCCGCACGACCGAATACGACATCCAGCGCCGCGGTGTGATCGGCTCGGCCACCCTGACCCTGGGCAACCACGAGATCGAGGGCGGTTTCTGGACGGAGAACAACGACTTCAACCAGGCCCGTCGCTTCTACGGCCTGGCCCGCGCCGCCAACACCCGTGACTCGCTCGACTTCCTTGCCAATCCCTTCTTCACCCAGTGGGAATACAATTTCGAGACCGAGACCCGCCTGTTCTATGTGCAGGACAGCTGGTCGGTCACCGAGGCCCTGACCCTCAACGCCGGCTTCAAGTCGCTGAGCGTCGAGAACTCGGCCACCACCGTGACCGGCCCCAACAAGACCGGGACCATCAAGGCCGAAGACAGCCTCCTGCCCCAGGTCGGCGTCGCCTGGGACCTCGACAGCGACCACCAGCTGTTCGCCTCCTATGCCGAAAACCTCCGCGCCTATGAGTCCTCGAACACCGGCGGTCCGTTCTCGGCATCGGCGGCCGGCTTCGCGGCCCTGCGGACGACCCTCGAGCCGGAAAGCTCCAAGACGGTGGAAGCCGGCTGGCGCTTCCGCTTCGACCAGCTCCAGGGCTCGATGGCCGTCTATGATGTGCAGTTCGAGAACCGCCTGCTGGGCGTCGCGCTCGGTGCCCCGATCCTGGGTCTCGGCAACGGCATCCAGAACGTCGGTTCGGTCCAGAGCCGCGGCTTCGAAGCCGCCGCCGTCTGGTCCTTCACCGACAGCTGGTCGGCCTTCGGCTCGTTCAGCTACAACGACTCGACCTACGAGGACGACGTTCGTGACGGCACGGGAGCCCTGGTCGCCGCCACCGCCGGCAAGTCCGTGGTCAACACGCCAGAGACCCTGGCACGCGCCGAACTGGCCTATGATGACGGCAGCCTCTACGGCACGATCGCGGGAGCCTTCACCGGCGAGCGCTTCTCCAGCTACCTGAACGATGAATCGGTCGGGTCCTACACCCTGTTTGAACTGACCGGCGGCTATCGCTTCAACGATCGCGGCGACTGGCTGGACGGGACGGAAATCCAGTTCAATGTGACCAATCTGTTCGACGAGGACCACATCTCCACGGTCGGTTCGGGTGGCTTCCAGAACGGGGCCGGTCGTCAGACCTTCCTGCCGGGCGCACCCCGTCAGGCCTTCGTGACCCTGCGTCGCAGCTTCTGATCGCCTGCCAGTAGCGTTCAAGGACGGGGCGCATCG
>JBEIJS010000137.1:0-6190 GCA_040380105.1 Caulobacteraceae bacterium | reverse complement strand
GATCCTGATCCTCGCGATCCCGGCACAGGCGCTCGCGCCCGAGGCGGCCTTCCTCTTCGTCTGGACCGGGCTGCTGGCCGCTGTCGCCGCGGCGCTGGCCGCCTTGCTCGACCCCTCACTGACCCGCGCGCGGTCGCTGGCGCCGGTCGCCGTAGCGGCTGTTCCCGGGGCCGGCTGGATCATGGCCCAGGCCCACGGCGTCTTCCTCGGCGTCGGCATGAACCTGCCCGGCGCGCTGGTCCTGCTCGGCCTGCTGGTGCTGATGCTGGTCCGGCCACTGAGCCCCGGACAGGGACTGGCCCGGCCGCTGCTGATCGCGGCGGCGGCGGCCCTGCTGATCGGCGGCGGCCTGTCGGTCGCGGCGCAGGTGATGGAGCCGATGGTCGCGGCGAAGACGGCCTGACCGGGCTTTCTTCAATGAGCCAGCTGGCGCGCCACTGCTGACAGGCCGGCGCAGCCGCCCGGACAGACCCCTTCAGGTCGCCTCGAGTGCCGCCAGCGCGGAGGAAAGGTCCTCAAGGCCCTGCCCGACGTAGAGGCGAAGCCATGGCGCATAGATTGACGGGGTTCTCGCAACATCCTCAGCCAGGGCATCGAGGCTTATCCGGCGCAGGCCGGCCACTTCGGCCGGTTCAGGCGCGGGCACTCCGGAAAGACGGCCAAACATCATGTGGACGAGCTCGTTTTCGATCAGGCCATTGTCGAGGTTTGCCCGGTAACGAAAGCGGAACCCCTCATGAAGGTCCGCAGCCAGACCGAGCTCCTCGCGCGTACGCCGCACCGCCGCCTCAACGATCGGCTCGTCCGGGCGCGGATGTCCGCAGCAGCTGTTGGCCCAAAGCCCGCCCGAATGATATTTGGTCAGCGCGCGCCGCTGCAACAGAAGTCGGTTCCGGTCGTCGAAAAGAAAGACCGAGAAGGCCCGGTGCAGCAGGCCCCGTTCATGGGCGTCAAGCTTGCCCGCCTCGCCGATCGGGTCGTCGGCCTCATCCACGCAGATGACGCGTTCGACCGCATCGTTTTGTGCCTGCCGGCCCGGATCCGTCATGGGTTCCTGCCCCGCATGAGTGACGGCGACAGCCTGTCGACCAGCAGCATATGCGGCAGGGTCAGGGCGGCCAGTCCGATGAACAGAACCTGCAGTCCAGCGGCATCCGGCAGCTGGCCGGCAGTCGTCAGCCATCCCCAGGCAGCCGCGCCGGCGAGCAAGGTGAACACGGTCAGTGCCATGGTCGTGACCCACAATCCCGATCCGTTTCGCTTCGGGAACAGGCGGATCACGCGGCCGAGATGCCGGGGTGAATGGATCCCGCAGAAATAGACGGCGAAATAGAGAAGGGGCGACAGAAACGCCGCCAGCGCGACCAGCACCACCATCTCGATCAGATGGTTGACCCGTCCGGGTGTCACCCGGGCCGAAAGGGGGCTCCGGGCCGGGGTCAGAGCCAGTGTGAGGGGCAGGGCCACACACCCAAGCCAGAACAGGGCTTCCTGGACCGAGACGATCGCCGCGATCCGGTCTCCGGACAGGATGCCGTAGGCTTCGCTGACCGCCGTCGCATGGAAGACGGCCGGTGCGCCGAGAATGATCAGGCCCGTTGAAATGCGCGCAACCGGGTGGAGACCCTCCCGGCTGTCGTCACCGAAATGCCAGACCGATATGGCGAGGAAGAGTGCGAGGCTGATGACCGGAAAAAACAGCCATGCGGCAATCACCAGCAGCGCGAGCCCCGAATAGACCGCCAGAAAGACCGCTGTTCCGGGTCTGTCCCGCGCCAGCCCTTCCCGGGCTGCGATCCACGCGTCTGCGGCCCCGTGCGGCAGTCCGGCGAGGGCGACCGCGCCCGCGACCAGTGCCAGTTCCAGTCCGGGAGCCGGTTGGCTGAGCGACAGCAGAACCGCTGCCGACAGGGCGAGCATGAAGCCGGCTCCCGGGAGCCAGGGGCGAACGGATGTCAGCATGACGGGCGGCCCTGCGCCGAACCGGGCCGCAGGGCACCGGCCGCCGCCGTCAGATAGCGGATCTTGGGCAGGCTGGCGACGACGCGCGCCCAGTCACTCCCTCTCGCCTCATCGGACATGAAGCGGGCAAAGCCGTCGCCGTCGAGCGCCCTGGCCATGCGGCTGAAATCGTCAGGAGACCCGCCGACATCACGGGTGAAGGCGCGCAGAAAGATGCGATCCATCAGGCTTCGTGCGGGGGGATCCGGCGGCCCGGCCAGCGGCGCGTCACGATCGACGAGGGCGTCGGCGCAACCTGCGGCCCAGGTCTGGATACGACGAAAGGCATAGCCGGACGACGGTCGTATCGCCCCGCCCGGCGTGCCGGCGCGGACGACGGGGCCCGGACTGTGGTCAGGCCGGGGCAGGCCCATGGGAAGCCAGCCACGCTCGCGTCGAACAACCTTCACCTCGCGCCCGCAAAGGTCGGCCACCAGGGCGTCACAGGGAGCGTCCAGCAAGGCCGGGTCATGGGGCCGGTCGGTCAGGACCGTGTATTCGACCAGGGCTCGCCGTGGCGACAGCGGCAGGATGTAGTCAAAGGCGACCCCCCCATCCGAGGCGCGCAGATCGCCCATCAGGGTCACGATTTCCGGCTCGAACACATCGCCGGCAGTCTCGACCTCGACGCCCGAAAACAGTTGGGCGACCGGTGCCTGCAAAAGCCAGTCCCGCGTCGGCGGACGCGTGTCGATAATCCACCGACCTGTCACCGGACCGGCGCTGGTGGAGACCTCTCCGACGCCGTCCCGAACGATGACCTCATCGGCCCGGACCCCGAGACACAGCTCGACCTGATCACTTGCGCCGATCACCATCGCGGCGTCGGCATAGTAGTCAGCCGACGAGATCCAGTGATAGCGCCAGTCGCGCGCCGCGTGGGTGCGGACGTGGTTGCCGGCCGAGATTTGCCAGCTCGCCCATTGAGCCCGGGAAGGAAATCGCAGGGGCTCGTCATGACGCGCCCAGAAGCACCAGGACCGATCTTCGGCGTAGCCTGTGCGGGGTTCGAGCACCAGGGTGCGGAGCCCGTGCCGGCGAAGGGCCAATTCCCGTGCCAGGGCCAGGCCGGCGCAGCCGCCGCCCAGGATGACGACATCTGCCGTGGTCGCCATCAGGGGCCGGCCGGATGGGTGCCCGGCAGGCCCGCCAGGGCCTCGTGCAGGGTCCGATCATGCACGGCGTCGCGAGCGTGCAGATGAGGGCGCCCCAGGAAGGAGAGGGCCGCACCAGCGGCGACCTGGAGCTTTTCCGGTCGGGAGACCCGGGCGCGACCCTGCCAGGGGGCATGGTCCTGGCGCGCGATGCTCACGCCGATCTGGCGGTAGACCCGCCCCGCCACGAGGATGGCGAACCGGGCCCGCGCCGGCAGATGCCCAAGGCCGCGATCGGCGCTCCGGTAATAGATTTCTGCCCGGTCGAGCAGCCGGCGGCTGGCCTGCCTCAGGATGTGCTTCATCTCCGGGTCCGGGTCGACAATCTGCTGCGGCGTCACCGGCCCGACCCAGGCTTCCGGAAGATAGCGATGGCCTCGCCGGGCGTCCTCGTCCACGTCCCTGGCGATGTTGGTCAACTGCATGGCGATGCCGAGGTCGATCGCGAACGGACGAGCCTCCGGTGCCTTCACATCGACCACGTCGCACATCATGAGCCCGACGATACCCGCCACATGATAGGCATAGCGTATCAGTTCAGCCTCGGTTTTCACGGCGACGACGCCGAGGTCTGAGCGCAGGCCGCTGATCAAGCCCGCGGGCATCGACGGTGCCAGCCCGACCTCGTCCATCAAGGCAAGGAAGTCACGCGTCGCAGCCGTGGCCGGGACCTGGCCGGCGAGTTCGCGGGCGATATGGTCAAGTGTCCGCTCAGCCTCCGACTTGCTCTCGGCGAGATCGACGGTGTCGTCCAGGTACCGGCAGAATGCATAGAGACGGGCGGCCCGCTCGGCGTGCCGGTCCCCGAGGAAGTGGCTGGCGAAGTGAAACGACCGTCCGTGGGTTCGCATCACGTCCTGACTGGACGACGGCGCACCGTCCCGAAGGGGTGTCATGTCATGCCACTCCGGTGGAGTGGGGACCGCCGGCGGCACGCCCACCCGCGAGCGGGGGCACAAGATGCTCCAGAACCTTGGCCGAGGCGATCACGCCCGGCAGGCCGGCACCAGGGTGGGTGCCCGCCCCCACCAGAAACAGGTTTTCAGGGCCTTCGGCGCGGTTATGAAAGCGGAACCACGCCGACTGGGTGAAGTGCGGCGCGATGGAAAACCCGGCACCGGCCGGGCTCAGATAGTCGGTCAGAAAATCCTCGGGCGTCATGAAGAAGTCCGACCGGATGGTGTCCGTCAGGCCGGGCAGCAGGGTTCTCTCCAGCGCCGCAACGACCCGGTCCCTGAGCCTCGGCCCCTCGACAGACCAGTCGATGCCGGCCTGAAGGTTGGGCACCGGCACCAGCGCATAGAAGCTTTCGTGACCTGACGGCGCGAAGGATGGATCGGTGGCCGTCGGTCGATGCAGATAAAGCGAAAAATCCTCTGCCAGGACCTTCTTGTTGAAGATGTCATTCAGCAGGGCCTTGTAGCGCGGTCCCAGCCAGATGGTGTGGTGCGCCACGTTTTCGTAGGTGCCCTCGGTCCCGAAAAACAGCACGAACAGGCCCATGGACTTGCGAGCCAGACGGGTCTTGAGCCGGGCCGAGACCTTCGCATCGCGCCGCTCAAGCAGGTCGTCATAGACGTGGGCAGGATCGGTGTTGGAGACGATCAGGTCCGCCGCCAGCCGTTCGCCGCTTTCGAGGCGCACGCCCGAGACGCGACCCTGGCTGGTCTCGATGGCCGCCACCGTGGTCTGCAGTCGAATCTCGACCCCGTTTTCCCGCATCAGGCGTTCCAGCCCGTCCACCAGCGCGCCCGTGCCACCCATGGCAAAATGCACGCCGTGGGCCCGTTCCAGAAAATGGATCAGGTTGTAGATGCTGGTGGTCGAGAACGGATTGCCCCCGACCAACAGAGGCTGGACGGAGAAGGCCTGACGCAGCTTGTCATGTTTCAGGTGACGCTTCACCAACTGCCAGACCGTGCGATGGCTGCCCAGCCGCACCATCGCGGGCAGGGTCTTCAACATCGCGCCGATCTTGTGGAACGGCTTGTCGGCAAGCTGTGAGAATCCAACGTCGTAGATACGCTCGGATTCTGCCAGCAGGCCGTTGTAACCCTCTACGTCCTCCGGCGAGATACGGGCGATCTCGCGACGCGTATCCTCCACCGTGCCCCCGTAATCGAACGTCGAACCGTCGGGATAGAAGAAGCGATACCAGAGTGGCAGCGGCACCAGCCGGACGTAGTCCTCCATTCGTGCGCCAAGCAACTGGAAGAGTTCCTCGATCAGAAAGGGCGCGGTGATGACGGTAGGACCGGCGTCATGCCGGTAGCCGTCGCGTTCGAAAACCTGCGCCCTCCCCCCAAGCCGCTTGCAGCGGTCGATGATCGTCACATCATAGCCCTTGGCCCGGAGCCTGATGGCCGCTGCGAGACCCCCAAAGCCACCGCCGATCACGACTGCCCTGCTCATGGGCGGAAGGGTCTTCCCTCGACAGCCCATGCACGCTGGTCGGCCATGCCGGCCATCAAGGCCCCCGAATCCGAAGGGAGCGAACCGGCGAGCCGGGATGCCTGCCGGAAGGTTCGGTTCACCAGCCGTCTGACCAGCAGCCGGGCACGATCCATGGGCATCTCCCGCGCGAATATGGCGACCGCATTGAGCGATCCGTTGGCCATGTCGCTTTCGACGTCCTCGAGGTCATCAGCCATCTGATAGGCGAGCGCGAAGGCGTCTGCAGCGCGCTCCGCCTGAACCAGACAGTCGAGCCGTCCGGCAAGGATCAGCGAGAGTTCGACAGGAAGCCCGAGCAGGGGTGCGGATTTGTCGACCGCAATCGTCCTGTACTGAAAAAAGGTCGTCGCACCACTGTCCCTGGCGGCGAGGTCGGAGACCTGCCCGTGAATGACCTGGGAGATCCGGTCGTGCATTCGCGCCACGGCTTGCGGAACATGGGGGCCGCCGACCTGGGCCAGGGCGGCATAGGCGGCCGAAATCATCAGGTCGCCGGCGCAGATGGCGACGTCCCGTCCGTGACGGGCCCAGAGTGTAGAGATCCCGCGACGCAGGTCTGATCCGTCCTGGATATCATCATG
>JBEIJS010000136.1:0-6203 GCA_040380105.1 Caulobacteraceae bacterium | reverse complement strand
GCCGCCTTGAGGTCAACGATGCGTCGTCCTCCCATGGAACCCGTGATGTCGAGTACGAGTCCGACCTCGATGTTCTTGGACGAGCGGTCGACCTCGGAATCGGCGCCGACCAGCAGGTATTCGTCCATGAACCGGCCATAGGGCGGCAGGACGATGTGGGCGACCAAGGTCTTTACGGACACCTTGGATGTGGCGATCACGACATTGTCGTCATTCATGACGAAGCTGGTATCGTCCTCGCTGAGGCTGACCTCCGGAAAGGCTTTAAGGTTGGCTTTCAAAGCCACCAGCCCGACGCGCTGCAGGTCGGAATTGGCCGTATAGGGGGAACGCGCGGCTGCGAGGGCGGCGGCGTCCAGCGCGTCCTGAAGATTGGCGCGCACAGTCGAGGCGCGATGGATGTCCACGCCGCCGACGGCCATCATGATCAGAACCGGCAGGCTGATGGCGAACATCAGGGCGACGTTGCCGCCGGAATTGTCGGCCAGGCGGCGGGTGAACGCCGACAAGGACCGGCTCATGCCCTCCGTCCAGGCTTTCAGCCCCATCACCAGATCCGCCGTTGATCGCGGGTGCAATGCGCACACACTCAACCGCGCCATATTGAACCGGTTCGGTTAAGGGAAGGCCCAACGCCAAGGGTTAATGCGATCGCCCTTCGATGCGAGCGTCAGGCCTCCCAGCCGCAATCCTTGCTGCGGTTCTGGACGGTCAGCCAGGCGTTCAGCGGGGCGAAATAGTCGGCCACCGCCGAGGCGTCATTCTCGCGCTGTCCGGTGAAGGCCTCCATCGCCTCGGGCCACGGACGGGACTGGCCCATCTCCATCATGGCGTTGAAGCGCGCCCCGACGTCCTTGTTTCCGTAAACCGAGCAACGGTGCAGCGGTCCGGTCCAGCCGGCCTGTTCGCAGGCGGCCCGGTGGAACTGGAACTGGTAGATGTGGGCCAGGAAGTAGCGGGTGTAGGGCGTATTGCCGGGTATGTGGTATTTGGCGCCCGCATCGAAGGCGCCCGCCGGACGCGGTCCCGGCGGGGCAAGGCCCTGGTAGCGCAGCATATTGGCCGACCAGGCGTCATTGTATTCGGCCGGGCTGGTCTCGCCGTTGAATACCCCCCAGCGCCAGCGATCGACCATCAGGCCGAACGGCATGAAGGCGATCTTGTCGAGCGCCATCTTGAGCAGGAAGGGTATGTCCTCGGCCTCACCCGGCACGGTCTGCAGCAGGCCGATCTGGTTCAGATAGGTCGGGGTCAGGGCCGACAGGCCGACGAAGTCCCCGATCGCCTCGTGGAAGCCGTCGTTCGCCCCGTTCTTGAACAGGAAGGGCTGATCCTTGTAGGCGCGCTGGTAGTAGTTGTGCCCCAGCTCATGGTGGACCGTATAGAAGTCCTCGGCATTGACCTCGGTGCACATCTTGATGCGGATGTCGTCGCGGTTGTCGAGGTCCCAGGCCGAGGCGTGGCAGACGACTTCGCGGTCGCGCGGCCGGGTAATCTGGCTGCGTTCCCAGAAGGTGCCGGGCAGAGCCGGCAGGCCCATGGAGACGTAGAAGCCCTCGCCGGTCTCGACCATCCTGCGGGCATCATGGCCCGAGGCGACCAGCCGCTCGGTCAGGTCATAGCTTGAGCCGCCGCCCGTCGCCGGGGCCACGACGTCATAGATATTGCCCCACTGCTGCGACCACATATTGCCCAGCAGGTCGGCGCGGATCGGACCCTCGTCCGGCTGGACGGCGTCGCCGTAGCGGGCGTTCAGGCGTCCGCGCACATAGCAGTGCAGGTTTTCGTAAAAGGGTTTGACCTGGGCCCAAAGCCGGTCGGTCTCGGCGGCGAAGGCGTCCGGCTCCATGTCATAGCCGGCGCGCCACATGGCCCCGGTGTCGGCGAAGCCGAGCTCGGAGGCGCCCTCATTGGCGATCTCGACCATGCGGGCATAGTCGGGTGCCATGACCGGGGAAATGGTGCGCCAGCCTTCGTAAAGGGCGCGCGCCTCGGCCGGATCACGGGTCGTGGCCAGCAGGGCCGAGGCTTCCTCAAGCGTGATCTGACGGCCCTGAAATTCAAATTTGCCGGTGGCGTAGGTTGAATCCAGCCGGGTGGTGATCTCGGCCAGTTCGCCTGCGGCGCCGGGGCGGTTGGGGGCCGGCAGGACGATACCGAGCCGCAGCAGGTTCAGCTTGCGCCGCACATCGGCGGGTACCTCGACCCCGTTGAACGCCGCCGCGCCATTGGCCAGTTCGACCTGCAGCTCGGTGTATTCAGCGTTGACCCGGCTCTCCAGCCACATGGTGTCATAGGTGATGTTGGTGGCCCGGCTCCATTGGATACGCGCGGCCTCCTCGCTGAGGGCCGCGAGACGGGTCTCGGCGGTGGCGACGAAGGCGATGGCGTCCGCCGCGGTCGGGACGACGGCGGCCTCCACGGCGCGCACTGCTGCGGCGACGGCGTCCTCATCGACCGATGCCGTGTCCATCGCTTCACCGGTCATGCCGAGGCTGGCGCAGCCGGCCAGACCAAGGGTCAGGGCGCAGGCGGCGGCTGCCGTCATCAGGGTGCGTTTCATGGATCTTTCCTCCGGGCGCGGTCTCCCGCCGCGTCATTGGGCGGGCAGGTGAAGGGAGCAGAGCGGTCGCGTCAAGCGTCGCCGTTCAGCCCAGTACGCAGGCGGCCAGACCCTGCTCCCGCACCGTGCCCATGGCGGCCTGGATGCGCGAGGTACGGCGGCGGACATAGGGGCCGGGCGAGGAGGCGCTGTAGCGACGCGGGGAAGGCAGGATGGCGGCCAGTCGAGCGGCCTCGCGGGCGGTCAGCGCGTCCGCCGACTTGCCGAACCAGTGCTGGGCAGCAGCCTCGGCACCATAGACGCCCGGGGCCCATTCGGCGACATTGAGATAGACCTCCATGATCCGTCGTTTGCCCCAGACGGTCTCGATGGCGACGGTGTAGCCGGCCTCAAGCCCCTTGCGGATCCAGTCGCGGCCCGGCCAGAGGAAGACGTTCTTCGCGGTCTGCTGACTGATCGTCGAACCGCCGCGAATACGCCCTGACCCGCGCTTTTCGGCCCGGGCATTGGCTTGCAGCGCCCGTTCGATCGCCTTCATGTCGAAGCCGTTGTGGGCGCAGAAGGTTGAATCCTCGGAGGCGATGACGGCCTGCACCAGCCGGGGCGAGATGTCGTCCAGCGACCGCCAGCGGTACGACAGGCCCTCACCCTCGATCGCGCGGCTGACCATCAGAAAGGTGGGCGGCGGGGCCACGAAACGCTGGATCACAACACTGCCGGATGCCAGCAGGACGAGCAGGAGGAAAAGGGTCAGCAGAGGCCGGTGTCTCCGGCGGTCGGGGGCACTCGCCATCGTCAAGCTTCAGACCTCGCTGGCTTCGAAGAAGTCGACAACGCCGTCATCGAGATCGTACCGGGCCCCGACGATGCGCAGATCGCCGCCAGCCTGCTTTTCCAGCAGGGCCGGCGAGGCGACTTCCCGCAGGTGCTGGAGTACCTGCCGGACATTCTCGCGCACGGACAGGTCCACGAGGTTGCCCTCGGGATCAGCGGCCCGGGCGGCCAGGACGGCCGGGATGATGGGGTGCAGCATTGCGCCGACAGCACCCGCGAAATGGGTATTCCTTTGCACTACATCGGCGGCGGCCGCGACGGCCCCGCAGCGCTCATGGCCCATGACCACGACGAGGGGCACACCCAGATGCCCGACGGCGTACTCGATCGACCCGAGGGCCGTGGTGTCTATTGTGTTGCCGGCCACCCGGATGGTGAACAGTTCGCCCAGTCCGCACCCGAAGACCGCCTCAGGCGGGACCCGGCTGTCCGAACAGCAAACCAGCACGGCAAATGGGGCCTGGCCCGCAGCGAGCGCGTGTCGGCGCTCTGTACCGAGGCTCACAGGGAGCGGCTGATCAGACACAAAGGCCGCATTTCCCTGGCGCAATCGCTCCAGGGCCTGATCGGGTGTCAGACTGGCCGGGGCAGCGTGGGGGTCCCGGGATGCAAGGGCCGGCGCTGCCAGCGCCATGACCGGAGCCGCAACGGCCCACTGGACCAGAGATCGCCGTGACAGGTTTTTGAGCGTCGCATTCATCGTCTTTCCCCCTGCGGCCAATGTGACGCCTGCGACGGAATAGCGCTAGCCCGCTTCGGACACCCCGGCGTTCCCGTCCTCGTCGGCCCAGGCGACCCGGGTCGCGTCGGGGCTCATGGCCAGGGCGGTGATCGGCGCGCCGCGCTCGGCCTTGAGGAAGTTCAGACCCTGTCCCGCCGGATCGGCCAGCCAGACGCGGCCGTCGTTCAGGCCGGCGGCCAGAACGCCATGTTTCGGCTGTGACGCAACGAGAGCGACCAGACTGCCCTCGTCGAAGCCGATTTCGGTGGCCTCACGGCCCATGGGTCCGTTGGCGCCGACGAAGGGCCAGAGGACCGCACCCTGGGCCCCGGAGGTGGCCAGCAACTGGCCACTGGACAGGAAGCTGAAGGCCCGGACCTTGGACGGATAGCCGCCCATCCGCATGTTCTTCTGGTCCTTCAACCGCCAGCCATGCAGCTGGGAATCCTGCATGGCTGTGACCACAAAGGCGCCGTCGGGCGAGAAGGTCACGGCGGTGTGCGACCCGGCCCATTTGAGCAAGGTCGGCTTCTGCTCTGCGATCCGGGCGAACCACAGGGCGGCCCCGCCATAGGTCGAGGTTGCGATCCGGCGGCCCCGGGGCTCGAACGCCACGCCGGAGACGGTGCGCTCGTGCTGGAAATCACGCCGGAAGCCGGCGTCCTTCGCATCCAGGACGGTCAGGGTCTTGCCGGCGGAGAAGGCGATCAGGCCGCTCTCGGCCGAGGCGTCGACCGCATCGATCCACTGGCCCTTGGCGCTGGTGGCCAGCACCCCGGCGTCCGTGCGGCGATGCCAGATCAGACGGCCGTCGTCGCCGCCTGTGATCGCCCCGCTCCCGGACGGGTGCGCCACCGCGCACAGGATGGCCCCATCGTGGGCGGCGCTGAATTCGCCCCCCTCGAAGCGGACCGAACCGTCGCCGAGGGCGAAGATCGCGCCGTCGTTGTCGAAGACGATGGCGGTGATCTGGGCGTCGAAGGAGGAGGATTTCATGCGGCGCAGGCCTCGAACCCCGCCTTCAGAGCGGCCTCGTCCAGCTCGCGGCCGATGAAGACGGCGCGGGACCAGCGGCGCTCGTTGGGACCCCACTCGCGTTGAAGATCGCCCTCGAGGATCATGTGCACGGCCTGGAAGACCAGCCGGCGATCCTCGCCGCTGACGTCGATGATGCCCTTGGCGCGCAGAATGTTCTGACCCTGCTCGCCCAGCAGCCGGTCGAGCCAGGCGGTGAATTTGGTCCCGTCCATCGGCCGGTCGAGCGACAGGGAGATGCCCTTGATGTCGTCCTCATGCGCATGGCCGCGCGCGCCGGGGTGATGGTCGTGGTCATGGTGCACGTGAGCATGGCCGTGGTCGTGATCGTGGTGATCATGGCCGCAGTGCTCGTCATGGACATGGCCGGGCTCGCCATGGGCCGGATTGGCGAACTCGGGGTTGATGTCGAGGATTCGGCCGAGGTCGAAGCCGCCGAGGCCCAGCACCTGATCCAGCGGGATATTGGCGCGCTCGGCGCGGGTGATGGGGGCCAGGGGGTTAAGCTTGCGCAGGCGCGCCTCGACCGCGACCAGTTCGGCTTCGCTGACGAGGTCGGTCTTGTTGAGGATGATGCGGTCGGCGAAGGCGACCTGCTCGCGCGCCTCCTTTGAGTCGTCCAGCCGGGCCATGACGTGTTTGGCGTCGACCAGGGCGGTGACGCTGTCGAGCTGCGTCTTCGCCTTGACGTCCTCATCGACAAAGAAGGTCTGGGCCACCGGGCCGGGGTCGGCCAGGCCGGTGGTCTCGACGATGATGGCGTCGAAGGCGGGGGCACCGGGCTTCTGGCGTTTCATCAGACCGGCGATGATACGGATCAGATCGCCGCGCACCGTGCAGCAGACGCAGCCGTTGTTCATCTCGAACACGTCCTCGTCGGCCCCGACGACCAGATCATTGTCGATGCCGATCTCGCCGAACTCATTGACGATGACGGCGTAGCGCTTGCCGTGGTCCTCGGTGAGGATACGGTTCAGCAGGGTGGTCTTGCCGGCGCCGAGGTAGCCGGTGAGGACGGTGACGGGGATTTTGTCGGTCATGGGGCTCATC
>JBEIJS010000135.1:0-6229 GCA_040380105.1 Caulobacteraceae bacterium | reverse complement strand
GTCGTTTGTCGGAAACTATTCGGCCGCCTTGAGGCGACCGGCCGATTCCTTGCCCGAACGCGAGTCGCGCTCGACTTCGTAGGAAATCTTCTGGTTTTCGTTCAGCGTGCCCAGATCGGACGTTTCAACGGCCGAGGCGTGGACGAACACGTCCTTGCCGCCGTCATCGGGGGCGATGAAGCCGTAACCCTTGGTGGAGTTGTACCATTTCACAGTGCCGGTAGCCATTTTGAGACCTCCGTTAGGCGTTGACCGCCGGAAGAGGTTCCGGGTCGGCCTGTCGGGTCTGAATGGGATCGGCTTTGGACCTCGGTGCGCGATGCAAAGGGGCAGCAGCGTTTCGCAGTGAGATCGACGAAGCTTCAGGTGGGCGCTTTCCGCACCAATAGCAAGCGGCGCGGCGCAGATAGCAAAACGGCGGCGAAGGCCTGGGCCCTCGCCGCCGTCGAAATCATGCACCCGGGAAGGGTGCGTGAACTCAGCCTTCGGTCTTCAGCTGACCAGCCGATTCCTTGCCCGAACGCTTGTCGCGCTCGATTTCGTAGGAAACCTTCTGGTTTTCATCCAGGCCGCGCAGGCCCGCTTGTTCGACGGCCGAGATGTGGACGAAAACGTCCTTGCCGCCGTCGTCAGGCTGGATGAAGCCGTAGCCCTTGGTGGAGTTGAACCATTTCACAGTGCCGGTAGCCATTTTCAGGACCTCCGCTAGCAGTTGACCACAGGGAAAAGCCCCTGCGGTCTGTCGGGTCTGAAAGGAGCGGCTAGACCTCAGTGCGAAAGCAGAGGGTGGCGTTTCGCAGAGAGCTCGACATCAGGCTTGTGGACTGGCGTTGCGTCAAAATCAAGCGGGCGGCGGGTGCGGCGATTCGACAGTCTCGTCCTCCGGGGCGGCGATATGGTGTTCCTGGCAGAGCTTGCGCAGGGCTGCCGTGAGGGTCGGGCCGTACAGGGAATCCTGGATCCGCTCGAATCCTTCGGCCTGGAGCGCCTGTTTGATCTCGCTGACGGTCCGGCAACGGCCGCTGCGCGCCAGCGCATAGGCGCGTTCCAGGGTCGTGGGGCGATGGCTGCTCATGCTTCACAGATGGGGAGCCCGGCGGGAAAAGCGAGGCCGGGCGGGCGACGCTGGACGGCGTCGTCCGTATCGCCGCACCGGCCATGGTTCCGGGGTCTAGAAGCTGAGCAGGACAGAGGCGACCAAGGCGTCCTCGAACTGGGTGCCCCCGACTTCGGCATCGTTGCCGTGCCAGCGCAGGTCTAGGGCGGTGTTGTCGTTCAGGGCATAGGCCACGCCGACGTTCCAGCCGGAATAGTCCGGCGCGTTTTCCTGTTCGCGCCGACCGAGGACGACGCTGGCCCGCAGCCGATCCGCAATGGGCCAGCGAAGACGCGTCTCGACCCAGGTCGTGGCCAGGGTCGATCCCAGTCCGTCGGGCGAATGCTCGAGGCGCAGGCGGGCGTCGACCACACCAAAGTCGCGCATCACGTCGAACTGGAACTCCCATGCCGCGTCGTCATGGCCCGCGTCGGCACCAAGACGCCACCGACGGGAGAGGGACGTGTCGAACTCCAGCCCGGCGGCCTCAAACTGCCAGCCGGCCTCCGCTTCCGTCTCGGCCCAGGCTCCGGATGAGTCGATCGTTTCGACCTCGAAATCGGCATAGAAGCCGCTGGCCGCATTCCACTGGACGTCACCGAAAACATAGGGTGCGCCGTCGCTCTTGGACGCTGCCTTTGACCGGTTGTCGGTGCCTGCACCCAGCTCGAACGACCAGTGCGACGGCCGCTCCGGGCTGTAGCGCGCCGTGTCGCGGTCCTGGGCCAGGACTGCGGTCGGCAAGACGGCTCCGAAAGCGAGGGCGAGACGGAAGAGGCGGGTCATCCGCCCATGGTCTAGGCGACGCCGACCTTGTTGGCGAATTGCTTCGTCGCCCCGGCATATTCCGACCGGAGCCGCGCCACCAGTTCGGCGGCCGGGACCACGTCATGGATCGTCCCGGCACCCTGGCCGGCGGACCAGACGGTCTTCCAGGCCTTGGCCTCGTCGCCCATGTCGAGCTTGTGTTCGGGCAGGTGTTTGGGATCGATGCCGTTCGCCTGCAGCGACTTGATCATGAAATTGGCCGGGATGCCCGATACGGCGGGGGTGTGGACGATGTCCGTCGCGCCGCTCTCGATGATCATCTCCTTGTAGGCGTCCGGGGCCATGGCCTCGGTGGTGTTGATGAAGCGGGTGCCCAGATAGGCGAAGTCGGCCCCCAGCATCAGCGCCGCCGCGACGTCCTGGCCGTTCGACAGACAGCCCGACAGAATGATGGTTCCCTTGAAGAACTCGCGGACCTCATTGACCAGGGCGAAGGGGTTGATGATCCCGGCGTGGCCGCCCGCGCCGTTGGCGACCAGGATCAGACCATCGACGCCGCTCTCGGCCGCCTTCCTGGCATGGCGGACATTGGCGATGTCGTGGAAGACCACGCCGCCATAGCCGTGGACCGCATCGACCACGTCGCGGACGGCGCCCAGCGAGGTGATGATCAGCGGCACCTTCTCCTCGACCGACACCATCATGTCGGCCATCAGGCGCGGATTGGTGGGATGGACGATGTGGTTGACGCCAAAGGCGGCCGCGTCGGGGTTCAGGCGCGACTTGATCTCGTGCAGCCACTCCCGATAGCCCTCGGTGGTGCGCTGGTTAAGCGACGGGAAGGTGCCGATGACGCCGGCATTGCAGGTCTCGACCACCAGATCCGGTCCGGAGACCAGGAACATGGGGGCGGCGATCACCGGCAGCTTCAGACCGTGTTGCAGAGAAGGCGGAATGGCCATGGCGTGTCCCCGGGTTGTCTTTCGCTACGGATAGCGGGGTGTCGCAGGGGAAGGCAACTGGAAGAGGGTGGTTGGTGGTTGGTGATTGGTGGCTGGCCGCCGCCTGTGCGAGGGCGCGGTCCGTGCCGCCCTTCCGCCGGCAGGGGGCCACCGATCACCAACCACCAATCACCAACCACCCGGATGACGCCGAAGGCCGAACCCGCTACATCCCCGCCATGACCACCGACACCTCAGGCCTGAGCCAGCTCGGCCAGCACACCGTCCAGCCCACCAGCCCCGAAACGGCCGAGCTGGAGCGTGTGCCCAATCCCCATCCGGGAACGCTGTATCTTGCCCGCTTCACGGTCCCGGAGTTCACCAGCCTGTGCCCGGTGACGGGCCAACCGGACTTCGCCCACATCGTCATCGACTATGCGCCGGGCGACTGGCTGGTCGAGTCCAAGAGCCTGAAGCTCTATCTGACGGCCTTCCGCAACCACGGGGCCTTCCACGAGGACTGCACCGTCGCCATCGGCCGGCGGATCGCCGACCTGCTGCAGCCGAAATGGCTGCGGATCGGCGGCTACTGGTATCCGCGTGGCGGCATCCCGATCGACGTCTTCTGGCAGACGGGCGTGGCCCCCGAGGGGCTGTGGCTACCGGACCAGGGCGTGCCGACCTATCGCGGGCGGGGGTGAGGTGAGCGGCCGTCCCGATCCGTCCCGGGGTCGCGCAGACCGGCGCGTTCAAGGTCCGACGGGACAACACAGGCCCTGCACATCATGACCCGGCCCCCTGAGCCCGAAGCGCCGCCGAGCCTGCCGTTTGCCGCCCGGGCGCTGGGGCTGGCCGGTCTGATACCGCAGGTGCTGGTCGTGGCCGCCCTGGCGACGGGTGGGGCGGATGTGTGGTTCGCGGCGCTGAGCCTCGGCTATGCCTATGCCGCCCTGATTTTCAGCTTTCTCGGCGGGCTGTGGTGGGGGCTGGCGGCCATGGGTGGCAACCGAACCCCGACCTGGGCCTGGGTCGCGGCGGTTGTGCCGTCCCTGCTGGCGCTCGCCAGCGCATGGCCATGGGCCACCGGCGGGACCTGGCCCGGCCCGTCCCTGATCTTTCTCGGCCTCGCCATCGCGGCCAGTCTGCTGGTCGACCTGCGGCTCAGGGCGGCGGGTCTGACGCCCGGCGGCTGGCTGGCGCTGCGTGTGCCCCTGTCTCTCGGGCTCGGCGGCCTCACCGTGGCTGTGGGCCTCCTGTCGCTGCTCAAGCCGTGAAGACGGTCCGGCCGTGCGCGGGCGGAGGGCGGAAATCCCCTATGGCCTTGCGACCCGGGCCGGTTAGCCTTTCCCTGTGACCGAATCCGCGCGCCTTCCCCTCGAAACCCTGGGCCGTCAGTGGCTGCTGCGGCTGCAGACCGCCGCCGACCGGCGCGCCTGGTCCCGCTACGGCTTCGAATTCCTGATGTTCGGGATCAAACAGGGCTGGGCCTGTCTGTTCGGCGGGGCGATGCTGGCCCTGCTGCTGGCGACGCATCTGTGGTGGCCGGACAAGGCGCCGATCGCGCGATACGACTTCCTCGTTGTCGGGGCGCTGGCCATCCAGGCGGCGATGCTGGCATTCAAGCTGGAGAGCTGGGAGGAGGCGAGGGTCATCCTCGTCTTCCACATCGTCGGCACCATCATGGAGCTGTTCAAGACGCAGCACGGGTCGTGGATCTATCCGGAAGACAGCCTCCTGCGGATCGGCATGGTGCCGCTGTTCTCGGGCTTCATGTATGCGGCGGTGGGCAGCTACATCGCCCGGATCCAGCGCATCTTCGACATCAAATTCCGCCATTATCCGCCGCTCTGGACGACCTGGGTGCTGGCGGCGGCGATCTATATCAACTTCTTCGCCCATCACTGGCTGCCGGACATCCGGCTGGGCCTTTTCGTTTTGACCGCGGTGCTGTTCGGGCGCGGCTGGTTCTATTTCACCCCGGACCGGAAGCGGCGGCGCATGCCGTTCCTGCTCGGGTTCTTTCTGGTCGCGACCTTCATCTGGCTGGCCGAGAACATCGCCACCTTCGCCAATGCCTGGGTCTATCCGTCCCAGAGCGACGGCTGGCATATGGTCTCGCTCGACAAGCTGGGCAGCTGGTTCCTGCTGATGATGATCAGCGTGGTGCTGGTGTCGCTGGTGCACCGGCCGGAGGAAGAGCGGCTGCTCAGATAGCTTTCGTCATCCTCCGGCGAGCGCAGCGAGACCGGGGGACCCAGCAGCGCGCGTGAGCGCGAACCTGCCGGGAGCGCGGCTGGACAGGTCGCCCTCGGCGCCGCTGGGTCCCCCGGTCTGCGCCGCGAAGGCGCGGCTTGCCGGAGGATGACGATAGCTTAGAGGGGAGGCGAGGGAGTTTCCATGACCACCACCACCGACGTCGTCATCCTCGGCGGGGGCCACAATGGCCTCGTCTGTGCCTTCTATCTGGCGCGGGCCGGGCTGAAGGTGACGGTGCTGGAGCGGCGGCATGTGGTCGGCGGGACGGCGGTGACGGAGGAATTCCACCCCGGCTTCCGCAACTCGACCGCCAGCTACACCGTCAGCCTGCTGAACCCGAAGGTCATCGCCGACATGGACCTGGCCCGGCACGGGCTGACCGTGGTCGAGCGCAAGGTGTCCAACTTCCTGCCGCTGGACGACGGCCGCCATTTCCTGGCGGGTGAGGGGCGGACGCAAGGACAGCTGGCGAAATTCTCGACGCGCGATGCGGAGCGGCTGCCCGAGTATGAGCGCCGGCTCGAGGTCATTGCGGCGGTGCTGCGTGACTGGATCCTGAAGGCCCCGCCCAATGTGGTGGAGGGCGGCTGGATGGCCATGCTGCCCGAACTGCTCAAGGGGGCGTCGCTGGGCAGACAGGCCGCCGGGCTGGACACCCAGGGGCGGCGCGACCTGCTGGACCTGTTCGCCAAATCGGCGGGTGACTGGCTGGACGGCTGGTTCGAGAGCGATCCGATCAAGGCCCTGTTCGGCTTCGACAGCGTCGTCGGCAACTATGCCAGCCCCTATACGCCCGGCTCGGCCTATGTGCTGCTGCATCACGTCTTCGGAGAGGTGAACGGGCGCAAGGGTGTCTGGGGTCATGCGCTGGGCGGCATGGGGGCGATTACACAGGCCATGGCCGCGGCCTGCGCCGAACAGGGGGTCGAGGTGCGGCTGGAGACGTCGGTCGCCGAGGTCCTGACCGAAAAGGGCCGGGCGGTCGGGGCCGTCACCGGGGCCGGCGACGTGGTCCGAGGCCAGGCGGTGGTGTCCAACCTGCATCCACGCCTGCTGTTCGAACAGTTGGTGGATGATGCCGTGGTGCCCGCGGATTTCCGCGAGCGGATCGGCAACTACCAGTCCGGATCCGGCACTTTCCGCATGAATGTGGCCCTGTCGGAACTGC
>JBEIJS010000134.1:0-6264 GCA_040380105.1 Caulobacteraceae bacterium | reverse complement strand
CCTGGGCCCGCGCCATCCGCTCCTGATGGAAGCCGGCGTCGCCCAACAGCTCATTCAGCACCCGCACCCGCTTCATGAACAGGCCGACGTCATATTCGTCGGTCATGCCCACGCCGCCGTGCATCTGCACCGCCTCCTGCACCGCCAGTTCGGCGACGCGGCCAGCCTTGGCCTTGGCCACCGAGACCCGCAGGGCCGCATCCGGTCGGTCGGAATCCAGCGCCGTCAGCGCCCCCATCACCGCCGCCCGCGCGATCTCGATCTCACTGAACAGATGGGCCGAGCGATGCTGCAGCGCCTGGAACTCGCCGATCAGCTTCCCGAACTGTTTGCGGGTCCTCAAGTAAGCCATGGTCGTCTGGAAGGCTTGGTCACCCGCCCCGTTCAGCGACGCCGCCGCACAGGCCCGGCCGAGGTTCAGCGCGCCCTCCAGCAGGGCCTCGCCGCCGTCGACCGACCCGATCACCGCATCCGCATCAACCTCGACATCCGTCAGGGTCACCCGCGCCGCATTGTGCGCATCGACCATCACGGTCCGCTCGATCGCGACCCCCGCCGTCTTCGGATCGACAAGGAACAGGCTCAGGCCGTTCTCCGTCAGGGCCGCAACGATCAGGGCGTCGGCCACATGGCCGTCCAGCACGAAGCCCTTGGCCCCGTTCAGTTTGAAGCCATTGCCCGACCGCTCCGCCACCGTCGCGATCCGCGACGGCGCATGTTTCGGGCCCTCGTCCACCGCCAGCGAGACGATCGCCTCGCCTGCCGCGATCCGCGGCAGCCAGGCCGCCTGCTGTTCCGCCGAGCCGCCCTTCAGCACCGTCGCCGACAGCACCCCCGACCCCAGGAAGGGCGACGGCGTCAGCGTCCGGCCCAGCGCCTCGGCCATCACCCCGGCCTCAACCGCGCCGAGGCCCGAGCCGCCGTGTTCCTCGGGGATGATGACCCCCGCGAACCCCATCTCCCCGAACGCCCGCCAAAGGTCGCGCGAGACCCCATCCGCATCCTTGCTGTCGCGCAGCTTTCTCAGGTGCGCGATCGGCGCGTGTTCGTTGAGGAAGCCGTCGGCGGCCTCCTTCAGCATGGTCTGCTCTTCGGTCAGGATCAGGGGCATGGGCTCAGGCTCCCGGGAGCTGAAGCAGGTGTTTGGCGATGATGTTCAGCTGAACCTCCGAGGTCCCGCCCTCGATGGAATTGGCCTTGGTCCGCAGCCAGTCGCGCGCCGACTTGCCGCCGCGTGACCGCTCGCCTTCCCACTCCAGCGCATCAGACCCGCCCGCCGCCATCAGCAGCTCGTGCCGACGCTTGTTCAGCTCCGAGCCATAGTATTTCAGCATGGAGGCAATGGCCGGATGGGCCTGGCCGGCCTTCACCTGATCCCCGGCCCGCTCCATGGCCAGGCGGAAGGCGGCGGCGTCGATCTCCATTTCCGCGATCCGGGCGCGGAGCATGCCGTCGTCCAGCCGGCCCTCGTCGTCCATTCCGATCGAGCCGGTCGCGACCTGGCCCAGCGGTCGCCCGCCGCCCAGCTCGCCGATGGCTCCGATCATGGTCCGCTCATGGGCCAGCAGATATTTGGCCACGTCCCAGCCGCGGTTCAGCGTCCCGACGAGGTTTTCCTTCTCCACCCGCACATCGTCGAAGAAGGTCTCGCAGAAGGGGCTCTTGCCGCTGATCAGGGTGATCGGCCGGGTCGAGACCCCCTTGGTGGCCATGTCGATCAGGACGAAGGAAATGCCCAGATGTTTGGAGGCGTCAGGGTCGGTCCGGACCAGGCAGAAAATCCAGTCTGCCTTGTCGGCATAGGAGGTCCAGACCTTCTGGCCGTTGACGATCCAGTGGTCGCCGCGATCCTCCGCCCGGGTCTGAAGACCCGCCAGATCGGACCCCGCGCCCGGCTCGGAATAGCCCTGGCACCAGCGGATTTCACCACGCACGATTTCGGGCAGAAAATGCTTCTTCTGTGCCTCGGTGCCGAAGGCCAGCAGGGCCGGGCCGAGCATCCAGACGCCGAAGCTGGCCAGGGGCGGCTGGGCGTCGATACGGCGCATTTCGGAATGCAGCACCTTGGCCTGTTCGCGGCTCAGGCCCCCACCACCATATTCGGGCGGCCATTCCGGCGCGGTCCAGCCCTTGGCGCCCATCCGGTCCAGCCAGACCTTGTGCGCCGGCGTCGGATAGACGGCGTTACGCCCGCCCCAGACCCGGTCCTCTTCGCTCTCGACCGGCCCCCGGCATTCCGCCGGACAGTTGGCCTCAAGCCAGGCGCGGGTCTCCGCGCGGAAGGTATCAAGTTCGGTCATGTCATCCTCCGTGCCGAAACATTAGCAGCGATTCCGCGGTGACGCAGCGTCAGCTCCCGCCCGGCAGGAACGGCGAGAAGGTGATGACCGTGAAGGTGTCCCGGATATTGGCCCGGGTCTGCACGGACTTCGTCACGAAGGTCCCGATATCCATGTCCCTGGGCAGCTGGAATTTGGCCAGCAGGTCATACTGGCCCGAGGTCGAATAGACCTCCGAGACGTATTCGACATTGTCCACCATATCGGCCGCCACATCGTTGGCGTGGCCCAGCTCGCATTTGATGAAGACGAAGATGGCGGTCATCATGGCGGAGGTCCTTCCCGGTGTTGGACGGTGTCTAGCGGATGGATGCGTGTCAGGCGAGATCGACTTCGAAGCCCAATACAACAACCGCGCCCTTGTGCCCGATCATCCCACCGTCATGCAGGGCTGGCGCGAGACCGCCGAGGCTGCCCGCGCGGCGCATCCGCCGCTGGAAATCGCCTACGGCAACAGTGCGCGCGAGGTCATGGACCTGTTCGAGGCCGCGCCAGGTGCCCCCGTCGCCGTCTTCCTGCACGGCGGCTACTGGCAGGCGCTGGACAAGAGCTGGTTCTCCGGTCTCGCCCCGGCGCTGCTGGCCCACGGCGTCAGTCTCGCGGTTCCCTCCTACGATCTCTGCCCCGCCGTCCGCCTCGGTACCATCCTGCGCCAGGTCCGCGCCGCCGTCGAAGCCGTCCGGGCGCGAACGGGCACCC
Organism: Caulobacteraceae bacterium; assembly: GCA_040380105.1. Lineage (GTDB taxonomy): Bacteria > Pseudomonadota > Alphaproteobacteria > Caulobacterales > Caulobacteraceae > Brevundimonas. The sequence goes on along the minus strand of JBEIJS010000134.1, from coordinate 3,226 downwards.
GGCCGCTCGTCTTCGGCCACTCCGCCGGCGGACACATGGCCGCCTGCATGCTGTCCGAGGGCCGCGCCTCGGCCGCCGTGGCCATCAGCGGCGTCTTTGACCTGGCTCCCCTGATCCCCACCTCGCTCAACAAGGCGCTCGACCTTGACGACCGGGAGGCCGCCGCCCTGTCGCCGATTCACTGGCCGATTCCGAACGGCTCGACCCCCGGCGGTACGGTGCTGGATTGCTATGTCGGCGCGGAAGAGAGTCCGGAGTTCCTGCGCCAGTCGCGCATGATGACCGACCACTGGGCCGCCAGCGGAGTCGAGACTCGCTATGAGGCGCTGGAAGGTCTGAACCATTTCACAGTGCTGGATCCGCTCTATGACGAGGAAAGCGCGATGGTGACGCGGATCACCACACTGGCGCAAAGCTCTGCATGACGCCGGTTGCTCATGGCGTCCGCGAACAGGCTGCCGGCCCGCCGACACAGTACGTCAGCCTGTCGCCTGACTCAGAGCTTGACGGCAAAGACGAACGGTTGTGTTGGTCGGGGTCAGTCCAGCTGTTCTTCGCGTCCTGTTGAGTTTGATGTTTCGTACCCTCTCCCGACTGATCCGTCAGTTGCGTTGTCGCCGGCATCGCTGGCGTCTTGACCGCAAAAGAACAGGACGGGAGTTCTGCGATCTCTGTGGTGCCAAGCGCAAGGCGGCCTGACCCAGCTCACCGGCTTTCGAAACACAAAGTGCCATGCCTGCGAGCACCGGCGCTTTCCCTGAATGCGGCGGGTGGATAAGCATGGCGGGCTGCCGGAGCGACCGGCGGAGGAAATCAGACCATGCGCCACGACCGCCTCGCCGTCCTGACCGCCCTGGAAGCACAGGGTGTGGCCCCTGTCTTCTACCATCCTGATCCGCAGGTCTGCCTGAACGTCATCCGCGCCTGCGCCCGCGGCGGCGCACCGGTGATCGAGTTCACCAACCGCGGCGACTTCGCCTGCGACCTGTTCGGCGACATCGCCCGCGAACTGCAGAAGACCGACCCCCACATCATCCTGGGCATCGGCTCGGTCGTCGATGCGGGCACGGCGTCGCTCTATCTCAATCGCGGCGCGCGATTCGTGGTCAGCCCCTGCCTGATCCCGGAGGTCGCCCGGGTCTGCAACCGTCGCATGACCGCCTATTTCCCCGGCTGCGGCTCGGTCACCGAGATCGGCCAGGCCCATGAACTGGGCTGCGAGATCGTCAAACTGTTTCCGGGTGCCAGCGTCGGGGGTCCCGACTTCGTCAAGGCGGTCATGGCCCCGATGCCCTGGACGAAGATCATGCCCACGGGCGGTGTCGATCCCGACGCGGCCAGTATCGCGAGATGGTTCGGCTCGGGCATCGTCGCCGCCGGCATGGGCTCGAAACTGGTCACCGACGCCGCCGTCAAGGCCGGCGACTGGGCCGGTATCGAGGCGAATGTCCGCCAGACCGTCGAGGCGGTCGCGGCGTTCCGGGCCGGACGCTAGGCCAGAATCTGCTCGACCTCCGCCCGCGTCGGCAGCGACGGCTGGGCCCCGGGCCGGGTCGCCGCGATCGCACCGGCCGCACAGGCAAACCTCAACGCCGCCTCGGGCACCATGCCCTCCAGCAGGGCGACACAGATGGCCCCCACGAAACAGTCGCCGGCCCCGGTCGCATCGACCGCCTTGACCTTCGGCGGCGTCGCCCGGGCAATCTCGGCCCCGCGCTGGTACATGACCGCGCCACGCGCGCCGAGGGTCACGACGACGCGGCCCCCGCCCTGGTGCAGCAGGTCGCCATAGAATTCCGCCTCGGTCTCATTGACCACCAGCAGGTCGGCCCGGCGCAACAGCTGGTCAGACACCGGTGCTGCCGGGGCCAGGTTGATGCAGACGAACTCCGTTCCCCGCCCGGCCGCCGCCTCGACCGTCTCGATCGGCAGTTCCAGCTGCAGGATCAGCGGCGTCTCGATCCGCGCCGGCAGCTGTTCGGGCATGAGGCTGTGGTTGGCACCCGCCGCCACCACGATCTGGTTCTCGCCCTCGGGATCGACCGCGATCAGGGCCACGCCGGTCGGCGCAGAGTGGTCCGTCTCCACGCCAGCGACATCGACGTCATCGGCCAGCAGCAGGGCCATGGCCTCCCCTGCCATCCCGTCGCGCCCCACCCGACCGATCATGCAGACCTCAGCCCCCAGCCGCTGCGCCGCCAGCGCCTGGTTGGCACCCTTGCCGCCCGGATGCCGCGCCAGGGTCGCCCCGGTCACAGTCTCGCCCGCGCGCGGCAGGCGCGGCGCGGTGGCGACGAAATCCAGATTGATCGAACCGACGACGGTCAGGCTCATTTTCCTCCCCCCTTGTGGGGGAGGGGGACCACGCGAAGCGTGGTGGAGGGGGTTGCCAGCCTCATGAACACGCCTCTGCGATCAAGACGAATACCCCATCCGCATCAGCCGAAACCGCCCAACGGTGCGGCAAGGACCCGGCCACCGACGCCCGAAATTCAACCGCCGTATGACCGCGGGTCAGATCGCTGTCCGTCTCCACCGCGATCCGGCAGGGCTGCGGTGTGAACAGCGCGGGCTGCAGCAGCCAGGCCACCGGGCAGGGATCGTGCACCGGCGGCGCATCCCATCCCACGATCTCGCGCTCGATCCGCTGCGAGAACCGCATCATCGAGGCGGCGGCGTCCGCCATCGGCGTGCCCACGGCCTCCAGCGCCGCGATCCGTGTCTCGGTCGCCCGGACCTGATGGGTCGCGTCCAGCCCGAACATCACCACATCGCAGCCCGTCGCCAGCACCTCCGCCGCCGCCTCCGGATCGGCCCAGATGTTGAACTCGGCCGAGGCGGTGATATTTCCGCCCTCCGACCGCGCCCCGCCCATGACCGCGACCGGCCCCAGCCGTTCGGCCAGCGCCGGCGCCTTGCGCAACGCCAGCGCCAGATTGGTCAGAGGCCCCAGCACCGCCACCGCCACCGACTTCGCAGGGCGCGCCATCACCCGATCGATGATCGCATCCGCCGCATGCCCGTCCGCGCACGGCGCATCCGGCTCGAACGGCGCCAGGTCGCCCAGCCCCTCGGCACCATGGAATTCCCCCGCCCCCGCCGGTTCGCGCCGCAGCGGCCGGTCGGCCCCCATGAACACCGGCACATCCTCACGCCCGGCGATCTGCCTCAGGATCCGCGCATTCCGCGCCGTCTTCACCACCGGCACATTGCCGCCCACGGCGGT
>JBEIJS010000133.1:0-6283 GCA_040380105.1 Caulobacteraceae bacterium | reverse complement strand
GGGTGACCACCTCATTGGTGACCGTCTTCACCACATCGGGGCCGGTCACGTACATGTAGCTCGTGTCCTTCACCATGAAGATGAAGTCGGTGATGGCCGGGGAATAGACGTCGCCGCCGGCGCAGGGGCCCATGATGACGCTGATCTGGGGGATGACGCCCGAGGCCAGGGTGTTCTGCAGGAAGATGTCGGCATAGCCGGCCAGGGCCTCGACCCCTTCCTGGATGCGGGCGCCGCCGGCGTCGAACAGGCCGATGATCGGGGCCCCATTGGTCAGGGCCATGGTCTGGATCTTGACGATCTTGGCCGCATGGGCACCCGAAAGGGAGCCGCCGAAGACGGTGAAATCCTTGGAGAAGACATAGACCAGACGGCCGCCGATGGTCCCTCTGCCGGTGACCACGCCGTCGCCGGGTATGCGCTGGGCCTCCATGCCGAACTGGGTCGAGCGGTGCTCGACGAACATGTCGGTCTCCTCGAAGGAGCCCTCGTCCAGCAGGACGTCGATCCGCTCGCGCGCGGTCAGCTTGCCCTTGGCGTGCTGGCTGGCGATGCGGGCTTCGCCGCCACCGAGGCGGGCACCGGCGCGGCGGGCTTCGAGCTGGTCGAGGATGGTCTTCATACGGCGTCTCCTTGAGCCGAGGCTTAAGGAGGGCCGGGGGCGGAGGCAAGCGGGGACGGCCAGACTGTGCGGTCGGCTGGTTCATCACGAAGGACACCAAGGGGGCACGAAGGACACGAAGGGAGCCTGCCTGTCCCGAAGGGACAATCCTGTCCTGCAACCGACAAGAAAGGCCGCTTCGCGGCAAGGCACCGGCCCCTTCGTGCCCTTTGTGTATCCTTGGGGTCCTTGGTGATGAACCTGCGCGCTCCGGGCCCTAGCCCGAGAACCCCTCCCCCAGCCGCACGGGCGCCGTCATCGCCGCCAGCCGCTGGAGTTCGGCGACATGGGCGGCGAAGGCCTTGCGGCCGGACGGGGTCAGGCTGATCCAGGTGCGCTGGCGGCCGTTCTCGGCGGCCTTGGTGAGGGTGACATGGCCCGCCTCCTCCAGCTGTTTCAGGTGTTTGGACAGGACCGAGTCCGACACCTTGAGGGCGTCGCGCAGCATGGCGAATTCGGCGCTGTCCACACTGGAGAGGATGGCGCAGATCTGCAGCCGCCCGGGGGCGTGGATGACAGGGTCGAAGGCGGGCACCGGCTGGGTGTTCATTGACCGCCCTCGGCCAGCTCCCTGCGATAGACGCTCATCCACAGACGGCCGAAGACGATGGTGGTGACGAAGGCCACCGCGCCGCCCAGGAAGGGCGCCCACAGGGGACCTTCAAAAAGTCGTGTCCAGCACGACAGGCCGAGGCTGCAGAGGAGCAGCGGCCACATGGCGACGGCGACCCAGCGGGCCCGTTTGGGTGAATAGGCACTGACCCACCAGCCGAAGCGATCGCGCCACCATTTCATCATCCAGAACAGGCCGGCGAGTGTGCCCAGCAGGACGAGCCCGATTGAAATCTGTGGCAGCCCCTGGGCCGTGACCATGACCGCGATGAGGAGGCCGAAGACGATGTCCCAGCCGAAGGGATAGTCCATGCTGCGCCCCACCCCGGCGCGGGCCTCATGGATCGAGGCCAGGGCCTCGCGGGGATCGAGTTCATCGGTCATTCGGAACCTCACTTTCCATACAGGAAAGCTAGCGCACGTTTTCCGCTTTGGAAAGTGATTATTTTCCAGACTGGAAAGTCAGCCCAGCGCGCGGAACCACCGCTCCAGCAGGACCGCCTCGGCGCGCCGGGCGGCGGTGCGTTCGGCGGCCTCGGCGTCGACGCCCCACTGGCGTTCCTGGAAGGCCTCGTCGAGGCGGCTGAGCTCGAACGCCGCCTCGCCACCGATCTCGCCCTGCTGCAGGGCCAGGGCCAGCACGGCCGAGCCCAGCAGGGGGGTGGCCGTGGCCAGACCGGTCAGGGCGAAATCGTCCAGGGCCAGGGCCAGCGCCCGTGTCCGCGCCACCGCCTCAGGATCCTGCGGCCGGTGGACAATGCCTTCGGCGACCTCCAGCACGATGCCGTGGGTGCGCGCAGCCCAGTCGCGCCAGGGCCCCCAGGCCCGCGCCTGTTCGGCCACCAGAGAGGTCGGATGCTCCGCGAGGTAGCAGAGCAGGTCCGAGCCGGCGAAGGCGGCGATCTCGTCGGCCACGGCCTCGCGGACCTGCGGGACGCGGTCGATGGCCGTGGAAGCGAGGCGGGTGGCGGGCATGGTCGCGGGGTCGATGAACTCGCCCTGGGCGGCCCATTCGTCCGCCGCGAGCCGGGCGGCGGCCTCGGTCGGCAGCCGCAAGAGCGCATGGGCCGGGGTCTTCGGCGTGCGGCCGTCCAGTGTGACGGCCCAGAACGTCCCTTGGGCCCCCTGCCCTTCCGCCACATCGACCGCCTTCCAGAAGCGTTTCAGACGCTCCTCGGACTCGCGAAAGCCCTTGCGGGCGGCGACATTGGGATCGAGGGGCGGGATATGGCTCATGACGGTCTCAGGCGGCGCGGGTCAGGTCGGCGAAACCGTCCAGCACCACGGTCAGTTCGGCGAAGGAGCGGGCGACGTGGCGGGCCCCGGCGGCCTGCTGTTCCTCGACCGTGTGAAAGCCCCAGGCGACGCCCAGCGGCAGGACGCCGGCATTGATCGCCATTTCGATGTCATGGGCGGTGTCGCCGATCATGATGGTCGTCGCCGGACAGGCGTCGCAGGCGGCCATGGCGGCGTGCAGCATGGCCGGGTCCGGCTTGCCCGGTCCGTCCTCGGCGCAGTGGGACGAGAGGAACAGATCGGCCCAGCCCTCGCGGGCCAGGTTGCGGGCCACGCCGCGGCGGTTCTGGCCCGTGGCCAGCGCCAGCCGCCAGCCATCGCGATGCAGGCGGCGGATGGTCTCCATGGCCCCGGGATAGAGGGGCTCCTCGTGCCCTTCCTGGTACATGCGGTTGAAGCTGGCGCGAAAGCCGGCGACGAAGCGGGCCAGCGTCGGCGCGTCGAGCCCCGGCTCCAGCACCGCCATGGCGTGCTCCAGCGACAGGCCGACAATCTGGCGGACACGGTCATAGTCCGGCTCGGGCAGGCCGATGTCGCGCGCGGCCTCACAGGCGGCACGGTGGATCGAGGCGCGGCTGTCGACGAGGGTTCCGTCGATGTCGAAGACGGCGAGGGGTCTCATCTATTCCTCCCCCAACGGGGGAGGGGGACCATCCGAAGGATGGTGGAGGGGGCTGTGCCGGGCACCGGCGGATGGGGCTGGCCCCCACCACCGCGTCGCGGTCCCCCTCCCCCGGGGGGGGAGGACTGTGGTCATCGCTGCCGTTTCACCCCTTCGAACGGATCGCTCTCATTGCCCTCGGCCTCCTCGAAGCCGAAATGGGCGAAGCCGGCGCGCATTTCGGGGCTCAGGGGGGCCTCGACCTTCAGCATCCCGCCGCGGGGATGCTCCAGCTCGATGCTGCGGGCGTGGAGTTGCAGCTTCAGAGGGCCTGACAGTTCCTTCGACTTTTCGTCCCCGTATTTCGGGTCGCCGAGGATCGGGTGGCCGATGCCGGCCATATGGGCGCGCAGCTGGTGGGTCCGGCCGGTGAAGGGCCGCAGGGCCATCCACGAGGCCCGGTGGGCGGCGCGGCTGATGGTGGCGAAGGCGGTCTCGGCCGGCTCGGCGCGGGGATCCTTGCGGTCGGCCGGGCGCATCATCTCGAAATCATTGATGCCGGTCTTCTTCAGCGGCATGTCGATCTGGCCGGCGGCGGGCTTGGGGTTGCCGATGACGATGGCCCAATAGGTCTTCTTGGCCTGACGCCGGGCGAAGGCCCCGGCCAGCCGCTTGGCCGCCTCAGGGCCCTTGCCGAGCAGGAGGACGCCGGAGGTGTCGCGGTCAAGCCGGTGGACCAGACGCGGGCGGTCCATCCCCTCCCCCCAGGCCGACAGGAGGCGGTCGACGTGGCGGCTGGTCTTGGTGCCGCCCTGGACGGCGAGGCCGTGGGGCTTGTTGATGGCGATGACCATGTCGTCCTCGTAGAGCACGAGGGATTTGGCGAATTTGATGTCCTGGGCGCTGAGGGTGTGGACGTCGCCGGCCTGACGCGAGGTATCGTCCGGGATCGGGGGGACGCGCACGGCGGCGCCGGCGGTCAGCCGGCCTTCGGGCTTGATACGGGCGCCGTCGACGCGGATCTGGCCGCTGCGGGCCATCTTCTGCACCTGGATGTTGGACAGGTGCGGCCAGCGCCGGCGGAACCAGCGGTCCAGCCGGATGCCGTCCTCGGCCTCGGCGACGTAGATGGTCAGGACCTCGCGCTTGGGGGCGTCCGGGGCGTCCTGGATGGGTTCGCCAGAGTCAGGAAGGGTCAAAGGGCGGCTCCGAAGGCGCGGCGGGCGACCATCAGGCCGAGAAACAGGGCGGCGATCGACAGGACCACCGAAGCGAGGACATAGCCGCCCGCCATGGCCAATTGACGGCGCTCGATCAACAGCGCCGCCTCCAGCGAAAAGGCCGAAAAGGTGGTGAAGCCTCCGAGAACCCCGACGACGGCGAACAGGCGGATGGATTCGCCCTGCACCCCGCCCCGGAAGGCCAGCCAGCCCGCCAGCAGCCCCATCAGCAGGCCGCCGGCGACATTGACCGCCAGCGTGGCCCAGGGCCAGCCTCCGGCGGGCAGCAGACGTCCGACCCCGTAGCGGGCGACAGCGCCGAGGGCGCCCCCGGCTGCAACGATCAGAAAACGTGTCATGATGCGGGGCTTATACTCGACCCGGCCGCAAAACGAAGGAGGCGCGCTTGCTCGATCTTGGACTGGCCATTGTCCACCACATCACCGTTTTCGGACTCGTCGCCCTGCTGGCCATGGAGGGGGTGATGCTCAAGGACGCCACCATCGATCCCGCCCGACTGACGAAGGTCGACGCAGGTTATGGCCTCGTCGCCGGTCTCGCGGTCGTCATCGGCGTCTGTCGGGTGATCTGGGGTGGCAAGGGTTGGGCCTTCTACGAAGCCAATCCGTTCTTCTGGGGCAAGATGGGCCTGTTTGTTGTGCTGGCCCTGGCATCGATCGGGCCGACGCTGCTGTTCATACGCTGGCGCAGGGCAGCGGCAGGCGCGGCCGCCTTCACGCCCCCCGCCCCGGAACTGAAGCGGGCGCGGACATGGATCAGGCTGGAAGCCCTGCTGCTGATTCCGCTGCTCGGCTGCGCCGCCGCCATGGCGCGATATCCGTTCTGACTGAAACTTCACTTGACCGGGAGGCAGGGTTAACGCCGATATCCAACCTGAGGCGCCGCTTCGCGCCCGAGGGGAACGCCGCCCGCCCTGCGGCGCGATCTGCCATACTACAGGGCTGACAATTCAAGGGACCGCCGAAGCGCCATGTCGCACGACGCTCACAACCACGGTCATGACGGCCACGGGACTCCGCATGACGGGGGCCATGGCGGTCACGGCGAGGACGCCCGGCTGCAGGCCACGCCGAATCCGCCGCCGCCCGGAGCCCAGGACAGCCCGAACCGGGCGGTTCCGCCGCCGACCCCGAGCCATGGCCGCGAGGCCTTGCGCGGCGGCGACGGCATTCTGCGCCCCATTTCCGAGAGCGAGTATTTTGCCGCGACGCCCGAGGCCGAGGCGATCGTGGGCTCTCACATCGACGAGTATTTCAACCAGCCGCTCGACATCTTTCCCTTCTGGGAGACGGACGGGAAGCCGGACCGGTTCCACGTCCTGTTCAGCCGCCAGATCGAGGAGCGGTTTCCGGTCGACACTGACATTCGCAGCCGGATCCACGGCTATGGCCGGCGGGTATTCCAGGCGCTCCTGATGCACGTCACTGTGAAGCGGCTGAGCCAGGCCGGGGCCCTTGCCGCCTTTGCCGCCCTGGCCATCCTCGGTCCGGGCCTGTTCACAGGCTGGACCGGATCGGCGGCGATGGGACTGGGTCTCGCCGCCGGGGCGATGATCGCGGCGCTCGGCCTCTACTGGGGCCTGCAGGCCGTGCTGTTCATCCAGTACCGGTTCCAGCTCGAGAACGACTCCTACGAACTGTCGCGCGAGATCGTGCAGCGGACCCGTGAGCTGCAGAACCTGTTTACCAGCGCCCGGGCCATGGCCGACCAGGCCGAGACCCAGTTCCAGCAGGACGGCAAGGGCTGGGGCCAACGCGCGCAGTATCTGACCCGGCTGACCATGTGGCTGGGCGCGCGGATGGAATACCTCGAAAAGCATGTCCAGATGGAGCTGTGGCGGGTGCGCCGCGAGCGCTACTGGATGCGCTGGGC
>JBEIJS010000132.1:0-6324 GCA_040380105.1 Caulobacteraceae bacterium | reverse complement strand
GGATCACCAGTGTGTTCAGATTGATGACCGGCGGCTGCACCCTGTGGGTGTCGGCCGTGTAGTAGCCGAGCTCACCGAATGCCGTGATGTCGTCGGTCAGGTCGTAGTGGCCGGCGAAGAAGACGTTCAGTCGCTGGGTATCCGGCAGGACCGTGGTGCCCGGCGCGGTGTCAAAGCGCAGTTCGCGCTGGGTCCCGTTGAAGGTCAGGGCACCCGAGCCAAGGCAGACATCCCCGTTCGGAACCAGACAGCCCGCCAGGGTCGTCGGCCGGATCGAGAAAGCACCGGCGGCAGTTGTGAGGGCTGTGGTGCCGCGGCGGATCGTGCCCGGACCGTTGACCACCGCCAGATTGGCCCAGGCCCCGCGGGTGTTGCGGAAGTCCGGCGTCAGGCTGGACGCATAGTCCGGCTCATTGGCGAACAGGGGCGTCAGGTTGTCAGTGGAGGTAAAATCCTGGTCCTCGGACCGCAGCGCGGTCCGGTCGGTATAGTCGATGAAGGCCGAGATGTTGCCGCGATCAAAATTGCGACCGGCAAAAAGGCCGAGGTTCAGCTCGCGGAGATGGGTTCCTTCCGCCCCGCCATACTGGCTGGTCATCCGCAGGCCATCGAATCTTTCTCGAAGCACGGTATTGACCACCCCGGCCACGGCATCGGCACCATAGATGGCCGCAGCGCCGTCCATCAGCACCTCGACCCGCCTCAGGCCCGAGACGGGTATGGCGTTGGAGTTGTAGCTCAGAACCGGCACCGTGCCCGTGTCAGACGTGCCCTGGCTGGTCGGGTGCTGCACGATGCGGCGACCGTTGAGCAGCACCAGAGTGTTACCGACGCCGAGCGAACGCAGGTTGACCGAGTTCACATCCCCGCGCGCGGCGTTCGAGGTCTGGGGATTGTTGGCGGCGCTGAACAGGACATCGCCCATCTGCGGGATCGACCGCATCAGGTCGTCGCCATTGACCGCGCCGGTCGCGAGGATCTGCTCCTCGTCCAAGACGGTCACGGGCAGGGCCGTGTTCACCGCTGCGCCCCGGATCTGTGACCCGACAACGACGACGTCACCGAGTTCACTTGCGGTCTCGGGCTCAGCCGAAGCGGGACTCGAGGACGGCGCCGTCTGGGCCCAGGCCCCGGACGCACAGGTCAACAGGGTCAGCGCAGCGGCGCTGCCCAGTAGCGCGCTCTTGTGGATGGTCCTCATGGTAGTCTCCTCCCTGATGCGTTCGGCCGTTTCAGTCGGCCGTTATGACGTCCCGGTCGCCCGGCCCCGCAGCGGGGTCAGGCAGCGCGGCGATTTTTGCGGGGCCCGAGCCGAGCGCGGCGTGCAACGCCTCGCGATCCAGCTCTCCCTCCCAGCGGGCGACCACCAGTGTGGCTACGGCGTTACCGACGAAATTGGTCAGGGCGCGGCACTCGCTCATGAAGCGGTCGATTCCCAGGATCAGGGCCATGCCGGCGATGGGCACGGAGGGCACAACTGCGAGGGTCGCGGCCAGGGTGATGAAGCCCGCGCCCGTGATCCCGGCGGCACCCTTGGAGCTGAGCATGGCCACCAGCAGCAGCAGGATCTGATCCTGAAGGCTGAGCTCGATGTTCATCGCCTGGGCGATGAACAGGGCCGCCATGGTCATGTAGATATTGGTGCCGTCCAGATTGAAGGAATAGCCGGTCGGCACGACCAGGCCGACGACGGACCGCTTGGCACCGGCACGCTCGAGCTTCTCCATCAGGCTCGGCAAGGCCGCTTCCGAAGACGAGGTGCCGAGCACCAGAAGCATTTCTTCCTTGAGGTAGGAGATCAGCTTGAAGATCGAAAAACCGCTGGCCCAACAGACTGCGCCCAGTATCCCGATCACGAAGATGAAGGACGTCAGATAGAAGGTCGCAATCAGGGCCGCGAGGTTGGCGATAGCCCCGATACCATAGGCACCGATGGTGAAGGCAAACGCGCCGAAGGCACCGACCGGGGCCGCCTTCATCAGGATCCCGACCAGTTTGAACATGATCTGGCTCAGGGCATCGAGCGCCCGGTGCACCGGCGCTGCTGCATCCCCGATCATCGCCATGGCAATCCCGAACAGGATGGCCACGAACAGGGTCTGCAGGATGTTGCCCTCGGAGAAGGCGCTGACCAGGGTGGTGGGGATGATGCTCATCAGGAAGCCGACGATGGTCGTCTCGTGAGCGGCGGCGGTGTACTGCGACACCGCTCCGGCGTTCAGCGTCGCGGGGTCGATGTTCAACCCGCGGCCCGGTTGGACCACGTTGGCGATAACAAGGCCGATGATCAGGGCGAGGGTCGAGAAGAAGAAGAAATAGGCAAAGGCCTTGGCCGCGACCCGGCCGACCTTGCCGAGATCACGCATCCCGGCAATGCCGGTCGCGATTGTCAGGAAGATCACCGGGGCGATGATCATCTTGACCAGCTTGATAAAGGCGTCACCCAGAGGCTTGAGGCTCTCGCCGAAGTCGGGCCAGAAATGACCAACGGCCCCGCCCGCCACGATCGCCAGCAGCACAATGAAGTACAGACTGCGATAGAACGGACGGCGCACAGGGGCTCCACCGGCGGTGGCGGCTGGCTGCAACAAACGACCTCCCCTGGAACCGCGACCCGGCTCCCGTCAATACGGCGCTCTGAATGGTGCCGTTCGTGGGAGTATCGCTCGCCACATTCCTGCATCAAGCCGCTCGCCGCCCGCACATAAGGCATTGCAGTAGAAGCATATTTCTCTTCGGCGCGCGAAGACCTGCCTCATTTTGTGCGCAATTCCGCACAGGCACCTTGGATGTTTGTGCGGAATTTCGCATAGTCTATGGATGCGCGGTCCCTTGTCCCCTTCGACTCAATGGCGCCTGTTCGGAGCCGCCTGGAGCCTGGTCGCCCTGCTTGTCGTCCTGACCAGCGGAGAGGTTGCACGCCGGGACGCCAGGGAGTCTGCAGAGCACCAGGCCGCGACGGCCAGTACGCTTCACGCTGCGGTGTTACGCAGTGAACTGGAGCGGCACCGCTCCCTGCCGATGGTGCTTGCGCAGAACCCGGATCTGGCGGCGGTGTTGACCAGACCTGATGCCTCCGGTGCCGCTCGACTGAGCCGGAAATTCGAGATCCTCGCGAGAGATGTACGGGCCGCCGCCATCTACGCCCTCGACGCCGAGGGCCGGACGCTCGCCGCCAGCAACTGGCGACTGCCGACCAGCTTCGTCGGTTCCAGTTACCGGTTCCGACCCTACTACTATGAAGCGATGAGGGACGGCCAGGCGACCTTCTTCGCCCTTGGCACCGTCAGCGGGCGACCCGGCCTTTATCTGTCCCGTCGCGTGGACGGCCCGGCAGGTCAGCCTCTGGGGGTGATCGTGGCCAAGGTCGAGTTCGACGCGCTTGAGGCCGACTGGCGGGCCTCGGGCGAGCCCACCTATGTGACCGATGCTGACGGCGTGGTGGTCATCACCACTGTCCCGGCCTGGCGCTTTCGCACAACCCAGCCCCTGTCCGCCGACCTCCGACGTCGGCTCGCCGAAACCCAGACCGCCGGCTCAACCGTTCCGGGGCCCCTGCCCTTCAACACCGCCGGCACCGACCTCGTCCGGATTTCATCCGACATTCCCGAAGGCCTGTATGCGGCCGCATCTGATCCGATCCCCGATATCGGGTGGCAGGTTAATCTGCTCTCACCCTCGGGGGATGACATCGCCCGCGCGGTCGCCAGCGCACGGTGGCTGGGGGCCATGACTGTCGCCCTCCTCGCCGCCCTGACCGGTATCCTTCTGCGGCGCCGCCAGCGCGCGAGAGCGATGGCCAGCGAGGCGGAACAGGCCAGGATCGAACTGGAACGGCAGATCGACCTGCGGACCACCGAGTTGAGATCGGCCAACGACCAGCTGAACCATGAGATCGACGAACGACGGCGACTCGAGACGGTCCGCCAGGATCTCCAGGACGAACTGATCCAGGCCAACAAACTGGCCACCCTGGGCCAGATCGCCGCCGGCGTGGCGCATGAGATCAACCAGCCGGTTGCCGCGATCCGGACACACGCAGACAGCGCCTCGGTCCAGCTCAGGCGCGAAGACACCGAAGGGGCGCTTCGATCACTCGCGAACATTGACCGGCTGACGGAGCGGGTCGGCGTCATTACGGACGAGCTTCGCGCGTTTTCGCGCAAGACCCGATCCGGGACTGTGGCGGTCGGGGTCGACAGTGCCATCGACGGTGCCCTGCTTCTGGTCGCGGGCCGGCTCAGGGAAAAGGGCATCCGGCTGGAGCGACGCCCGGCCCCGGCAGGGTTGGCTGTTAAGGCTGAACGCAACCGACTTGAGCAGGTGGTCCTGAACCTGCTTCAGAACGCGATTGAGGCGCTCGACGGCGTGCCAGCGCCGGTCATTGAGCTCGGCGTCCGGGTCAAGGGCCGGCAGGCCATCATCCAGGTCTCGGACAATGGACCCGGGGTCACCCCGGCTGTCCGGGCGAGACTGTTTACGCCGTTCACGACGGACAAGCCTGACGGCCTCGGTCTGGGACTCGTCATCAGCCGGGATATCGTCGCCGGCTTTGGAGGAGAGCTGGTCCTCGACCCCTCCTCCTCCGGCGCAAGATTTTCCATCCGTCTGGCGAAGGCATGATGAGTTTCGCGGCGCTCGACCGGGTCGCATTGATCGACGACAACGAGGCTTTCCGAAGTGCTCTGGCGGAACGGCTGGAGCTGGCCGGACTGAATGTCAGCGCTTTCGGATCAGCGGAAGCCGCGCTCAAGGTCGTCAACGACCGGTTTGACGGCGTTGTTGTGACCGACCTGCGGATGCCCGGCATGGACGGTCGACGACTTGTAGAACGCCTGACCGCTGCGGACCCTGATTTGCCGGTGGTGATGATGACGGGTCACGGCGATATCGCCGAGGCGGTTGAGGCCATGAAGCGCGGTGCCTATGACTTTCTGGCCAAGCCCTTCGCACCCGAACGGCTGGTTGAGACGCTCGGCCGCGCCCTGGAAAAGCGGGCGCTGGTGCTCGACAACCGCAGACTGGCCGCCCTCGCCTCGGACGACGAAAGCTCGATCCCCTTGAGCGGTTCAAGCCGCTCGGTGGAAGCACTTCGCGGCGCGATCCAGCGGCTGGCGGACGCGGAGGTCGACGTCCTGATCGAGGGCGAGACCGGTTCCGGTAAGGAGGCCGTGGCGCGCGCGATCCACAACGCCGGCCGTCGGCGATTGCAGCCCTTCGTTCCCGTAGCCTGTGCCGCCCTGCCGGAGAGCGGTCTGGAGAGCTTGCTCATGGGTGATGCGGTCGGCCCGGGCGGGGCCTTCCGTCGCCGTGAAGGACAGATCGAACAGTCACACCGGGGTACCCTGTTCCTCGACGAGATCGACCTCGCGCCCCGTGCCGCCCAGCTCTTGCTGCTCCGGGTTCTCGAGGAAAGGGAGGTACTCCCCGTCGGTGCCATGGAGCCGCATGCGCTGGACCTTCGTGTCCTCGCCGCTACCAAGGGGGATCCTGTTGAGGCCGTCGCACGCGGCGACCTGCGCGAAGATCTCTACTACCGCCTGAACGTCATCCGCCTGAGGGCACCCCCGCTTCGCGAACGGCGTGAGGACGTACCGCTGCTGTACGCCCGCTTTCTTGGCCGGGTGGCGGGTCGCCTCGGTCGGGAGCCGCCCCCGGTC
This sequence comes from Caulobacteraceae bacterium, assembly GCA_040380105.1. Lineage (GTDB taxonomy): Bacteria > Pseudomonadota > Alphaproteobacteria > Caulobacterales > Caulobacteraceae > Brevundimonas. The sequence goes on along the minus strand of JBEIJS010000132.1, from coordinate 664 downwards.
GATCACGCCATCCGCCGGCGACTACTGGAGCATGACTGGCCGGGCAACCTGCGCGAACTGGCCAACTACGCCAGCCAGGTCGCCGTCGGCCTCAACCCGACCAACGCCGGTACCCGGTCGGAAGAAGGGCTGGTCCAGCGGGTCCAGACCTATGAAGCCGAACTGATCCGTGAAGCCCTGACGCGTCATCAGGGTGATATCCGTCAGGTCACGGCGGACCTCAAGATCCCGCGAAAGACCCTCTACGACAAGATGACCCGCCATGGGCTTATCCCGGCGCGGCACAGACGCCGATAGCCGGTCGGTCGCCGCGGCCTCGACTATCCGCCTCGCGCATCACCGGTATCCGGCGGCCCGGGCTGATCGTCATCGTCGATCAGGATGCGCTCTGCCGCCCCCTGAATGTCGTCGTACTGGCTGGCGCGCAGGGTCCAGACAAAGGCACCGACAGCCATCAGGCCGAGGAACACCGAGAAGGGTCCGAGAAGAAGCAGTATGTTCATCGGCCGCCCCTCACCCGAAGCGCATTGAGCGTCACGACCAGGGAGGAGCCTGACATCGCGAGCGCGGCCACGAACGGGTTCACGAGGCCGATCATCGCGGCAGGTGCCGCCACCATGTTGTAGAGGGCTGCAAAGCCGAAATTTTCCAGCGCCCGGCGACG
>JBEIJS010000131.1:0-6429 GCA_040380105.1 Caulobacteraceae bacterium | reverse complement strand
GCGTCGAATGCCGCGGCATTCGCCGAGGAGCGGAGACTCGAAATCACATTCACCGATCTCGAAACGCGAGGGTGTGCCGTCATGCGCACCGAAGGTCGCAGCGATGTCGAACCGGCCAAGATGCAGACGCCAGTCCCAGCGTTTGGACCAGATCTTCAGGTCGAACACCATGTAGAGCTCCATGAAGGGAGCCAGGCCAATCGTCAGGTCGAGACGAGGATCGGTCAGCCGCAGGGAGGCGTCGCGACCGGCGTCGGGCAGGACAGCCAGTTGCATCCGGGGGACATCCTGCCGGGCAAAGACAAGCCGACACTCCCCGGGGCCCACTGCTGTATTGGCTTGCATGTGCTCCAGTCCACGACAGGAGCCTCGCCCTGACAACGGGAACTCACCGGAAACAGCCTCGGCAAGCAGGCTCAGCCGCGTGTCGATCGCCAACGCCTCAATCCCCGGGTCGACGCCCGCGCGAAGAAACCCATAATTGAGCTCAAGACCGTGGATCGAGGCGGGGACCGTAATGTCGCCCAACCGCCATGGCCGAGGCTGTAGACGGGGGGTAAAGTTCTCGCAGAACGGACTGTCACGGCACTCGTCAGGGCTTGGCGAACAACCGTCAGGGCCGCACCCCCGGGGTACGCTGAAACTAGGGCAGCGCAGGCCAAAACTGCCGGCGATCGGAACGCGACCATAGAGGCGACAACCCGCATAGGCCGCCAGGAACAATTCCGCGTCGCCGGCATGGAGTCGTGCGGGGAGGCCAGCGTCGACATAGGGTGATCGCCCGTCACGTGTCCTTGCTATCCCCGTAACCGCGACATCAACGTTCAAAGCCTCGGTATGCAGGGGCGGCTCATCTCGCGGCGTTATCGTGGTGCCGCTGCGAAACGTCTCCTGACTCGACATCGCCAGCTCGAAGGGGAAGCGAAGACCATAGCCGTAACCGGCCCACCACTCGAACCCGACGTGCCACCGTCCGTTCCGGCCGAATGACACCCGGTAGTCATCGCCGAAATGCTGAAGCACGGTACGACCCATGAGCAGGGTACGATAGTTCTCGTCCAGGATCTCGCCGGTGCGACGCCGGGCATCAAGCCGGGGCATCGGCCGGGTTCCGTCCGAAACCGTAGTGCGATTTCGGGCTGAACCGGAGAGCGGATCAGAGGGGGCGTCGAAGGTCAGTCGTCCGCGACCCAGTTGTTCCGGGTCAAGGCGGGTCTGGATCCGGGCATCATAGGCCGCGAGACGCGGAGAGGGCTGGATCAGATAGCTCCGCAGCTGCGAAGACAGGGGAGCTGGCGGGGGCGATGTGCGAGCGATGTCCGGATCAACGCTCACCACGAACTGCCCGAGTGCTCCCGGGCCTCGTGGGCTGGTCGCTGCCGGGGCAATCACACGCGGGCCGTAGGGAAGGACACTCGTCTGGATGATCAGGCGAGGCGAACCGTTCAGCTCTGCCTCCAGCAGCGCCTCATCAGAAAGGGCCCGAGCCGCCCTGACTGACAAGCCGGGAAGCCACTCGGCGTCGGATGGGGCTTCGGCCAGCTCGGCGCGGATGCCGGCAATCTCCACCTGAAACTCGGATGCGACCTCGATGTCCGGAAGGGCCACAATGTCGCCCTCCGGCCCATCGGGGCGGAACAATCCGTCACGGCCGGTAGGAAGTCTGGCGTCAATCCAGGTCTCACGCGGAGCCAGCGAGAAGCACTCCCGGGCGAGGAACTGGCGCAAAACAGGCCGCCGAACTCTCCCGGACGCATTTCGGCAGGTGCTCGCCGAGAAGGGAACAACCGCTTCCCGCACAACGACCAGCCGATCCTCGAGGGCGAAAATGGCCGTATTGAAGGTCGGTGTTCCGCCCAGCAGCGCTCGAGTGGCTTCCGGGCCGAGATCATCAAGCCCGGTTGAAGCCGCCAGACTTGTTTCTCGAACAAGAGCAGAGAGATTGACCCGGACCTCACTGGACAGGGCGACGACAACGTCCTGACGCGCACGGGCTATGGCCCCGGCATCGATCTCCGCGAGATAGAATGGCGAGCGCCGGATCTCGTCGCGTACGGAGGCCATTCTCAGAGGCGGGAGCACGGCAGAGATCCGACCTTGCATGGGCCCATCAATGCCCTGGAGATTTTGAGGCGGCGCAGCCTGAAGATTGGAGGGGATGGACGCAGGCGGCCGGGTCAATTGAACGCCAGGTGCCGCGCCTCTCGGTGTCGAGCCGACCTGCGCGCCCGAAGTTGTCGCCAGCGAAAGCAAGGCGAGCGCCGCCAGCCCGAACAATCCGCGCAACCGCATACCGTTTCTCAAGACAGGTTTGTAGCTCGGTGCAGTGTTCTGTAGCCGGTGATCGGAGGCAAGCAGAAAAGCGGACCGAGGGGCCTCGCCCGCCTAAGCTGACTGCGGGGGCTTTTCGGGGAGGTCAATCCTGGCCCACGTCGAAGGATGTCCCTCACGAAGCCGGCTCAATCTGCGGCCGGCATAGACAGGTTGGCGTTCGCCTGACAGCACCGCCACGGTCCACGGCGAGCCTGCCTCGACAACTCACCAGCCCCGCTTGTTGCCGGTCTGTGGAGTTTTGCCCGGGCCAATGAGCTATGAGCTGCCCGGAATCTTCTGCTGAGGCCGGCCTTGGGACAGGTCCTGGCTGGCCTGCCTCCGCCGTTCCGGCAGCGTCTCGACGGCCAGGAAACTGAGGCTGAACCCGAAGCATCCACACGGCGTAGCAGAACTCATCAGCCGGAAACCGGTCACCCCTGAATGAAAACGGCCTCACGAAACATGATCCCCGTCAGCGGGCCCCTGACAGCAGCCGAAGCGGCCGTCCATCAGCCGGTCCGGGAACCAGAGACCAGACGCCCGCCCTCGACCAACCGGGCATGCGGCAGGGTGCGATCCAGAATCACCTCGTCATTGAACCTCGATCGCGCCGTTGAACGCATAGAGGTCCCGATGTTCAGAGAACGGCCGGAGGCGAGGCTGACGCATGCCGACGCGACCAGCGGCTGACCCAGCACATAACTCCCGCGAAACGGATCGGCCGGATAGAAGCCCAGGGTCGCGAAAACATACCATGCACTCATTTGGCCGCAGTCGTCGTTGCCGGTGATGCCGCGGGGCGTGTCGTTGTAGAAGCGCCGGGCAATCTCCCTGACCAGTTCGGGACCTCGATCAGGCCGCTCGCTGTGCGCATAGAGCCAGGCGATATGGTGGCTGGGCTCATTGCCATGGGCATACTGACCGATCAGCCCCTCCTGCCCCTGGTGCGGATCATCGCCCGCCCCGGTCTGGGCGAAGAAGCGGTCCAGCATGGCAGTGAAGTTACGCCGACCGCCCATGGCTGCGATCAGGCCATCCACGTCATGCAGCGCCGGTGTCCAGCTGTATTGCCAGGCATTGGCTTCGGTGTAGTCGCCGGGCGTGCCGAGCGGCGACGTCGTTTGCAAGGGATCAAAGGGGGTTCGCCAGGTACCGACGCTGTCCCGGCCCCGCGCGAGCCTCGTCTCCGGATCCACAAGGTTTCGATAATTGGCCGCTCGCGTCGCGAACCGGCCCGAGGCGTTCGTATCGCCGGCCATCATCGCCATGTGAGCGGTCGCGGCATCACCGATCCCGGCTTCGAGCGTCCTGGAAACCGCCTCATTGGGAAACAGATCGTTGGGATAGTAGCCGAAGCGCTCGACCGCATCCCAGTCAGCGAGCCGATGGTTCGTGGTTGACGTCGTGATCATGGCCGCCAGGGCCTCAGCCCCGTCGAACCCCCGGAACCCCTTCGTCCAGGCATCGGCGATCACCGGCAGGGCGGGGTTTCCGATCATGCACCAGGTCTCGCGACCCCAGATCGGCCAGAGCGGCAGATGCCCCTGTGCCCGATGATGGTCCAGCAGGGTCAGTACGAAATCATCGACCCGTTCCGGCACCAGCAGGGTGTAGAGCGGATGGGCGGCGCGGAAGGTGTCCCACAGCGAGAGCGTGGAATAGTAGGTGCGGCCCCGCGCCGTGGCGACCGCGCCGGTCGCCCCGCGATAGCGGCCATCGAGGTCGGAGATCGTGCTCGGCTGGAGCATGAGGCGATAGAACGCTGTGTAGAAGGTTCGCCGTGTCGTCTCATCGGCGTCAATCTGGACCCGGCCCAGCAGGGCCTCCCATTCGGCGTCAGCCGCGTGCGCCACCGCATCGAAGTCCCAAACGGGCAGTTCCGCCATATTGCCGCGTGCGCCGTCGACGTCGATCGTCGACAGGGCCACCCGGGCCTCAAGCCGTCCATCGTCCCCGACATCGAAACCGAGAAGGAAACGCGGTGCGATCTGGCCGGGACGTTTCGGCAACTCGCGCACCGATACGACCGGCCGGTCGAAATCGAGCGCGAACGCCATCGTCCGCGTCGTCCAATTGGTCGAATCCACCGTGCCGTCGACGCCGTCTGCCCGGGGGGTGACGCTGGCGGCGGTGACCCGCTCGCCTTCTAGAAACCGCAACCGATGGTGGGTGTCGACCAGCACATGAACCCGCCCGCCCCGCGCAAAATGATAGCGATGGAGCGCGACGCGGAGCGAGGACGTCAACTCCACGAAACACGCGTTGTCCGTCAGCCGGACCGCATAGTAGCCCGGTCTCGCGACCTCACTCGCCTTGTCATAGGCGCTCGACAGATCGTCTCGCGGATCGGCGACAGGCTGCAGCAGCAGGTCGCCCAACTCGGGGATACCGGTGCCGCTGGCCCGGGTCTGGGAAAAGCCCAGGATGCGTGGCGCGCGGTATTGGTAGCCACTGGTATAGTCCCAGCCGCTGTCGGCATTGTCCGGGCCCGGCTGGATCATGCCGAAGGGGCGGCAGGGACCGGGGAAGGCGTGGCCGGTGCCATCGGTGCCGATGAAGGGGTCGACGTAGCGGGTGAACGAGCCGTCCGACCGGGCCCGTGCCGGGACGGCACCCAGCACCGGCGTGGCCGCCAGGGCGCCGATGACTCCGCGTCGGCTGACCCGAAGCGTCATGCCCCTGCCCGGGTGAACAGGAGCGGGTTACCCTGCGTGTCGATAATCGCGCCCGTTTCGACACCTTCGCACCACTGGGCGCGGTCCGCCTTTTGCGGATCGTTGACCGGCTCTGCCAGCCGCATCGCCGCGTCCATGTAGATGATCGTCATCACCGATCGCGGCGTCTTCGACACATTGGGACCCGCCTTGTGGAACACCCAGCCCGCGTGAAAGCTGACATCGCCCAGATCGAATGGCTCATCGACAATCGGGAACGCCTGCGCCTCCATGGCGGCGGTGATCGCGGCCTCGCTCTCGTCGGAGATCGGCAGATCGCGCCCGAGGGCTGACCTGTGGCTGCCGGCGAAAAAGGCCAACGGCCCCAACTCACGCGGAACGGGCTGCAAGGGAATCCATGCGGTCACGGTCCGGTCGCTCGCCAGCGGCCAGTAGTACTGGTCGGCGTGCGCCGGGGTGATGCCACCCCCCGGCTCCTTGTACAGGGACTGGTCGTGATAGAGCCGTACACCCTCAACCTCGAGCAGGTCGGCGGCGATCCTGGCGAGCGTCCGGCCAAACACGAAGTCGCGCACGACCGGGCTGTGCTGCCACAGGTTCATCACCTGAAGAAACGCCCGGTCATAGGTCGTGCGCTCCTCAAGCGGCAGCGTCTGGGTGTTCAACGCGATCGTCAGCCTTGTGATCTCGCGTCCATAAGCAGCCAGTGCGTCGGCCGGCAGCACATTCCGCAGATGAACAAAGCCGTCCCGGCGAAAGGCAGCCAGGGTGGAGTCATCGATGGGGTAGTCGCGATGGATGTCGTAGGCGGATGCAAGCAGTTCGGTCATACCGGAGTCCTACAACAGGAACCCTGCGAAGGAACCGGCCCGGATTATCGAGCTTGCGGCCATAAACTGACAGCATCTTGCGCTCACCCGGGCCTCGTCGCCCAGATGGCGGAACGGGGGGCAATTTGCCCGTCTGTCATTGCCGGACCGGATTCGAATACAGGCTGCCAGCCCTCCAGAAGTGCGCTTGCCACCGGCTGATCGCCGAGGTTGAACACGCATCGCATCGCCACTCCGTGATCGCTTCGGTCGAAGGCGAGGAGCGGAGCCTTTACGGGGAGCAGCCGGAAATCCCCTGTCCTCAAAGCAGAAAAGGTTCTGCGCAGTTCCAGCAGCCGTCGGACGACAGACAGGGCGGAAGTGGTGTCCGCATCCTGGTCGGCGATGGCCAGCGCCAGATGCCGGGGATCGACCGGCAACCACGGTCGGCCTTCGGAGAAACCACCGTGCGGAGCGTCGGACCGCCAGGGCATGGGCGTGCGCGCGCCATCGCGTCCCAGACCAAGGGGCCAGTTGGCGATGGCCTCGGGGTCGCGCAGATCCGCGAACGGCACCTCTGCCTGGGGCAGTCCAAGTTCCTCGCCCTGATAGAGGAAGGCGTTGCCACGGAG
>JBEIJS010000130.1:0-6437 GCA_040380105.1 Caulobacteraceae bacterium | reverse complement strand
TTGCGACCCGCGCCTCAATGCGGATCAGGCGCTCGAACTGGCCTTCCTTGTGGCCGAGCGGCTGAAGGCCGGACGACGCGCCCAGGCGGAGGCGGCGTGAGGTGATGGGCGTCGGGAAACCCGCAGGTGAGGACGCCGAAGCGGCTTTGGGTGGCGGGCGTTGCGCCTATCAGGGCGCGCCCGGTGCCTTCAGTCACGAGGCCTGTGCTGCGCTGCGGCCTTGGGACGAGGCGGTTGCCTATGACTCCTTTGAGGCGGCCCTCGCGGCGTTGACGTCCGGCGATGTCGGCTGCGCCCTGATCCCGGTCGAGAACAGCGCCATTGGCCGGGTCGAGCCGGCAGCGACCCTGGTCGAGGCGGCGGATCTGACCATTGTTTCTGAGGTCTGGCGGCCTATTCGTCTGGCCCTGATGGCTCCGGCCGGCGCGAGCTTGCGAACCGTCAGGACGGCCGAGAGCCATCCGATCGCCCTGCGGCAGTGTCCGGCCTCGTTGGCTGCTCTCGGACTCATGCCCGTCGAGGCCTTTGACACGGCCGGCGCGGCGCGCGCCGTGGCAGAGGCGGGGGACATCACCCGGGCCGCTGTGGCCCCGGTGGGCGCGGCCGAGGTCTATGGCCTGTCGATTTTGCGCAACGACATCCAGGATTCGGAAGGTAATCGAACACGTTTTGTCCTGCTGAGCGCCAGAACGGCTTGACGCGGCATGAACCGTGCGTTTTCTGAACCCATGGTCCGCTCGCAAGCCCTCGCTGCGCCTGCCTTCGCCCGCGTCTTTGCGGCGGCGGACCTGTATTTCTACGGCTTTCGATACGCCGGCTGAGGCGTCGGGGACATCGTCCTGACGGCCTCGCCGGCGACCGCCCCGGGCCGGGGCGGCGGCTCGCAAAATCCCCATCGCCGTCTATCGAAACCGAAAGTCTCTCTCCCGTGCCCCACTCCAGTATCAAGCCCGGCCTCCAGCAAGTCTGGCCCGCCGCCCCGGATCTCTCGCCCGAACATCTGGCGCTCGCTGCCTTGCGCCATGAGATCGATGAAATCGACGACGGACTTCTGGCCCTGTTCGAGCGCCGCCTGGCCATCGCCGCCCGCGTCGGCCAGGCCAAGGATGCCCCTGTCGGCCCGCATGTGAAACTGCGGCCAGACCGGGAACAGACGGTCCTGACGCGCATGCTCGCTCGCGCCCGTCCGGACAATCGTGAGGCCGTCGAATCCCTCTGGCGGCAGATCGTCGGCTGGGGTCTGGCCCGTCAGGGCCGCATCCAGGTGCAGGTCTGGTCGCCGGTCGAGCCGACCCGGGCCTTCGACGGCGCGCGGCTGCGCTTCGGCGCGGCCGCTGACATGCGCGCCGTCCGCGATCCGCAGGCCGCCCTGGCCTGGGCCTCCGAAGGGCACGGGGTTGCGGTCCTTGCCGTCAATGCGGACGATGCCTGGTGGACGGGTCTGCGCCGTGAGTGGTCGGCGCTGAGCGTATTCGACGGCTTCGGCGGCGAGACCCCGACGGCGCTGGCCGTCGGTCGTATCGACCCGGCAGCCCTGCCGACCGGACGGCGGGTCATCGTCGATGCCGGCGGAGACGCCGGTGACGGCGGTGGTATCCGCCGACGGGGTCTGGCGACCCACCACGGATGGACCCTTTCCCTGACCGATGCGAGACTTCCGGTCGGCGGCGACGAGGGCTGCGTCGGCGCCATCAGCTGACTATCCGGGAGGCGACGCTCTAGCCGGCCTTGGCGGCCCGGATGGCGCGGTCAAGCTCGGCCGGGTCGTTGCCGGCTGTCAGTCGGCCATTGATGAAGAAGGTCGGCGTGCCTTCCAGCCCGAGCGTGGCGGCTCCCGTGTGCACATCCGCAAGGATGCGTGAGATGGCAGGGGACTGGAGGGCTGGCTTTGCCCGATCCATATTGACCCCGTTGGCAGCCAGAATGCGGTCGATCGTCTGGGGGTTCAGCGCCGCTTCAGCCATCAGGGCATTATGGACCACGAGGTAGCGCCCCTGGGCATGGGCCGCGAGCGCACCCCGCGCCGCGTACTGCGACGTCACGCTGGTTCCCTGATCCAGGATCGGCCATTCCTTGAATATGAACCGGACGTCCGGATGGGTGTGCATCAGGGAAACGTAGGCGGGTGCCACATTCTTGCAGTAGGGGCAGCGGTAGTCGAAGAACTGCACCACCGTTACCCTGGCATCCGCGGGGCCGAAGGCGGGTTCGCCTGGTCCGGCGGCCAGGCTGGTCGGATTGGCGCTGGCGGCGGCATTCGTCGCGCTTATGCGGTCTGTCGCGGCGCGCTCGTCGCGAGCCCGCACGACCTCATCAAGCACTTCCGGGTGGGCCAGCAGATAGCTGCGAACCCTTCCGCCGAAGTCGCCGGTCCCGTTTGCGTAGGGCAGGGCTGCGAGCAACAGGGCGATGATCGAAACCGAAAGGGCCGCCAGGCTGAGCCATTTTGGCGACAAGGCCCGGGCAGGTGCGACGGGGCTCGGATCAGGCGCGTCGTTCATTCGGTCTCTCGAGGTCAACTGGCGGGAATGACGCCGCCGCGATCGCGGCGGCTGTTGCGGCGGTCGACGTCGTCGATGTCCTGCTGTGTTGCGCCCGAGGCGAAGACAATGTCCATGGCACGGGTCCATTCCGCCGTCCCGGGGTCCAGCATGTCGCGGGCGCGCAGGGCGAACTGCGTGGCCTGTATCTCGGCTCCGGCGGCGAAATACATCTCGGCCGAGGCGAGGCGCGCCTCACCCTCCTTGCCCTGGCTGGCATAGGCCTGGCTCAACAACCGCCAGCCCATGGTGTTGTCATTCTCCAGCGCCGTGGCCCGCTTCAATTCGGCGATGGCAGGATCCAGGTTCGCCGGATCATGGGTTTCGATCAGGGCGTGGGCCAGGTTGATGCGCAGCAGGGGAGCGTCCGGCCGCAGTTCAACCGACCGCCGGTGCGCTCCGATGGCCTCAGCGGGCCGACCTTCTTCAAACAGGATCTGACCTCGCAACTCCCAGAAATATGGGTTGTCGGGCTGTTCGGCCAGAAGAGCGTCAACCGCATTCAGGGCCTTCTCGGTCTGGCCGTCGCGATACCAGGCAATCGAACGGGCATAGCGGCCGGGCAGGGACACATCGCTCTCGGGATAGTCGCGAAGGGTCTGGATCGGATCGTCCATGAAGGCGTGGATCTTGGCGAGAATCAGGGCGTGCTGGGCGACCCGTTCCGGACTGTCCGTACGATCGTAGTTGGACTGTTCGGAAACAAAGCGGCGCAAATTCTCGATCCGGTCAGATGACAGCGGATGGCTGCGGAAATAGGGGAAGCGGCGGGCGTCGGAGAACACCTCCTGTGAGCGGAAATTCTCGAAGAAGCTCACCAGGCCACGGCCCGACTCGCCGGCATTCTCCAGGGCCCGGGCGCCTGTATTGTCGGCCTCGCCTTCCTGATGGGTCATGTAGCGCAGGGCGCTGAGGGTGCCGAAATACTGGCTGTTGCCGAGCAGGACTGCGCCGGCCTGCGGTGACCCTGCCGCGAGGGCCAGGGCACCGAGCGCCATGGTCATCAGCATGGGCTGCATGGCGGCTCCCTGGGCCCCGTCACGCAGGGTATGGCGGTTCTTGATATGCCCGGCCTCATGAGCCAGCACGCCGAGCAGCTCATTGGCGGTCCGGGTCTTTAGGATCAGGCCGGTGTTGATGCCCATGATGCGGCCGCGGGTCGCGAAGGCGTTCAGGTCATTATCGTTGATAAGCAGGATCTCGACCTCGGTCGGCTCCAGCCCCATGGCGACCAGGACCGGGTCGGCCCACTCCTGAATAATGCCCTCGATCTCGGTGTCCCGGATGGCACTCTGGGCCGAGGCAGGCGAGGCCGCCGCCAGCCCGACCATGACGGCCGCAATAGCGCCGGTCGCGCGGAAGACGCTGCGGGATAACCAGTTCACAATGAACTCCTCATACCCAGAACACCCCCCGTCCCGATCCTCACTCTCTAATCGCGGCGTTTCAGCGGCGCCACCATCCGCGTTTGGGCTTCTCCGGCGGGGCCACGATCTGGTTCGGGTCCTCGGCGATCAGGGCAGCCACATCGACTTCGGGCTGCGGGGCCAGTTTAGGCTCAGCGACAGCGGCTGCTATCGGTTCCGGCGTCGCTTCAAGATCAGCCGCGGCTTCCTCCGGAGTGACGTCCAGCACGGCTGGTTCGGCGGCCGGTTCAGCCTCCGGGATCGACTCTGCACCCGATTGGTCCTTTGCGACCTTGCGGCGCACGCGGCGACGCTTGGGTTCGCCGGCGAGGTCGACGGGCGCAACCTCGGCTGCCTCTTCAATGACCACGGCCATCGGCGTGTCCGGTGAGCCGTCCGTCGGCATGCCTTCATTGGTGGCGCGGGCCTCGACCCTGACCTCGTGGGTCAGGCCCTGTTCTGCACCGCGATCCCGGCCGCGGCCGCGACCCCGGCGGCGGCGCGAGCGGGGACCGCGTTCCCCGCCGCCCTCATTCTCGGGGCGCTCCTCGGCGTCGGCTGCAGTGGGCGCAGCGACCGGACCGGTTCCGACCGCTTCGGTCCGCTCCGGATTGATCGGGTCGAACCAGACGTAGGGGTCGTCCAGCGAAGGAGTCCGACCCCGCACCCAGGTGAAGCCGTCGCGTTCGCCACCCTCCTCACGGACGCGACGTCCGCCCCGGCGCCCCCGGCGGCGTCGACGGCCGCTTTCGCTGTCGTCGTCGTTGTCTCCGGCGGCAAGGGCAGGCGCGGCAAGGGCAGCGCCGACCTCGGCGGTTGAGTTTTCGGCACTGTCGCGACGTCCGCCCCGGCGACGACGGCCACGTCCACGACCACCTTCGCCTTCGACACGTTCGGCCCGCTCGCGCGGCCCGTCGTCATCCGAGTCCTCCCGGTCCTCGTCGGCGTCATCGTCGGCGATGAACTCGTCACCATCGTCGTCTTCATCGGCGAAGTCGCTGTCGTCGAAATCGTCGTCCAGATCAACGAAGGCCTCGGGGCGTTCGGGCGGGACGAAATCCTCATTGGTTTCTGTGCGCTCGACGGCATGTTCGCCCTGACCGAGACTGTCGTCGATCAGAATGACGACGTTCAGGCCGCGCTGGACCAGCATACGCTGCAGATAGTCACGCTTGTGGTTCAGGATGTAGAGGGCCACGGCGGTGCAGAGGCGCAGATTGATCGAGCCCGCGCCATTCTTGCCGGCCTCGATGTCTACAGCCCGAAGGGTCATCAGGGCGGCGCTCTCGGCGGACCGGACCCGCCCGGCTCCCTGGCAGTGAGGGCAAACCTCGGTAGCCCCCTCGATGACGCCGAGACGGCGGCGCTGGCGGCTGATTTCCATCAGGCCGAAGCCCGAGATGCGGCCCATCTGGATGCGAGCGCGATCCTTGGCCAGCGCGTCCTTCAGGGCCTTTTCGACGGCCCGGTTGTTCTTCGACTCATCCATGTCGATGAAGTCGATGACGATCAGGCCGGCGAGGTCGCGCAGACGCAGTTGGCGGGCTGCCTCAACGGCGGCCTCCATATTGGTCTTGGTGGCAGTGGCCTCGACGTTGCGTTCCTTGGTGGAGCGACCCGAGTTCACGTCGATGGCGACCAGCGCCTCGGTCTGGTTGATCACCAGATAGCCGCCGGAGTGCAGGGGCACGACCGGCTGATGGATCTGGGTCAGCATCTCCTCGATGCCGTTGGTCGCGAACAGCGGCCGGGCCCCCTGGTAGAGATGCACCTTCTTCGATTGCGCAGGCATAAGCACGCGCATGAAGTCACGGGCTTCCTTGAAGCCCTCTACGCCCTCGACCTGAATGCCGTCGAAATCCTTGTCGAACATGTCGCGCACCGCGCGGCGGACAAGGTTTTCTTCCTCATAGATGACCGAGGGCGCGTTGGACTTCAGTGTGGTTTCGCGGATCGTTTCCCACAGGCGCAGCAGATATTCATAGTCGCGCTTGATCTCGGCCTTGGTGCGTTTGGCACCGGCGGTGCGGATGATCAGCCCCATACCCTGGGGCACATGCAGGGCAGCTGCTGCGGCTTTCAGGCGCTTACGGTCGGTGGCCTGGGTGATCTTGCGCGAGATACCGCCGCCCTTGCCGGTGTTGGGCATCAGGACGCAGTAGCGGCCAGCCAGCGACAGCCAGGTGGTCAGGGCCGCACCCTTGCCGCCCCGCTCGTCCTTGACGACCTGGACCAGCATGACCTGGCGGCGCTTGATCACGTCCTGGATCTTGTAGCGGCGCATCAGGCGGCGCTTGAGCCGCTCTTCCTCGGCCATGCCGCCTTCGGATTCGTCGTCACCCTCGCGAGCATGCTCTTCGTGATCATCGTCGTCCGAATGCGCTTCGGCCATGATGGCTTCGCGGTCGGCGACCGGGATCTGGTAATAGTCCGGGTGGATTTCGCTGAAGGCGAGGAAGCCGTGGCGGTTGCCGCCGTACTCCACGAAAGC
>JBEIJS010000129.1:0-6452 GCA_040380105.1 Caulobacteraceae bacterium | reverse complement strand
CTCCCAGGATCGCCGTCTGGCCGCCGAGGCCGGTCGCAAGGGAGGCGAAGCCTCGCACGGGGCCCGTCCCCGCGCGACACCGACCGTCGCCGATTAGAGAAATCGTCGGCGGATGTGACCCAGCCGCCGATCCTTCGGGTGAGCCGCGGCACCGGGAAGGTTCATCACGAAGGACACAAAGGAAGCCACGAAGGACACGAAGAGAGCCGGTCCGTATCGAGGTCGATGCCTGCAAGGGCTGATTTGGGATCGCGGCTTACGCCGCATTCATCCCGTGCAACGGGAGGCCCGGTCCGGAGGAGCGCACAGGACCCTTTGGGGCCTTTGTGACTTCCTTTGTGTCCTTTGTGATGAACCAGCCGTCGCCGGGCAAGGCCCCGGACGGCGCACCAACCGGGCCGACGAAGGGTCTAACCCGCCAGCGCCGCCCGGATCGCCGTCAGACCGTCCTCGGCCTTCGAGCCGTCCGGCGCACCGCCCTGGGCAAAGTCGGGCTTGCCGCCGGCACCCTGTCCGCCCATGGCGATGACGGCGGCGCGGGCCAGGTCGGCTGCATTGACCTTGCCGGTCATGTCCGAGGTGACGGCCACGGTGACGGCCGCCTTGCCTTCGGTCACGCCGATCAGGGCGACGACGCCCGAACCGACCTGGGTGCGGAATTCCTCGGCGACGCCGCGCAGCCCCTTGCCGTCGACGCCGTCGAGGACGCGGGCAATCAGTTTGACGCCGTTGATCTCTTCCGGCGCGGCATTGGCGGAGGTGCCGCCGCCGCCGAGGGCCAGTTGCTTCTTCAGCTCGGCGACCTGTTTTTCCAGCGCGCGGCGGTCAGCGGTCAGCGCCTCGACACGGGCCGGGACGTCGGCCGTCTGGACCTTGAACGACTGGGCCAGCGACTTCGCCACCCCGGCCTGGGCCAGCAGGAACTGACGGGCGGCCTCGCCGGTCAGGCCCTCGATCCGGCGCACGCCGGCGGCGATGCCGGTCTCCGACACGATCTTGAACAGGGCGATGTCGCCGGTGCGGGCCACATGGGTGCCGCCGCACAGTTCGACCGAATAGGGTTTGTCGGCCTGGGCGAGGTCTCGGCCCAGCGTCAGGACGCGGACCTCGTCGCCGTATTTCTCGCCGAACAGGGCCACGGCGCCGGCAGCGATGGCCTCCTGCGGCCCCATCATCTTCGTCTCGGCGGGCAGGTTCTGGCGGATGACGGCGTTCACCTCATCCTCCATCCGGGCCAGTTCGTCCTCGGTCACGGGGGCATTGTGGCTGAAGTCGAAACGCAGGCGTTCGGCGTCGACCATCTGGCCCTTCTGGGCCACATGGCCACCCAGCACATTGGCCAGGGCCTTGTGCAGCAGGTGGGCGGCCGAGTGGTTGGCGCGGGTGGTCAGGCGGGCGGCCGCGCTCGAGCGCAGCTGCACCCGGGCACCGATAGCCAGCGCGCCCGCGGTCACTTCGATCCGGTGGGCAAACAGGTCGCCGGCGTGTTTCTGGACGTCCAGCACCGTGGCCGAGCCCTGCTGGCCCGAGGCGTCGGTCCATTCGATCTCGCCCTTGTCGCCGGCCTGGCCACCGCCTTCGCCATAGAAGGGGGTCTGGTCGAACAGGATTTCGGCGGTCTGGCCGGCCGACAGGTCGTCGACGGAGGCACCGTCGTGCACGATGGCGAGGACCTCGCCCGATCCGTCGACGGCGTCATAGCCGGTGAAGACGGTGGGGCCGAGGCGGTCGCGCAGGGCCAGCCATTCGCCGGTCGAGGCCGTCTGGCCCGAGCCGGTCCAGTGCTCGCGGCTGCGGGCCTTCTGTTCGTTCATGGCGGCGTCGAAGGCGTCAGTGTCGACGGTGAAGCCGCGGCGGCGGGCCTCGTCCTGGGTCAGGTCGAGCGGGAAGCCGTAGGTGTCATAGAGGGTGAAGGCCGTCTGGCCGGACAGCACGCCGCCCTCGCCGAGGTCGCGCGACGCGTCCTCCAGCAGGCCCATGCCGCGGCCGAGCGTCGTGCGGAAACGGATCTCTTCCTGCTTCAGCGTGTCCTCGACAAAGGCCTGGGCGCGCTTCAGCTCGGGGAAGGCCTCGCCCATCTCGTTGACGAGGGTCGGCACCAGCCGGTGCATCAGGGGATCAGCGGCGCCCAGCAGGTGGGCGTGGCGCATGGCGCGGCGCATGATCCGGCGCAGCACATAGCCACGGCCCTCGTTCGAGGGGGTGACGCCGTCGGCGATCAGGAAGGATGAGCTGCGCAGATGGTCGGCGATGACGCGGTGGCTGGCGGCCATGTCACCGTTCGGATCGGTCGCGGTGGCGTCGGCCGAGGCCGTGATCAGGGTCTGGAACAGGTCGGTGTCAAACACCGAATTCTTGCCCTGCAGCACCGAGGCGATCCGCTCGAGGCCCATGCCGGTGTCGACCGACGGCTTCGGGAGGGAGCGGACGATCTCGTCATTCTCCTTCTCGAACTGCATGAAGACGTTGTTCCAGATCTCCACGAACCGGTCGCCGTCCTCATCGGGCGAACCCGGAGGGCCGCCCGGGACGTGATCGCCGTAATCCCAGAAGATTTCGGTGCAGGGACCACAGGGGCCGTTGTCGCCCATGGCCCAGAAATTGTCGGAGCCGGCGATGCGGATGATCTTGTCGTCGCCGAAGCCGGTGACCTTCTTCCAGATCGCGGCCGCCTCGTCGTCGTCGATATAGACGGTGACCAGCAGGCGTTTCGGGTCGAGGCCGAAATCCTTTGTGACCAGGGTCCAGGCGCGATCGATCGCATGTTCCTTGAAATAGTCGCCGAAGGAGAAGTTCCCCAACATTTCGAAGAAGGTCAGGTGCCGGGCAGTGTAGCCGACATTGTCCAGATCATTGTGCTTGCCGCCCGCGCGGACGCATTTCTGCGAGCTGGTGGCGCGCGGGTAGGGCGGGGTCGAGGCACCGGTGAAATAGTCCTTGAACGGCACCATGCCCGCATTGACGAACAGCAGGGTCGGATCGTTCTGCGGCACCAGCGGGGCCGAATGGACCTTCTCGTGCCCGTCGGCGGCGAAATAGTCGAGGAAGGTCGAGCGGATCTGTTTGAGGCTGGACATGACGGTGCGCGTTCGGTCGAGGGGAGATACGGGGAAGGGGCGTCATATAGGGGTTTCAGCCCCAATGCATCACCCGCCCGTGATCGTGTCCGTGATCGTGCCCGTGTTCGTGCCAGTGATCGCTGTGGTCGGCCGGCCCGGTCTGCACGGATCGCGGCCTGGCGGGCCCCGGTGGCGTGGGGGCATCGCGGAGGTGTAGGGTGGTTCCATGTCCACGCTTGAGGTCTGGTTTGACGGCGACTGCCCCCTGTGTCGGCGCGAGATTGCCGTGATGCGCCGGCTGGACCGACGGGGGGCTATTGTCTTTACCGATGTGGCCGTCGGTGGCGGGGACTGCCCGATCGACCGGGCCGATTTGCTGGCCCGGTTCCATGCGCGGGAGGAGGGGGTGATGCTCTCAGGCGCCGCCGCCTTTGCCGCCATGTGGCGCGCCATTCCTCTGTTGCGGCCGCTCGGCCTGGCGGCACGGAACCGGACGGTTCTGGGTCTGCTGGAGCGGCTCTACATCGCCTTCCTGAAGGTCCGCCCGGCCCTGACGCGCGCCCTTCGGCGGTAAGGCAGGGACAGCAAAAAAGGGCCGCCCGGTCCGGGTGGAGACCAGGCGGCCCGCTCCGTCCGGCCCGGCCCTGCGGGGGTCGGAGGCGGGTCGCGGAACCCGGCCGGAGAAGGTTCTGATTGAGAAATCACCGTCCGAAGCGCCCGCTGTGTTCACAGCGGACGCTTCGATCAACGGGGCTGGATCAGCCCTCGAGGTCCTGACCTTCGTCCGGTTCGGGCGTGCCCAGCAGCTCTTCGGCGATCTTGCTGGTCGAGGCGCGCACGGCCTTCTCGATCGAGTCGGCGATGTCCGGATTGGCCTTGAGGAAGGCGCGCACATTCTCGCGGCCCTGGCCGATGCGCTGGCTGTCGTAGGAGAACCAGCTGCCCGACTTCTCGACGATCCCGGCCTTGACCCCGAGGTCGATGATCTCGCCCAGTTTGGAGATGCCCTCGCCGTACATGATGTCGAAGATGACCTCGCGGAATGGCGGGGCGACCTTGTTCTTGACCACCTTGACCCGGGTGGTGTTGCCGACGACTTCGTCGCGGTCCTTGATCGCGCCGGTGCGGCGGATGTCGAGGCGGACCGAGGCGTAGAATTTCAGCGCATTGCCGCCCGTCGTCGTTTCCGGCGAGCCGTACATGACGCCGATCTTGTGGCGGATCTGGTTGATGAACAGGACGATGCACTGCGACTTGTTGATCGAGGCGGTCAGCTTGCGCAGGGCCTGGCTCATCAGGCGGGCCTGCAGGCCGGGCAGGCTGTCGCCCATCTCGCCCTCGATCTCGGCGCGCGGCGTAAGCGCCGCGACGGAGTCGACCACCACAATGTCCACGGCGCCCGAGCGCACCAGGGTGTCGACGATCTCCAGTGCCTGTTCACCCGTATCGGGCTGCGACACCAGCAGGTCGTCGAGGTTGACGCCCAGCTTCTGGGCATAGCCCGGGTCGAGCGCATGTTCGGCGTCGACAAAGGCAGCCGTGCCGCCGGCCTTCTGGATTTCGGCCACCGTGTGCAGGGCCAGGGTCGTCTTGCCCGAGCTTTCCGGCCCGAACACCTCGATCACCCGGCCGCGCGGCAGACCGCCGATGCCCAGCGCCATGTCGAGGCCCAGGGAGCCGGTCGAAACCGAAGGAATGGCTTCGGTCACGCCGTTCTTGCCCAGTTTCATCACCGAGCCCTTGCCGAAGGCGCGGTCGATCTGGGCGATCGCCGCCTCCAGAGCCCGCTGCTTGTCGCCGTCGTCGCGCGTCACCAATTTCAGATTCGCCTGAGCTGCCACCTTGCCACTCTCCTTTGCCATGATTCCCGTCTGGTTCCGGGAGAGACCCGCCTGGACCCGCTCCCTGTTGAGGGTCATCTAGTACACGGTTTGTTCCGGTTGCCAATATGTTCTTTTTTGGCGACCCGGGGGTTTCGACGAAGATGCGTCCGAATTTGACGTAGCGTCTGGCCGGAGACCCATGAGCCTGCAGCGCGCGCCGGGGCCCCGGGCCCTGGTCTTCCGGTCGATGGGTGAGGTCCTGAATGTCTGTGGCGTCGGCTGCCGGATGTGCGGGGCTGGTGCGACGGAGTGGTCAGCTGGCGTTGTTTGCGGCCATGACACCCGCCCCATTGTCATTTCAACGGAACAGGAATCATATTCGTGTCGCATTTGGCTCTTTGCCGAGTCGGACCTGGTAATGATTGCAGCAAGCTTTGAGCCGCGCCCGGAGGTCTCTTGCGTTTGACCTGTTGCGATATGGACGAGGACGGCGTCGCACTGATGTCGGCCATCGTGAACAGTCCGATCGCGTCGATCATCAGCAACCCGCGTCTTCCGGACAATCCCATCGTGGGGGTCAACAAGGCGTTTTGCGAGCTTACAGGTTACGATCCGGACGAGATCCTGGGACGAAACTGCCGCTTTCTCGCCGGACCGGCGACGGAGCCCTGGCTGACGGAGAGAATTCACCAGGGTACCCTGAACCGGAAGCCGACGCTGGTGGAGATCCTGAACTACAAGCGCTGCGGCACGCCGTTCCGGAATGCTGTGCTGGTGGCCCCTATCTTCCTGCCGGACGGGGAACTGCAGTATTTCCTCGGTTCGCAGGTCGAACTGGATGATGATTCGACCGGCCTCTTGTCCAGCCGACATCATCGCGCGCGTGAAATCGTCGGAACGCTTTCGCCACGTCAGCGCGAAGTCCTGCAACAGATATCAGCTGGATATCGCAGCAAGCAGATCTCCTTCAACCTCGGCCTCAGCGAGAAGACCGTAAAGATGCACCGGTCGCTGATCCTTGAAAAGATTGGCACACACAATGTGGCAGACGCGATTCGTCTGGCCGTCGAGGCCGGGCTTTAGGCTCGCGCCGCCAATTGTGGCCCCAATACGGCCTAAAGGCCGTATGGTGTGCTTCCCCCCAAATCCCTAACCCTCGGTACAGGATCAGTCGGTTCTGTCAGTGTAATTTGGCAGCGTCCAATCGGTCTGACCCCTGTCCGCTCGCTGAGCGTATAATTTGAAAGAAACCAGCGCGGGCAACCACTGGGCCATCGAGACCCAACTTTGACGAGACGAGCTAAATCGCCACCGTCAATCATGGTTTCAAACTGACAGCACTGAATTGGAGGATACTACAAAATGCCAGATGGGTTTTTTGCGACACTGTCGCCAGAACAATACTCGCTTGTATACAACTCACTTTCTTTCGGAATCGCGACCTTCGCTGCCGCCACACTCTTTTTCTGGTTCGGCCGCTCCCAGGTCTCGGTTGAATACAAGACCGCACTGACGATCACAGGTCTCGTGACGTTCATCGCCTTCTACCACTACTTCCGTATGTTTGAGG
>JBEIJS010000128.1:0-6455 GCA_040380105.1 Caulobacteraceae bacterium | reverse complement strand
GGCCGCCAAAGGCCGTGACGCCAAACTGGTGTCCAACTGGGTGACCAACGAGCTGTCGGCCCGTCTCGCCGCGGACCACCTCGACTTCGACCAGAGCCCGGTCCCGGCCGCCCATGTCGCCCAACTGGTCGAGCTGATCGAGACCAATGTCATCTCGTCCAGGATCGCCAAGGAAGTCTTCGACCATGTCTGGAACGGCGAGGGCAGCCCGCCCGAGGTCGTCGAGAAGCACGGCCTGAAACAGGTCACCGACACCGGCGCGATCGAGAAGGCCATCGACGAGATCATCGCCGCCAACCCCGACAAGGCCGCCGGCGTCGCCGAAAAACCCCAGTCGCTCGGCTGGTTCGTCGGCCAGGTCATGAAGGCCACCGGCGGCAAGGCCAACCCGGCCGCAGTCAACGACATCCTGAAGGCCAAGCTGGGGCTGTAGGGCTTTCGCTCTCCCTCCCCCGAAGTGGGGAGGGACGATCGCGCCAGCGATCCGGGTGGGGAACTGCAGCCTCAGGCGCGGGCCGCGGCAGGTTCGCATTTCCCCACCCGGGCTCCGCTCCGCTTCGCCGTCCCTCCCCATGAAGGGGAGGGAGAGCCCGGAAGTCTACTCAAACAGCTCCCCGCTCGCCTCAGCCCCCTCGACCACCTGCCGCGCCAGAGCCCGGGTCACCGGCCTGTGCATCGCGTCCAGCCGTTCAACGACATCCGCCGCCGCCGCCGCCGACCGGTCGATACGGCGCACAAGATAGGGCACCACATCCTTCTGCGGCCGGATGCCGCGCTCGGCGAACCGGGCCGCCAGCATGGCCGACAGCACCGCATCATCCGGGACCTCCATCGGCACGCTGATGACCGCGTCCAGCCGCGAGCGCAGGTCGGGCAGGGTGGCCGCCCAGCTGGACGGCGCTGAGCGCGCCACCAGCAGCAGGGCTCCGCCCGGGGCCTGGGCCAGGTTGATCAGGTGGAACAGGGTCTCGTCGTCCACGTCCCGGGCAGGGTCCAGCAGCACCGGCCGCCCCTCCAGACCCAGCGGATCAATCAGCGCGGCCTCGGCCCCCTGGATCGCCACCGCCCCGACGCGTTCGGCCCAGATCTGTCCCAGCCGGCTCTTGCCGCAACCCGCCGGCCCGCAGATCGCCATCACCCCGCCGATCCGGTTTGGCCAATCCGCAAGGGCCTCGACCGCCGAGCGGTTGCAGTCTGACACGACAAAGCCCTCGGCACCGTCGGGCAGGTCGCGTTGCAACGGCAGTCGCATCTGGGGGGGGAGAGCGGTCATAACGTGCAGCTATAGCAGACCCGCCGTTCCAGGCTGCCATGACGGTGGAAAATGCGCCAGTCCTGTGGATGCCTCCGACCATTTCTGACGTGGCCCGGATCTATGGTTTCCGCGGCTGACTGCGGAGTGACGGGCGAACGAAGCGCACGATGTGAACGATGTGAACGGTTATTTTCCGCCTCGGCGGGTTTTGGCACTCCGGGGTCCATATGTCCCGGAACCTCCGCCGGCCTTGACTTTCCGGGGCGATAATGCGCCCTTCCGCCCTCCCGAATTGCGCCGTTTGCGGCCTGTAATCCAAGACGAACCGAACATGCACGCCTACCGCTCCCACACCTGCGGCGCCCTCCGATTGACCGATGCCGGCGCGAAGGTCCGCCTGTCCGGCTGGGTCCACCGCAAGCGTGACCACGGCGGCCTGCTGTTCATCGACCTGCGCGACCACTACGGCCTGACGCAGCTGGTGCTGCACCCCGAGACGCCCGGCTTCGAAGCCGTCGAACGCCTGCGCGCCGAGAGCGTCATCCGTGTCGACGGCGAGGTCGTGGCCCGCGAGGCTTCGGTCGTGAAAGCCAACCTGCCGACGGGCGAGATCGAACTGCGGGTCACCGGCGTGGAAGTGCTGTCCGAAGCCGCCGAACTGCCTCTGCCGGTCTTCGGCGAGCCCGAATATCCCGAGGAAATCCGCCTCAAGCACCGCTACCTCGATCTGCGTCGCGAGACCCTGCACAAGAACATCGTGCTGCGCTCGCGCGTGATCTCCTCGATCCGCCAGCGGATGGTTCAGCAGGGCTTTCTCGAATACCAGACTCCGATCCTGACGGCCTCGTCGCCCGAAGGCGCCCGTGACTTCCTCGTGCCGTCACGCCTGCATCCCGGCAAATTCTACGCCCTGCCGCAGGCCCCGCAGCAGTTCAAACAGCTGCTCATGGTCTCGGGCTTCGACCGCTATTTCCAGATCGCGCCCTGTTTCCGCGACGAGGACCTGCGCGCTGACCGGTCGCTGGAGTTCTACCAGCTCGACGTCGAGATGAGCTTCGTCACCCAGGAAGACGTCTTCGCTGCCATCGAGCCCGTCATGCACGGCGTGTTCGAGGAGTTCGCCGACGGCAAGACGGTCGATCCCTATCCCTTCGTCCGGATTCCGTATCGGGAGGCCATCTCCCTGTTCGGCACCGACAAGCCGGACCTGCGCAACCCGATCGAGATGAAGGACGTCTCGGACCATTTCCGCGACGGCGGGTTCGGCCTGTTCAACAAGATCCTCGGCGCGGATGCGAAGAACGCCGTCTGGGCCATTCCGGCCCCGACCGGCGGATCGCGCGCCTTCTGCGACCGGATGAACAGCTGGGCCCAGGGCGAGGGCCAGCCGGGCCTCGGCTATATCTTCTGGTCCGAGGACCAGGGCAGCTGGGGCGGTCCGATCGCCAAGAACCTCGGTGCCGAGGCGACCGACGCCCTGATGAAATCCCTCGCCATGGGCAAGGGCGACGCGGCCTTCTTCGCGGCCGGTGACCCGTCGGTCTTCTACAAATTCGCCGGGAACGCCCGCACCAAACTGGGCCAGGACCTGAACCTGATCTCGGACGACGAGTTCAAATTCTGCTGGATCGTCGACTTCCCGATGTTCGAGTGGAGCGAGGAAGAGAAGAAGGTCGACTTCTCGCACAACCCCTTCTCGATGCCGCAGGGCGAGATGGAGGCCCTGACCACCAAGGACCCGCTCGACATCCTCGCCTACCAGTATGACATCGTCTGCAATGGCTATGAGC
This sequence comes from Caulobacteraceae bacterium, assembly GCA_040380105.1. GTDB lineage: Bacteria > Pseudomonadota > Alphaproteobacteria > Caulobacterales > Caulobacteraceae > Brevundimonas. The sequence continues at coordinate 3,410 of JBEIJS010000128.1, read as the reverse complement.
TTTGCTCCGGCGCTATCCGGAACCACAAGGCCGACATCATGCTCAAGGCCTTCGAGATCGCCGGCTATGACGCCTCGGTCGTCGAGGACCAGTTCGGCGGCATGCTCAACGCCTTCCGCTATGGCGCGCCGCCGCACGGCGGTCTGGCCCCCGGCATCGACCGGATCGTCATGCTGCTGGCCAACCAGGTCGCGATCCGCGAGGTCATCGCCTTCCCGCTGAACCAGCAGGGTCAGGATCTGCTGATGAGCGCGCCGTCGGATGCGGCCGAGCGTCAGTACAAGGAGCTGCACATCCGCGCGGCCCTGCCGCTTAAGGTCTGACGCCGAAAATCAGCGGTCGCTGGTGCTGACGACGGTGTTTCGTGAGCGGGGCGGTGCCGGTGGTGTCGGAGCCGCAGGCGGGGCGACCCGCACCACGCTGACGCCGCGGCACACCCGGACAGTCAGTCGGGCGGGCAGGCGGGTCGCCGCGTCGCCGCAGGCACGGCTGATCTGGGCCTGGCTCAGGCCCTCGGCTCCGGACAGGTCCGCACCCCGGATGTCGGTTCGGGCCATGGAAGCCCCTTCGAAGTCTGCACCGCCGAACCGGCCTCCGGTCAGACGGGCTCCGTTCAGGGTCGCATTGCTGAAGTCGGCCGAACGGAAATCGCCGTTTGACAGGTTGGACATGGCGATCTCGGCATCGGAGAAGTCCGCCGATCGGGCAGTGACGTTGGCCAGGGTGACGGCGTTCAACTCGGCCGCGCTCAGGTCCGCGCCGGTCAGGACCGCGCTGTTCAAATTGGCCCCGTTCAGAGCGGCACCTGTGAGATCGGCTCCCGCAAGACGCACCCGCACGAGGGTCGCACCCATGGCCTCTGCGCCCGACAGGTCCGACCCCGAGAAATTGGCCCCGGTGAAATTTGCTCCGACCATCTCTGCGCCCGACAGGTCAGCCCGGCTGAAGTCGCTGCCGGAGAAATTCGACCCGGTCAGCTCGGCACCCCTCAGATTGGCACCGACCAGGGTGGCGTTGGTGAAGTCTGCGCCGGTAAAGGCCGCACCGGTAAGGTCCCGGCCAGACAGTTCGCAGCGATTGCAGGTACCACCCAGCGAAACCATGCGAGCGACGTCCCGATCCTGGTACTGGAACTGCAGCTGGGTCTCGGCATCGGCCGGGCCCGCCATGACGACAAAAGCCATCGCCGCGGTCAACGCAAGGCCAGCGGGCTGGAGACGACGGGACAGGGAGTAAGCGGATTGTTTCACGCCTCTTTCATGACCTCAAACCCATGCCAGCCCTACTTAATTCCCTGTAAGGTCCGGGGCTCTCCGGCAGCGGGAAATGGACAGGCCGTCCGGCAACCGGGTCGCCTCGTCGCCGCAGGCCCGGTCAAGACGGCCCTGTGTCAGTCCGGTCGCGCCTCGCAGCGACGCGCCCGAGAAATTCACTCCCGTGAGGTTGGCTCCCGAAAACGCCGCTCCGTCCAGGTGAGCCCCGACAAAGTTGGCGTTGGTCAAGTCGGCGCCCGAGAAGCGCGATCCGGAGAAAACGCCCCCATAGGCCTCTACGTCCCGCAGATCGGCGTTGGAGAACCGGGTCCGGTTCATGACCGTGAGGCTCAGGTCTGCCTGCCGCAGTCTTGCACCGGACAGGTTGAGGCCACGGGCTTCCAGGCCCGAAAAAGCACCCTGGAACAGGTTACAGCCCGCGCAACTCGATCCCCCGCGCACCCGCGCGATCTGGCCCGCGTTCTGGGCGAATGCAGGCAGGGCGATGGCAGCGAGGGCGGCTACGGTCAGGATCAGTTTCATCGTCGCGGCTCCGGTCTCGGCCTCAGGTGCGGACAGACCGCAGGCACGATGACACCAAAACGTTGATTAACCCTGCATCGAAGGGGCAGCCCCGCAGGTGTCGCAGATCCAGCCTGCGCCGCGTTGCTGAAGCGAGAAGTCACCACAGGCCGGGCAGGCCACCGCCTCGTTGGTGACAGGGGATACCGCCGGTGTTTCCCGCTTCTGACCAAAGGGCAGGACCACCAGATTGTCCGTTGCGGTACCGCGTGCGAAGCCCTTGGAGATGAAACGTGCGGCAGGGACGGCTTCCTGTGTGTTTGCGTCGCCTTCCAGCGCGCCCAGACCGTTGCCGCTGAGCGGATCGGGTGCCGCGTTGGCGAGCTCATGCCGGTCCAGATAGGACACGCCCAGCTCCCGGAAAATGTAATCGAGGATCGATGTCGCCGACTTGATTGAATCGTTCCCTGTGACGGTCCCGGCCGGTTCAAAACGGGTGAAGACGAAGGCATCCACGAACTCTTCCAGCGGCACGCCGTACTGGAGGCCTATCGAGATCGCTATGGCGAAATTGTTCATCAGAGAGCGGAAGGCGGCCCCCTCCTTGTGCATGTCGATGAATATCTCGCCGAGTTCTCCATCTTCATATTCGCCAGTGTGGACATAGACCTTGTGCCCGCCGACGGCCGCCTTCTGGATATAGCCCTTGCGGCGGTCGGGAAGTTTGCGGCGCGTGCGGTCTCGCTCGACCACCTTTTCCACGATCCGTTCGACGGCCCTTGCCTCCGGCTCCCAGCGGCGGGGTCGCGATGCCGGCTCGGCCTCGACCAGATCGAGCAGAGGCCCGGAAGGTGGTGCGGCCCTTTTCAGCCGGATGGCGCGCCGGCCTTCCCGGGCGGCGTCTGACATGTAGCGCGCAGCTTGGGCCGGTGTGGTGCACCAGTCGATCCGGACTGGAGCGATGTCCGGGATCGCACTGACAGTGTCCAACCTGGCGCGGAGTCCAGCCTCGAAGCTCCCCAGATCCGCCAGGATTGATTGAAGTCCATCCGGAGCGCCGCTCCAGCCTGCGAGATCACCGTGGCCGAAGGTCCAGGCCTGCGCCCGGGCGATGTCGTTGGCGGAAAAACCCAGCTGAGGCAGGAGTTCGCCGGCTGCGCCGTCGAAACCAAGCACATCTCGCAGAAATCCGGCGTCAAGTGCCGGCGACCGGAATGCGTCCGCCAGGGTTTCGACCTGAGCGAGGGCCTGTTCCAGGCCGTCGAGCTCCACATCGGTAAAGCCCCGTGCCCGCAAGGCCGAATGATCAATCCCCGGTGCCTCCATCAGGGTTTGATGTCCGAAAAGCCAACGCTCAGCGGCTTCGACATCGCCGCCCAGCCGCGCAATCGCATCGGCCACTGAAGATCGCAGGCGCTGTGACACACTTCCATCCGCGGTCTGCCAGGTCTCGAACACCGAAAGCGGCGTCAGACCCAGCCGGAGACCAGCCTCGCTGTCATCGACGAACAGGGCGACCGCTGCACCGCCTGCCGCAGATTGAACGGCTTTCGCAAGTTCATCGACCCATGACATGTCGCTCGATGGGGCGCTGCAAAGCCCGTGATCGGCCAGTCCTCCAAGCCCCATGGCCAT
>JBEIJS010000127.1:0-6500 GCA_040380105.1 Caulobacteraceae bacterium | reverse complement strand
CTGTACGAGAAGCGCGGGTCCAGCGCAGGAAAGAACCGACTGAACAGATCGATGACCGTCAGGATGCGGATTTTGCACCCGTCGAACAACTGGTCATGCAGGAAGTCCATCGCCCATATATCGTTAGGGGCCGTCGCCGCGTGCCGGTCCTCACGCAGCTCGGCCTTGACCTTGCGTTTGGGCGTCTTGTCACGGAGCTGAAGGCCCAACTCCGTGTACAGCTTGTAGATTAGCTTTCCATTGACCGGCCAGCCTTCCCGCTTCAGCAACACCGTGATCCGCCGATAGCCGTACCGAACCCGCGTCTCCGCGATCTCCTTGATCCGGCGTTTCAGCGCGAAGGGCTCCGATCTCTTGCCCTTGTAGTGGTAGCTGGAACGCTCCGCCTGAAGCGCTCCGCACGCCCGTCGAATGCTGACCTGCCAGGTGGCTCGCAGATGATCCACGAGTTGGCGACGCCGGGCAGGCCCTAAAGTTTTCGCTTGATCACATCCTGCAGCATCTCACGGTCCAGCGTCAGGTCCGCCACGATCCGTTTCAGCCGGCCGTTCTCGTCTTCAAGCTGCTTCAGCCGCTTCATCTCCGACGGCAGTAGGCCCGCGTACTTCTTGCGCCAGACGTAGAACGTGGCCTCGGAAATCCCGGCCTTGCGGCAGACCTCGCCGATCGTCGCTCCCTCGTCCACCTGCCGCAGGATCATAGCCACCTGGGCATCGCTGAACTTCGATCGCTTCATCGTCTCTCCTCGTTCACAGGCCCAAGGGCAAAACGAGAAAATTCTAGCTCAGATCGGTCCTAAATTTCAGGGGCAGGTCAGTGCACCGGGCGCCGTTGCTGGTCAGGTGGCGGGCACTGGCCTCGGCCGGGGCGGCATGGCTTCGGTTTTCAGGACGGCAAGCCCAGATCGTCGGCTGGGCCCGGCAACGGGTCAGCGGCAGACCCTCGGCCGCGATCGTGCTTTCGGCGAAGCCCAAGCGGCGCAGGCCTTGCTCGGCCAAGGCCAGCAGGCGTTCGACGTCAGGTTCAGGCGTCACGGCGAGGCCTCCCGAAAGTCTTCAGGGCCCATTCAGCGTCGCGCTCCTCGGCCAGAAAGGTCTCGCCCAGCCGGTTCCAGGCCTCTCGGGTTTCCGGGGCCTCTGTCCAGTCGCGGCGGCTCCCCGGCACGCCGTCGACCATCAGGCCGACCTCGCCGAAAAAATCCCAGCCGCAGGCGAAAACCGACTCCCAGGCGAAAAGCTCGTTCGCGATCGCAACCCGCTTCGCGCGCCGTCTCTTCACAGGCATGTCAAGCGCCCCTCCGGTTGGACCTGAGCGACGGCGGACGCGGGCCGACCGGCGCGGCGTCCCCGTCTAGGTCAAGCTCACGCACCAGCCTTGCGAACGCCGTCCGGGCGTCCTTTTCGATGACCACGGCAGGATGGGCGCGCGGGTTCTTGCGGTCGTCGACCACGATAAGCCCCTCGGCCGCAATGATCGCTCGCGCGTCCTGGGCGCGGTCCCATGCCTCGCCTGCGAGCTGGAGAAGCCGCAGATGGTGAGGCTCGAGGGTGTATTCGTCGCAGACCGCGCGCCACCATGTCCGGGTCGACGGCGACAGATGCACGGGCGCGGTCGGTCGTTTCTGGTTCATCTAGGGGTCCATCCTTGGTGTGGGGAGACGGGGGCACGACGCATGATCGTGTGGGGTCCACACCGGTGTCCGGGCTAAGGGTCCATGAGACGCGATCAGCCCCCCCCCGGCCTCTTCATCGCGGGCCGAGGTCCACCAATGAGCAGGTTCGCCTTCGTGAAGGCTCAGGGTCTCCAGAACGGTCAGACAACCGGTGCCGGGGTAGGAGTGGGGGACAGGGACATCGCCAATCGGGGAGCGACGGGACAGACGGGACACACCCCCTATAGGGGTGTCCCTGTTGTCCCCCCCGGGACTTGTCCCCCGAGACAGTTTGTCCCCCGTCATTGTCCCGCCTCCGGATAGGCCCAAGCGAGGGGTTCGCAGACGCCCACGGCACCCTTTGCGACCAGCTCTTGCAGTGCCCGGCTGAATGCCTTTTTGCGGGCCTCCGGGGTGTCGGCCTGACTGATCCCGCCCGAGTATGCGTATTCCCGCCAGAGGGTGATCGGGACGCAGGTAACGCCTTGCGGCACCGTTCCCCCGGGCGATGGCGTTCCGGCGTCCTCAGTGGCCTTTGTGAGGGCTTTAAGGGCCACTCGCTGGGATGCGGACAGGCGCGGCCCCTTTGCCCGGCGGCGCTCACTCTCAACGGTTTCCAGAACCTCGAACCGGCCACCGTCTGACGCCAGTTTGAATGTCCGGCCCGTGGCGCTGTAGTTCGATTTCGTGTGCGCCAGCGTCAGCAGTCGCCGTTCCTCCGGATCGTCTTGGGTTTCATCGACGGTCAGGTGCAGGAAAGAGCGCGCCTGATTTCGCCATGCGGTCGATCCAGAGGTGCCGCGCCCGCCTTTCATTCCCTCAACAGACGGATGCCCAAGCAGCAGGATGGCAATGTCCTCATGCTTGGCGATGGCGTTCAGCCGCCGCATGAAAGCCGAGACTTGCGCCCGGTCGATCTCGTTTCCGCCGAAGATTGCGGCGGCGTAGTCCAGGACCAGAAGCGAGGCACCCTCGCTCCTCACCTTGGCGATCAGGGCGTCCATGATGGGGGTTATGACAAGCTCGCCAGTGTCGGCATGAAAGCCCGCGACCACCGTGTCTGTCCCGACGCCGGGGAGGGCGTTAATCGACGGGGCGACCGCCGAAAACTCAACGCCAAGCCCGGCACATATCCGGTGCAGGCGGCGGACGATTTCGTCTTCGTCGTCCTCAGCAAAAAGCCCCACGGATTTGAAGCCGAGCGGCGTTTCGCCAAGCCATTGCGGCCCATAGCGCGAAGCCATGCAGACCATCAGCCAAAGCGCGATCAGCGTCTTTCCAGACCCGCCATCGCCATAAAGAGCCGTCACGCATCCGCCGGGGATCAGCCCCGGGATCAGAAAGTGCCGGGGTGCCGGTTCGCGATCCGACCAGCCAGCCAGGTCGATAAAAGGAAAGGCGGGGTAGGCGTTCGCGGCTACGGGGAGCGGCATCGGGAGGGCCATCAAGGGGCCACCTCCAAACAGATGAACCGGCCCCTGATCCGCACTTCCCGGAACGCCTTAGCAGTCTCCGCGCGTTGCTTTTGGGGGGTGTTTTTGGTAGGCTTCGAAGGTTCGCTGCCAAGCAATCCCTTGAAGCCGTCGCCCGTGCCCGGGCGGCGGTTTCTTTCCATCAGGCGGCCTCCGCCTGTCTGTAACTGGCGGCGTCGCGGCGGGTCTGAATCCACGCCGCGACCTCAGGCGCATCCCAGACGCGACGGCCGGGCGAAAGCAGATAGCCGGGCGGAAACCCGCCGTTATCGACCATCCGGCGCAGTTGCGGCCACGACGTTACGACTTGCGCCGCCTTAAGATCAGCGAACCGCAGAAGGCTCTTCGGTTGAATGTCCACGGGTATCTCCGTTGCAACTGGTTAGTGTTGCGTCGGAAGATGCTGATAGCGGGCCGGACCTTCACTCGCGCTTCGCGCAAAACGCTAGCGTTTATTCTGGGATGGTCAGTTCTCCCAACCCCACAGCCGTTTTAAGATAGCCCTTTATGGTGGAAAGGGCGGGCCGCTTTTCGTCATCCGGCCAAAAGGAAAGAACCTGGATGGCTAGAAGCTCTAACGTCCATTTGTTTCGCCCGGCGGGCAAAGGAATGCCCAATTCCCCCCGCGCTAGATCAACAGCCTGTTTCCCTTTCTTGCGGGCTTTTTCCTGCGTTATCTTGTTGGCCTCGTCGGCGCCGGTCCGCTCATTCAAGAGGCGGCTTCGGCCCTTATCCTCAAGCTTTGCGAGGGTGACGCCAAGGGATTTCAGCGGATAGGCCGCCGCCATTAGGCGCTCATAGGAGGTGGCCGCCCGCCAAGCGCATCGCGCCACGGCGTCTATGTCCCCCGCCTTTTTTGCCTCGACAAGGTCCAGCGAGTCCTGCGCCGTTCTTTCCGCCCAGTAGGCCGCTCCGCCTTCCTCTTTGCCGCTGGCGCTCCAGAGCGTCCTCAGGTCGGCGGCGTCAGGGTCCAGTCCCTCCCGCCGGTAGACATCGCAAACGGCCCTTAGGGCCATGTCGGCGACCTCCTCGGCGGTGTGATATTTGCGTTCGGACTGGCGAGCCCAGTGGCTCAGTTGCTCCTCTAGGGTGGCGTCGTCCGGCAGTCGTTCGGTTCGGTAGCTTCGCGCTCCGGTCTCAAAAGTCGTGACGGTTTTCCTCATGACGCCATCTCCCCATCCGTGCGCGGGACATTCAGACCGCAAAGCCGCTCAATTTGGTTCGCCCAAGCTTCTAGCGCCCGCCGCTTTTCCGGGTCGCTGGCGTAGCGGTCGTAAAGCCTAGTCTGGCCCCCCTCGGCGTGATTCAGGATTTTTGAGACCGTTAGCCTGTCGGCCCGGTCGTCTCCCATGACGGTTGCGTCCCTTAGGTGCGTTGCCACTGACCGCCTGATGTCATGAAGGGTCCAGTGCGGCAGACAGTGCTTGTCGAGGTCCAGCGGTTCGTCAGCGGCTTTGGCGGCGGCCTCGGCGATGATTCGGTCTAGCCGTCTCTTGAGGCGCGACCATCCGCTGACCGGGGCGGGGCGGCTCGCAGGGTCTACTTTTTCGCCCTTTCTTGCGGCTCGGCGGCCCGTCGTGAAAACAAGTGTCGGGGGCGAACCGATGCGCGGAATGTCGGCGAGGATTGTCTGGGCTAGCGGGCTTATCGGAACTAGGTGGCCCTTGCGACGCTTCGCTCGGTGATCCGGCAGCCGCCAGTCATTTCCGTCAATCTCGGCCCAAGGCAGACCCGCAACCTCGTTTTTCCGCTGGGCGGTCAAGATCAACGTCTGAATGAGTGGCCCAAACGGATAGCCTAAGGCCTCGGCCCCGCTCCAAACCCGCACTATCTCCGCCGTGGTCAGGACCCGGTCGCGCTCTTCCTCGTCGGTCCGTTCGATGTCCAAGGCCGGGTTTGTGGGAATGATGTCCTCGATAGCCGCATATCGGAAAATGCGCTTCACCAGAGACAAAAGCCGGTTGGCGGCGACTGGGGCTTGCTTTCGCTTCGCCACAAGCAGGGCCTTGATGTCGGATTTCCCGATCTCGGAAATTGGCCGGGCTTCCCAGTCTTTGAGGTCAATCTTGACCTTGCGTTCAAGCTCAGACCGGGACGCTAGGCGCGCGCCGCCTCGCTTTTCCGGTTCGTTGAAATAGGCCGCCGCGACCTGTCCAAAGGTTGTCGGGATACCAGCCGGGGCAGGGGCCTTGCTCCTGTCCTTTCCGGCGTCAGGGTCAACGCCTTGATGTAGCTCCGCTAGCATGATGCGGGCCTTCTCGCGCGCGGCGGCTAGTTTCAATTCGCCCTTTGATGTCACGGGCTCCAGACCGGCGGGAACCCGCGCGACCGTGCGGCGGACCAGTTTCCCGTTCAGGCGCTTCATCACAAAAAAGGTCCGCGATCCACCGGCCGCGATGCGAAGGCCAAACCCCGGGACCAGGTCGTCCCAAAGCTCAACCTGCCCGCTGGCCGGTGCCGCGCGTCTCAGTGACTTGTCGGTAAGTCGAACCCTTGCCATGTGTTACCTGAGGCCTCTGTAGGTAACGCTCAGTGCCGGTATTGGCGTTAGAGCGTGTTATCTCAGGTAAGCACAAGTCACTGTCATAACAAGGGAAAGATCGCGCCCGTAAGTGGCTGTTACAGGTTGTCAGGTGACTGGGGGTCAAGGGGTCGCAGGTTCGAATCCTGTCGCTCCGACCATCTTCCCTATTGAAGACGGTTGGTCAGGGGGCCGCTCTCGGGCGGCCCCTTTGCAATTCGGCCGTCTATTTCTTCGGACCTTCCGCCCAGCTGAGCAGGGGAAGCAGGGGAATTCCCCAGGCGATCCCCGCCACGCCATAGAAGACCATGTCGAGCCAGACCGAGTCGGGCAGGCGGTCGCCGATTGCAATCACGGCCCAGACGTAGAATGCGAGGAAGCCGACAGCACCGATGGCGGCGATGAAACGGCGGGTCCGGGGGCCCATTTCAGCGCTTGCTCCGAAAAAGGAAGAAGGCGCCGAGGGCAAGGGTCGCCGCGGCCATCGACCAGAGGACCCAGGTCCATTCGGTCATCGTGCTGACGCCGAATACGCGCACCGCCAGGAACCAGCCCGCCACGGCGGCGACCGCCGAGACCAGTGATGTGGCAAACAGACCCCGGCGTCCGCTGACCAGGTCGGCCAGCCAGGACAGGGCGAATGCCCCGAGGACAGCGAGGATGATTTCGATGTAGGGCAACCCGCCTCTCCAGACTTGCGGCGATCCGACGCCGTAAAGCGACTCGATATCGCCGCACAGCGGGGGCATACCCGCAGGGCCGGCGTGATCCAGGATCGCGGGGGCACTGTAACGGTCAGGACGGCAGACGTCGAATGAAGCGTTTCATCGGTAGCGACCAAAACCGCGCGGTCGCG
>JBEIJS010000126.1:0-6724 GCA_040380105.1 Caulobacteraceae bacterium | reverse complement strand
TAAGCAGCTGGTGCCCGATCTGCGCCAGAGGATCGTCGTCGGCGCTCTCCGGATCCAGCCGCGTACGGGGGTCGAACTGCCAGCCCAGAATGACAATCGAGCGGCGCGCCCTGCCCAGCGCTGATCGCAAGGCGTCAAAAAAGGCTGAGTTTTCCATGAGAACCGCGAAACGGTCCGCTGTCTCGACCCGCCAGCAGTTCCGGCCGGGGGTCAGCAGGCTGGCGGTCTGGTCTTTGCCCGGTTCATTCATGCCGAAGGTCTGGCCGATTCGCGTGACGGCGGTATGCGCCCCGGTTTCCAAAACGGCTGCGCCCCCCACTTCCGTTCCATGCCCGGCTGCACCCGGTCAATGGTGACGCTTTGTTCATGCGGAGCGGGATTGTTCGAACGCGGTTTTGGGGGCATAGACGACGGGCCGTTCGAACAGGGGAGATCGGCGATGCAGGCGCTGATCGAGTTTATCGCCGGGTTCGTTGCCATGCTGGCGGCGGCAGCCCTGTCGCAGTTCGGGGTCGACCTGGATCCACGGCAGGCACCTCAACGTGAAATCCATCGCGTTCGGGACTGCAGCGAAAGCCCTTCCGTCCCGGCGCTTAAGGCTTCGACCGAACGCAAACAGGACTGCTGACCCCCCTTCAGGTCCTCAGCTGTCCCCGAAATCATTCAACCCTGACTTTGCGCTGCGCGAATGACCCGTTAGGGTCCCAACGTCCTCTTGCGTGTCAGCTGTCGATGCGTCCTGTGACGAGATCGCCTCTTCATGAAACCACCCCGTCAACGGCCCGCCATGAACCTGACCGAACCGGAGCCGGCGGCGCTGGTCCCCGAGCCGCGCGTTGAACCCGTCGACGATGGTTTTGCACCGGACCGCCCACCGGCCGGATACGCTGAACGTTCCATGTCGGAACGCCGACGGAGGCGTCTCGCGGATGAGCAACGTCGCGCCGGGGAAATGGCTCTGGCAGAGGCCGAACGCGCCGCAGCGCGTACAGTTGTCCCCGAACTCGCTGTAGCGTCAGACGCGACCCCGGTAACCTACCAGCCCCCAACTGCCCCGGCACTGCAGTCGGATCGCGAAGGTTCCGCACCGTCCGGACGCAATGCTTATGTGGTCGCCGGCGTGGCCTCGGCGCTCTGGATCGGCGGGATTGCCGCCTGGCTTGCATTCGAGGTGGGTTCGGGTGCCGTCGAGCTGGAGCCGCTTCGCCTCGCCGTCTATGCACTGATCGCATTGGCACCGGCGGGTATGGCCATAATGCTGGCCCACGCAGTTCGCCAGGGCTCTGGCCTGGTCATCGAGACCCGCCGCGCCCGTGAGCTTTCAGAAGCCCTGATCGCACCGACGGCGCTGGCCGCCCGGCAGACCGGAGACGTGTTACACGCTCTGCGTAACGAGATTGACCAGGCGTCACTGGCGGCCGAGCGGGCTCGCAACGACATGGCCATGCTGCGTGAGGCCTTGTTTCAGGAAACGACCCGCCTGAACGAGGCCGCCGAGACGGCCGGCGGAACCGCGCGTCGCGTCGCTGAACAGCTGGGCAATGAGCGTGAGAAAATGCAGATTCTCGCCACCAGTATGGACAGCCAGGCATCGGGCGTAATCGAGGCTGTCGAGCGGCAGTCGCGGATGGTGGTTGACGCCTCCGACCTCGCGCAAACCCAGCTCCGTGAGGCGGAGGCCGCACTCGCCGCCCGGGCCGCCGACCTCGCCGCTGCCGCGAATGAAGCGCAGGACGCTGCCCGGGTCGCCGCCGACGACCTGGCGCGCCAGACCCTGCGGCTGGAGAACGCGGGGTCGGGGGTCACCGAACAGATCCAGTCGGTCGAGGAAGGCCTGGGCCAGCAGCGTGCCGCCCTCGTTACCGCCGCCTATGCCCTGCGGACCGACCAGGAAGACTTTTCGGCCCAGGTCGAGAGCCAGCGGGCACAACTGAGCGAACAGCTTTCCGCGGCACGCTCCGCGGCAGGAGAACTGGGAGCAACCTCTTCCCGGACGACTGAAACCATCAGGGATCTGGTCGAGGCGGCAACCGACCAATTCCGGGCCCTCGTCGAGATGTCCCAACGGGAAGCCGATGGCTTCGACGCAGCGACGAAAATGGCCCTCGACCGGTTTGAAGCCCTGGCCGCTGAAGCCCGGGACGTCCTGGTCGAGGAAACCCGCTCTGCGCTCAACGCGCTGCAGGCGACGGCCGACGAAACCCGCGAGGCAGCGAGCCTTGCGTCTGATCAGGCCCGGATTCGTGCCGAACGCCTGGGCGAGGCGTTGTTCGACGCGGCCCAGAAAGCTGACCAGGCGGCAGACGCCCGTATCGACTCGGCGCGCAAGATTGTCATCGAGACCACCGGGTTGGTCGATGTCGCCGGGGATCGGGCGCTGGAGCGCCTCGAACTGACGGTCGAACGGATGACCTCTGCCCTCAGCCGGATCGATGAAACGATCGGCGACCTCGATGAACGCGCAGCCCGCCTGCCCGAGGAAACCCAGAAACGGGTCGAGGCCGTCCGCGCCTCCGTGGAGGAAGGCCTCGACGCCCTGGCCGCTGCTTCGCGGAAGGCCGCCGCAGACACCGAGGCGCTCGATGTGGGCTTCCAGGAGCGGGTGCGGCGCAACTATGACATGCTGACCGAGGCGGTCCGGCTGATGGGCGTGGTATCGGGCGACGCACCGGTCCTGCGTCGGCGCGAGCCGGTGCCGGCCACCGGGACAGACCCCGCCGGTTCCGATGCGGGGCGCTTGCCCAAGGCCAGAGGCGACGAGCCGCGCTCGTCCGGACTTCGCGGACGGCTCAAGCTGGAACCCATGGCAGGACCGGATACCCCGGCCCGCGACGGGCTGGACTGGAATGATCTGGTCGACGACGGTCCCGGTGCCCCCCCGCTGGATCTCGATACGCCCGCAATGCCCGCAGAGGCGTCGGAGGCGCTGGAAGAGCGGATCATGGCGGCGATCCGGCGAATGGGTGTCGATCCCAACGCCCTCCTGCCCCGTTCCCGGGTCGAAGAAGCGGCAGACGCACTGGCCGGGCGCGATCCGGATCGGGCGCGCCAGATTGTGCGGCGGGTCGCACCGGCAGCTGTGCGAAGCGTGTCGCGTCGTGTCCTCACCGATCCGGATCTGCGCGCAGACGCCGAGGCCTTTGTTCGCGGCTTTTCGCGCGACCTGGCGACCCGCGCGGCCGCAAACGACGGCGCCGGGATCCTGGGCCGCCTGACTTCGGCAGGCGGACGGGCCTTCATGCTGCTGGATGCCGCCGTTGGCGACCTCGCCTGAAGCGTGAATTTCACGGCCGTTGATCTCTCCGACGGTGATTGCGCCTTGACGTCGGACGGTGGGTAGAGACACCGTAGCGACCATTGTCACGTTTCCGTTACACGCAGGCCGGTCATGCTTGAGCCATCGGATGAGGCCGCCCCGGACTATCGGCCGGCGCTCGTCATCTGCGCCTGGGACCTTGATGAAGCGGGCTGGGATCCGGTGGAGGACCTGTCGGGCAGTCCGTGGAGCCCGGTCGGTGCCCGGACCCTGGCGGTGGCTGCCGGCGAGCCCGAGGCCCTCGCAACCACACTTTCCGCCCATCTCAGTGACCGAAGCTGCCGTGGCCTGCTATTGGTCGGACGCACGCGGCGCAGTGATGCCTTTCGCCTGCAGATCCGGGCCGAAAACCGGTCACTGGACGGCGGCCGGCTGGATGGCTTCGGGCCCGGAATGGCAAGGGCCACCGCCCCTGTCGCTGAAATTGTCCGGGCCCTGAACCAGGCCGGATTGGTCGCGGCCGCGAGTTCCGACTCCGAGGAGGATGCCGGGAGTTATCTGCTGTATCGCGTCCTGTCTGGCCTGCCGGACGGGCCGGACACACCGGCGATCGGGCTGCTGCGCGCGCCCGAGCATGAGACAGACGGAGCGGTGCAGCGGGCGGTCAGGACCGCCGCCCAGGCCATGGCCCGTCACATGTCGCCATTGCCCCGGTCCCGCGCCAACTGACCCCGCAGCGGGATGGCAGCCAGCAGGCCTGCCGCCGCAAGGGCCGCCATTGCCCAGTAGCCACCGGCGCCGAAGCGGTCGTACAGCGGGCCCGAGATGGCGGTCGCGAGGCCGATCAATACACCTGCGGACAGGACTGAACTGAGCATCTGCGCCGCGGTGTGGGTGCCCGGTGGCGAGAGCCGTTCGACCAGCTGGACCCCGGCCAGAAAGGTCGCGGCAAAGGTCAGGGCATGCAGCGCCTGCAGGGGCCAGAGCAGCCAGAGCGGCGGGGCCAGGGCCATGGCACTCCAGCGCAGGATGGCCGCGGCAGAGCCGACCATCAGCAGGCTCCAGGGCCCGATACCGACCCGGCGGCGCCAGGGCTCGAACAGCCACATCAGCGCGATCTCGACCACGACACCGAAGGCCCAGAGCTGGCCGGTCACGGCCTCGCTGATGCCCTGTGCCTTCCACAGGAGGGCGGAGAAGCCATACTGGAAGGCATGGGCGGCCTGGACCGCGCCGACCGCGAATATGGTGATGAGGAAGACCGGATCACCGAGCAGTCGGCCCAGTCCCCGGAACCGCTCGCGGCCGAGCAGCGGAGGGCCGTCCGCCACGGGCTCCGGCGGCAGGGCCAGGAGGGCGGCGGCGGCGAAGGCGACGGACGCTGCCACGATCCAGACGATGATGGCTTCGACCGGGGTGGCCAGCAGGAGCACGCCCATGCCGATATTGGCGACGACGAAGGCGGCGGAGCCCAGGCCCCGGGGCAGGGCAAAGGTGAAACCGAGACGGGAGGCCAGACGCAGGGTCATGACATCCGTCAGGGGCACCAGCGCCCCCATGGCGGTGGCTCCGATGAACCAGCCGGCGGCGCGCGTGGCGAAACCGTCAGCGAGCCCTGCGAGGCCATAGCCCAGCGCCATGACCAGACCGAGCAGGGCGATCGGCGTGCGCCTCAGCCGGAAGCCGTCGGCCCAGACCGCCAGCAGCGGTCCGGTGACAAGTCGCGCCAGCATCGGTGCCGCCAGCACGGTTCCGACCTGGGCCCCATTCAGCCCCTGGGCGCTGAGCCACAGGCCAGCAAACGGAAGACTCACGCCTGTGGCACCGAAGAGCAACACATATTGCAGGGCCATGCGCTGGGCGGCGGTCATGGTCGGCGCATAGCAGACGCGCGGGATTCTGTCGGCTACCGTCTGCGGCATGAACGCGACTCGCAGTCTGACGGCCTTTGCGGCGCTGAATGGAGCCCTCGCCGTCCTGATCGGGGCGTTTGCAGCCCATGGGGCGGCTCCCGAGGTCAAGGCCCTGCTGACGACCGGCGGCCACTACCAGATGGTTCATGCCGTCCTCGCCCTGGTCTGTGCGATCTGGCCGGGCCGCAGCCGGCTGGTCGGCCTGGCAGGCTGGCTGGCGGCAGGGGGCGGCATGGTTTTTTGCCTGTCCCTGGCAGCGATCGGTCTGCTGGGCCTTCCGATCATGGGCGCAGTCGCACCGGTCGGGGGTGTGCTCATGATCGCGGCTTGGCTTTTGCTGCTGGTTGCCGCATTGCGGTCGACGTCCACAGCCGCCTGACCGCGCGAAGAGAGTCCGATCCTCCCCATGGCCTTCCCCGCGCCCGACGCCCCGCGTCGCGACCTGTTCCGCGAGATCGAGCCCTATGCCTCGGGCTTGATGGCGACCGGCGGCGTACACGAGATCTACTATGAGGAATCCGGCAATCCGCAGGGCCTTCCGGTGGTCGTTCTGCACGGCGGACCCGGGGGTGCGGTCAATCCGGGCATGCGGCGCTATTTCGATCCGGCCCGCTACCGGATCGTCATGTTTGACCAGCGGGGCTGCGGCCAAAGCCGGCCGAATGCGTCGCTGGAAGACAACACCACCTGGACGCTGATCGAGGACATCGAACGCCTTCGCGAACTGCTCGGCATCGACAAATGGGTCGTATTCGGCGGCAGCTGGGGTTCAACCCTGGCGATGGCCTATGCCATTACCCATCCCGAACGGGTCGCGGCCCTGCTGCTGCGGGGCATCTTCCTGCTGACCCGGCCAGAGCTGCACTGGTTCTATCAGGACGGGGCCTCGAACATCTTCCCGGACGCCTGGGAGCGGTTCGTCGCGCCCATCCCGGAGGACGAGCGTCATGACCTCATGGGGGCCTACTACAAGCGGCTGATCGGCGATGACAAGGCCGAGCGCGAGCGGTGTGCCGTGGCCTGGTCGAGCTGGGAGGGCGAGACGGTCAGCGTCGAGGGCCCCGACGCCCGACCGGAAAAATTCGCCGAACCCGAGTTCGCCGTCGCCTTCGCCCGGATCGAGTGCTGGTATTTCATGAACGGCGGCTTCTTTCCGGAAGAGGGCTGGCTGCTCAAAAACGTCAGCCGGATCAGACACATTCCCTGCTGGATCGCCCAGGGCCGGTTCGATGTGGTGACCCCGATCACCAGCGCCTGGGCCCTGCACCGCGCCTGGCCCGAGGCGAAGCTGGATATCATCAAGGACGCCGGCCACGCCTCGAGCGAACCGGGCATCGTCGACAGCCTTGTTCGGGCCACGGACTGGGCCGCGACGCTACAGGTTTTCAGAGACCGGACGTGAGTCATCGCCCCCGGCGGAGAGCCGCCGAAGGTTGGGGAGGGTGCGGGGCGGCCGGGCCTCGCCCGGAGCTTTGATTGTTTTACCGTTTCGACGAAGCCTGACCTTGGCCGCCCTTCTGATCCGCCCGTGAAGCCACGGTCGGGAAGGGACGGC
>JBEIJS010000125.1:0-6733 GCA_040380105.1 Caulobacteraceae bacterium | reverse complement strand
CTGACCCGGTCCGTCGCCTTCGTTCGGGCCTGGGCTTTTGAGGACAGTCCGGACGATCCCGTCGCAGCGGCCCAGAGCGCCTATATCCTGTCATCGATGCGCAACCGCAGCCTCGGTTCCAATCTCAGGGCAGACCCGGCGGGTGGTCAATGAGCGACCTTCTGGACCGCCTCCCCTATGCCCGGTTTCTGGGTCTGACGACCACGAGCGAGGGACAGACGCTGACCGTGACGATGCCGTTCGACGTCAAACTGGTCGGAAACCCGGTCCTGCCCGCCCTTCATGGCGGCTCGACCGCGGCCATGCTTGAACTGACCGCCGTCGCCCAGGTCGCCACCTTGTACCCCCGGTTGCGGCTCCCGAGGCCGATCAATGTGACGGTGGCTTATCTCCGGTCAGGCCGGCCCGTTGATGTCCATGCCCGCGCCCGCATCAGCAAGGCCGGGCGCAGGGTCGCCCACGTCCTCGCCGAGGCATGGCAGGAAGACGAATCCCAGCCGATCGCCGCCCTCACAGCCCATTTTCTGATGGCTGAAGACGACCTTTAGTTGCATTCTTTGACGACCTGTGATGGATTTTTCCTGTGACGCCCGGTCACAGGGAGGTACCAGCATGACCAGACTTGATGTCGGTGAAGCGCTTGCCGCTCGCCTCTATGCCACTGAAGCCGCAATCGATCAGGCCCTGGTTTCAGCGGCGTCTCTGGCTGCGGCTCTTCCGGCCGCACGGGTCGACGCATGGCTGTCGGCCACGGCGGGTCAGCGCGCCTTTACCGGCGCGGCCGCCACCATCAGCGCCCTGGCAGATGCGCGCGCCCACATCGTCCAGACCCACCATACCCTCGCAGCCCTTGCGCGCAGGCTGGGCCTCGACGACCTCGCGGTCGGCCCCCTCGACAAACCCGGGGACGGCGAGCCCACCGGCGGCGGAGGCGGCGATGGCCCCGCGCTCCGTCCCGACATAGTAAACAAAACCCTACCGGTCGCGGCGAAAACGTGTTAGCCCCTTAGTAACTTTTTATTCGGGAGGCTTACATGAACAATGCCGAAGTTATCGCCAGCATCGCCGGCGACCTGAACACAGCAGAGCAGTCCCTGGACGGTGCCATCGCCCGGACCACCACACTGATTCAGACCATGATTGGTGCCCGTACCGCGCTCAATCTTACGGCCGTCTCGGGTGCCGCCTCGCAGGCCCGGGCCATGGAGGCGATCGCCGCCATGTCCGCCGCCCGCGACGCCCTCGTGGCGTGCCACGAAGAACTGGCCAAGGATCATCGCCGCCACGGCTTCGGTGTCTATGCAGTCGGCATCATGAACAAGCCGGCAGAAGCCGCCCTGAACCACACCGACGAACAGCCCCGTGCCAGCCGCCTTCGCGCGGTTTAATTCGCTGTAACATTGCAGGCCGGTCATTCCGGTCTGCTCAGACTCGCTGCATTATCGCCCCCATGCCAAAAGGCATGGGGGCGGTTTTATGTTCGACACTCTGTCGACCCAGGTCGGGGCTGGCCTTACTCTGCTGGTTGTCGCCTTTGCTTTCCTCAAGGGAGACGAACCGGAGCGTATCGCTGCGGGTGGCTATGTCATTCTTTGGTTCGCCTCACTTCTGCTCCAGAGCGACGGCTCCATCGGCGGGACTCAATGGAGCTTGATGGCTATCGACGCCATCATGTTGGCAGTCTTCGTCAGCCTCGCCTGGAAAAGCCGGCGCGCATGGCCAGTCTGGGCCGCTGCGTTCCAGTCGTTGACGGTCATGAGCCACGTCCTTACCCTGGTCGACATCCGCCCCCCGGTGTCCGCCTTCTATGCGGTGATCAACCTGGCGAGCATTGGCATTCTTCTTTCCATCGCCGTCGGGACCTTCTGGGCATGGCAGGAACGCCGCGCCGCCGGTCTGGAATAGCGTTTTCCGGATTGAAAACCTAGGCATCTATTCCTACACTGGCTCCAGCCCGGCACCCGGTGAGCCGCGACGGACCCCATGCCCCTCTCCCATAGCCAGCTCTGGAAAGCGATCGACAGCCTCGCCCGGCATGAGGCGCTCAGCGTCTCCGCTCTCGCACGGCGTGCGGGACTGGACGCGACCAGTTTCAACCCTTCCAAAAGGTTCGGACCCGGTGAGCCGCCGCGCCCGCGCTGGCCTTCGACCGAAAGCCTGACACGCATCCTCGCGGCGACCGGGCTGTCGCTCGGAGAGTTCGCCGCCCTGGCCCATGATGCGGTTGAACGGCCCGCTGCCGTACCCCTGCTCGGCATGGCACAGGCGGGACAGGACGGGTATTTCGATGATGCGGGTCTGCCGGTCGGGGACGGCTGGGAACAGACCGACCTGCCCCGGCCGAAGGACAGCCTGCTGAGCCTCAGGATCGTCGGCGACTCCATGGATCCCCTGTACCGGGAGGGCGACCGGATCATCGTCGATCGGGAAGCGACGGAGGTGCGCAAGGGCGACCGGGTGGTGGTGCGCACCACCGGCGGCGAGACCCTGGCCAAGGAGATCGGCGCATTGACGGCGCAGGTCGTGACCCTGGCCTCCGTCAATCCGGCCTATGGTGCCCGTACCCTCGCCCGCAACGAGATCGTCTGGATGGGCAGAATCCTCTGGGTCAGCCAGTAATCAAGGCCATGCAAGCCGCCCCCGGGGTCAGGCCCGGGCGAGACTGCCGTTCGCGCCTGCCTCGATCAGTTCGATCGTCTGCGGCAGGCCATAGATGGCCGCGAAAGAGCCGAAGCGCGGCCCCTGCGACGCACCGAGCAGCACCTCGTACAGGGCCCCGAACCAGCCGCGCAGGGGCTCGAAGGCGTGGTCCTTGCCGACTGCATAGACCTCGGTCTGGATCAGTTCGCCATCGGTCGTATCGACCGGCAGGGCCTTGAGCCGCGTCGCGAGGTCCAGCAGGGCCGCCTTCTCCCGGTCGTCCGGCAGGCGATAGGACTTCGTCGGCTTCACGAAGTCCTCGTAATAGTTCAGCGCATGTCCCATCAGCCGGTCGAGCAACGGCTCGCTGGCGGGTGTGGCCGACGGCAGGTATCGCGCGAAATAGGCCCAGAGCTGGGCCTTGTTCGAGGCGTTTGCCACGGCGACGAGGTTCAGCAGCAGGGCGAAGGAGACCGGCGAAGTATGGGTCGGCGGTGACCCGGCGTGGATCGACCAGACGGCGTTGTCGATCTGTTTGGCCGGCTCCTGGGTCTTGTACGCCTCGATAAAGGCCAGCCAGTCGTCGATGGCCCGCGGAATGACATTGAAATGCAGGCTCTTGGCCGATTTCGGCGACTGGAACATGTACCAGCTCAGCGACTCCGGCGTGCCGTAGCGCAGCCACTCGTCCATGGTCAGGCCATTGCCCTTGGACTTGGAGATCTTCTTGCCCTCGACGTCCAGGAAGAGCTCGTAATTGAAGCCCTCGGGCGGCGTGCCGCCGAGCGCGCGGCAGACCCTGGAGCTCTCGCGTACGCTCTCGATCAGGTCCTTGCCCGACATCTCATAGTCGACGTCCAGCGCGGTCCAGCGCATGGCCCAGTCCGGCTTCCACTGCAGCTTCACATGGCCGCCGGTGACCGGAACCTCGGTGCGCCCGCCGGCGGGGTCGTCAAAGACGATGGTCCCGTTCTCCACGTTGCGCTCCAGCGTGGGCACCTGCAGCACATGGCCTGTAACCGGGCTGACCGGCAGGAAGGGGGAATAGGTGGCGCGCCGCTCCTCACCCAGCGTCGGAAGCATGATGGCCTGCACGGCATCGAACCGGTCCAGCAGGGTCAGCAGCGTCACATCGAACCGGCCCGACCGGTACTGTTCGGTCGACGACAGGAATTCATAGTCGAAGCCGAAGCCGTCGAGGAAGGCGCGCAGGCGGGCGTTGTTGTGGGCCCCGAAGCTGTCGTGCGTCCCGAACGGGTCGCGCACCACAGTCAGCGGCTTGTGCAGGTCTTCGGTCAGCATCTCCGGATTGGGCACGCCCTCCGGAACCTTGCGCAGCCCGTCCATGTCGTCCGAAAAGGCGATCAGCCGCGTCGACCAATGGTCACCGGTCAGGGCGCGGAAGGCGTTACGCACCATGGTCGTGCGCGCCACCTCACCGAAGGTGCCCATGTGCGGCAGACCCGACGGGCCATAGCCGGTCTCGAAGATGACGGGCTTCTGCAGCGCCTCGAAGGTCGCCAGCGCCTCATCCGCCTTGCCGGCGTCGATCAGCAGTTTGGCGGCGGTCCGCCCGGCATCGTCCAGCCGCTTCGTCAGCACATGGGCGAGAAGGTTGCGGGCCTGTTCGAACGGCCAGGATTTGGCGTCGCGCGCGAGGGTTTCGAGGGAGTGCAGCATGGGCGGGGTTTGGCGTCTGAATGAAGCGGGGTCAAGGAATGCACCATAGCTTGACCCGCCCCCTCCCGCGTGGCCATTGCCCCGCCTGATGAAGACCGCTGATTTCGACTTCGACCTGCCCGACAGCCACATCGCGCTCCGCCCCGCCGAGCCGAGGGATTCCGCGCGCCTGCTGGTCGTGAAGAACGGGACGCTGGAGGACCGTATCGTCCGCGACCTGCCGGACTTCCTGCGCCCCGGCGACGCCCTGGTGTTCAACGACACGCGGGTGATCCCGGCGCGGCTGTCCGGCGTGCGCGAGCGGATCGGAGCCGAAGGCGAGATCCTGACCGTCGCCGTCGAGGCCACCCTGCATCACCGCGACGCCCCCGACGTCTGGTCGGCCTTCATGAAGCCGGGCAAGCGATTGAAGGCCGGGGACCAGGTCACCTTCGAGAGCCTGACCGCCACCGTCACGGCCAAGTCTGACGACGGCCTCGTCACCCTGCAGTTCGATCTCGCCGGCCCGGCGTTGGACGACGCCATCCGGGCTGTCGGCGTCATGCCCCTGCCCCCCTATATCGCGGCCAAACGCCCCGAGGACGAGCGGGACCTCTCGGACTACCAGACCATGTTCGCACAGCTGGACGGGTCGGTCGCGGCACCCACGGCCGGTCTGCATTTCACCCCCGCCCTGATGGAGGCCCTGAAGGCGCGCGGGGTCTCGACCCATGCCCTGACCCTGCACGTCGGGGCCGGGACCTTTCTGCCGGTCAAGGCCGACGACACCGCAGACCACAGGATGCATTCCGAATGGGGGGAGGTCTCCGCCGACACCGCCGCAGCCCTGAACGCTGTCCGCGCCGCCGGCGGGCGGATCGTCTGCGTCGGAACCACCTCCCTGCGGCTGCTCGAAAGCGCCACGACGCCCGAGCGCGACATTCAGCCCTTCCAGGGCGACACCGCCATCTTCATCACCCCCGGCTACCGCTTCCGCGCCGTCGATGTGCTGATGACCAATTTCCACCTGCCGAAATCGACCCTGTTCATGCTGGTCAGCGCCTTTGCCGGGCTGGAGACGATGAAGGCGGCCTATGCCCATGCGGTAGCGGACGGATACCGGTTCTATTCCTATGGGGACGGCAGCCTGCTGTTCCGGGCCGCCTGATGCCCTTTCCCTTCGACATCACCGCCACCGAGGGCCGCGCCCGCACCGGGGTGCTCAGGACGCCGCGCGGTGACATCCGCACCCCCGCCTTCATGCCTGTCGGCACCGCCGCCACGGTCAAGGCGATGACCGTGGATCAGGTGGCACAGACCGGGGCCGACATCCTCCTGGGCAACACCTATCACCTGATGCTGCGCCCCGGGCCGGAGCGGATGGAGCGGCTGGGCGGGCTGCACAAATTCATGGGCTGGACGAAGCCGATCCTGACCGACAGCGGCGGCTTCCAGGTCATGTCCCTGGCCGGGATTTCCAAGGTCAAGGAGGAGGCCGTGACCTTCTCCAGCCATATCGACGGCTCCAAACACATTCTCACACCCGAACGGTCGATCGAGATCCAGGCCGACCGCATCGGGGCCGACATCTCCATGCAGCTGGACCAGTGCGTCAGCTGGCCCGCCGAGGAGCCCGCCGCCCGTGCCGCCATGGAGCTGTCGGTACGCTGGGGTGCCCGGTCCAAAGCGGCCTTCGGAACCCGCGAGACCCAGGCCCTGTTCGGCATCCAGCAGGGTTCCACCTTCGAAAACCTGCGCCGCGAGTCCTCGGACCGGCTGCAGGAGATCGGCTTCGACGGCTATGCCATCGGCGGCCTGGCCGTCGGCGAAGGCCATCAGGCCATGTGCGAGGTGCTGGACTATGCACCGGACATGCTGCCCGTTGATCGCCCGCGTTATCTGATGGGGGTCGGCAAGCCGGTCGACCTCGTCGAGGCGGTGTGGCGTGGGGTCGACATGTTCGACTGCGTCCTTCCCACCCGCGCCGGGCGTCACGGCCAGGCCTGGACCTGGGCCGGGCCGATCAATCTGAAGAACGCCCGTTTCGCCGAGGATCAGGACCCGCTGGAGCCCGACATCCCCTGCCCGGCCTCACAGGCCTATTCCAAGGCCTATCTGCACCACCTGATCCGGGCCGACGAAATCCTCGGCAAGGTCCTGCTCAGCTGGCACAACATCGCCTTCTTCCAGGCCCTGACGGCGGCCATGCGCGACGCCATCGCCCACGGCCGGTTCGAGGCCTTCCGGCGAGACTTCCACGCCCGGCACACGTCGAACGGCTAGGGTGTGGGGGGTGGGGTCAGGACGGTCCCCGGGGTTTCGACGTCAGGCCAGAGAGTAACCGGTCGGCGCTTTGGTCGTGGCCTTGGCCCAAAAACCCCCACCCCAAAACACAAAAAAACGGGGCCGAAAACACCCCGGGCCACCACCGGGG
>JBEIJS010000124.1:0-6784 GCA_040380105.1 Caulobacteraceae bacterium | reverse complement strand
TCCCTTACACTACCGTTTGCCGCGGGATGGAGCAGCCCGGTAGCTCGTCAGGCTCATAACCTGAAGGTCGCAGGTTCAAATCCTGCTCCCGCACCCAAGATCTGAAAGCCCCGCCCGGTTCGCCGGCGGGGCTTTTTGCTGTCTGGAGCCTGGTCGTTGCGAAACTCACTGGCACCCAACCACGGGCACCAGTTAGCCACGGCTGATGGCAGGCTCGTCATCCCCGCCGCGAGTCCCACCACTGCACGGCGTCCGCGTCACGGGCGCTGAGGTCGGGATAGGCGAGATCGGAGCCGACGTCCGGCACGCGCCGCCAGGAGCGGGCGCATCTGGGGTGGTCCGTGATGGGCTGCACGACCGCAGCGACGTTGATGACTTCCGTCATCTGGAAGGCATCAGCCGGAGGAGAGCCCTGAACAAACTGGACCTGGCTGACACGGAAAATGTCAGCGATTTCCTGCTGGTCGAAGCCCTCGAAGCCGAAAGCGATCTGCTCGTCGGTCACATAGACGGTGAGGGCGGCGTCAAGGCCGGTGCCAATCCGCTTTTCACGGCGTTCAATCTCGAGAGCCCCGTTGGTTACCAGCAGGACGCGTTCGATTGCCTTCCAGCGGGTCTTCTCGCTGGAATTCTGCCACTCCGCCGGCGTCTCCGGGATCACCCGGGCGCAGTTGGAGCCGCCGTCCGGGTAACGCGTGCCCCAGGCCTCTTCCATGGTGAAGGGGGTCAGGGGGGCCAGCCAGGCGGTCAGGCGCATGAAGACCTCATGCATGACGGTGCGGGCCGCACGGCGGCGGATCGCGTCGGCGCGGTCGCAGTAGAGGCTGTCCTTCCGGACGTCGAAATAGAGGGCCGAAAGGTCACCGGTGCAGAACTCCAGCACCGGGCGCACCACGTCCTGGAAGCGGTAGTCGGCATAGGCGGCGCGGACGTCGCGATCGAGCTCCCACAGGCGGTGCAGGATGTAGCGCTCCAGCGGCGGCATGTCGGCATAGGCGACGCGTTCGGCCTCGTCGAAATCGGCGAGAGCCCCCAGCAGATAGCGGGCGGTGTTCCTGAGCTTGCGATAGGCGTCGACCGTGGTCTGCAGGATCTGTTTCCCGATCCGCTGGTCCTCGGCGTAGTCGACCAGCGAGACCCACAGCCGCAGGATGTCGGCACCGGACTCCTTGATGATGGTCGCTGGGTCGGTCGTATTCCCCTTCGACTTGGACATCTTCTCCCCGTTCTCGTCCTGGGTGAAGCCGTGGGTCAGGACGGCGTCATAGGGGGCGCGGCCGCGGGTGCCGCAGCCTTCGAGCAGGTTGGACTGGAACCAGCCGCGATGCTGGTCCGAGCCTTCGAGATAGAGGTTCGCCGGCCAGTGTGACGGGCGGTCGCCGGTATAGCCGTGGGCCGGGTCGCGCGTTTCCAGCGTGAAGGCGTGGGTGCAGCCGGAGTCGAACCAGACGTCGAGGATGTCCTCGATCTTCTCGAAGCGGGCTGGGTCGTGCGCGCCGAGGAAGTCGGTGTCGGGACGGGTAAACCAGGCGTCAGCGCCACCTTCGGCGATCGCGGCGGTGATGCGGGCATCGACGGCCGGGTCGTGCAGCGGCTGGCCCGTCTGCTTGTCGACGAACATGGCTAGCGGGGTGCCCCAGGCGCGCTGGCGGCTGATCAGCCAGTCCGGGCGGCCCTCGACCATGGAGCGGATGCGGTTGCGGCCGGCCTCGGGATGGAAGTCGGTCTTGTCGATAGCCTCCAGCGCCCGATCGCGCAGGGTGCCGCGATCGTCAAGCGCCGCATCCATGCGGATGAACCACTGCGGGGTGTTGCGGAAGATGATCGGCGCCTTTGAGCGCCAGCTATGGGGGTAGGAATGCTCCAGCCGGCCGCGGGCCAGCAGGGTGCCGGCCTCGATCAGCCTGTCCATCACCGCGCCGTTGGCGGGGCCGAATTTGCCGGTCTTCTTGCCCTCGGTCTCCAGCACCTTGAGGCCGGCGAACAGGGGAACGTGATCGTAGTAGGCCCCGTCGGGGTCGACGGTGTCCGGGACTTCGTGATGGCCGTGGGCCTTCCAGACCTCGAAATCGTCTGCGCCGTGGCCGGGGGCGGTGTGGACGAAGCCCGTGCCGGCGTCGTCGGTGACGTGGTCGCCGGCGAGCAGGGGCACGGAGAAGCCGAAGCCGGGCGCGAGCGCCGCCAGCGGATGTGCGCACTCCAGGCCGGACGGATTGAGTTCGTCGACGCGGGTCCAGCCGGCGATTTTCGCAGCGCGGAAGACGTCCCCGGCCAGTTTGTCGGCGATGATCAGCCGGTCACCTGGTTTGGCCCAGGGCTCGAACTCGAGCCCGGTCTCCATGGTCGTGACCTCATAGAGGCCATAGGCGATCTCGGGGCCGTAGCTGATGGCCCGGTTGGCGGGGATGGTCCAGGGCGTGGTGGTCCAGATGACGACCGACGGGGTGGCGTGGCGGAAGGCCAGCAGGTCGTCGGGGTGCGTGTCAGTCGCGCCGGTGACCGGGAATTTGACCCAGACCGTCGGGCTGACGTGGTCGTGGTATTCGATCTCGGCGTCAGCCAGGGCGGTGCGCTCGACCGGCGACCACATGACCGGCTTGGAGCCGCGGTAGAGCTGGCCCGAGTTCTTGAATTTGTGGAATTCCGCGACGATGGCGGCTTCGGTGCCGAAATCCATGGTGGCGTAGCGATTGTCCCAGTCGCCGAGGATGCCCAGCCTTTTGAACTGTTCGCGCTGCACATCGATCCAGCCGGTCGCGTATTCGCGGCAGGCCTGACGGAACTCGGCCTTGGAGACCTCGTCCTTGCGTTTGCCCTGCGAGCGGTAGCGTTCCTCGATCTTCCACTCGATCGGCAGGCCGTGGCAGTCCCAGCCGGGGACGTAGTCGACGTCATGGCCCAGCAGGAAGCGGCTGCGAACCACGAAATCCTT
Organism: Caulobacteraceae bacterium; assembly: GCA_040380105.1. Lineage (GTDB taxonomy): Bacteria > Pseudomonadota > Alphaproteobacteria > Caulobacterales > Caulobacteraceae > Brevundimonas. The sequence goes on along the minus strand of JBEIJS010000124.1, from coordinate 3,852 downwards.
CAGCGTCTTGTTCAGCGCGTGGCCGATGTGGATGTCGCCGTTGGCGTAGGGTGGGCCGTCGTGGAGGACGTAGAGGGGGGCACCCTCGGCCTGACGCTGTTTGCGCAGGGTCGAATAGAGGTCGCCCCACGCCTCGATGATTGCGGGTTCCTTCTGCGGCAGTCCACCGCGCATGGGGAAGGGCGTTTCGGGCAGGAAGACGGTTTCGCGATAGTCGCGACCGGTGGGCGTTTCTTCGCCGTTTTTGGGGGAGTCGGCCATGAAGTCTCGTTTCGTCGTCGTTGGGTGATCGTTCGCGTCGGTCTCGATATCCCGGCGTGCACGGGGCCGTGGCCCTGGGCGCTACGCCGGGCGGCTAATCGAAATCGGGCGAAGCACGCGGACGGTCATGGTGGGGACGGTCTAGCAGACGGGGTGGGGCGGACGCCAGCCGGGATTGCCAGTCGGGGTCGCCGGCGGGATAGTCCCCGGGTCACGGGAGGGTTCCGATGCGTCATGTCCTGATTGCCGCCGCTGTTTTCGTCGGTCTCGCAGCCTGTTCGCCTTCGGGTGAAGGCGCGTCCGGGCCGGCCGATGCGCCCGCCGCCCTGCCGCCGGGCCGCCCTGCGATCTATGCGGCCGCGCAGGTCGGACCTGAGGAATTTGTGCGGGCGCTTTATGCCGTCCACGCCACCCCGGGGGCCACCATGGGGGAGCCGCTGCAGCCGGGGCAGGAGCCGATCTATGGCCGGATGCTCAACGCCATGATCGGAGCCGATTTCGCCAAGGCGGCGGGCGAGGTGCCGACGCTCAACTACAATCCGATCTGCGACTGCCAGGACAGCGGGGATTTCACACTGGTCTCGGTGACGGTGACGTCGTCGGACCCTCAGACGGCCGAGGCGGCTGTCGTGTTTACCAATATGGGTGAGACCAAACGGCAGACGCTGAAACTGGTCAAGGAAGGCCCGATGTGGAGGGTCTCGGACGTTCTGGTTCCCGGACGCCCGGCCCTGACCGAGCAGCTAATGGCCGCGATCAGCTGAGGGCCTCGCGCGCCGCCGCGGCGTCGGCGGCGATCTGGATCTTGAGGGCGTCGAGGCCGTTGAAGGCCATTTCGCCGCGCAGGAAGGCGACCAGTTCGGTCTCGATCGTCTGGCCGTAGAGGTCGCCGTCGAAGTCGAACAGCCAGACCTCGAGCAGGGGCTGGTCGATCTCGAACATCGGACGGACGCCGAGGTTGGCGACCCCGTAGATCACGCGGCCATCGGGCAGGCGGGTGCGGGTCGCATAGACGCCGTAGGCGGGCCGCATGTAGTCGGCCATCGAAACGTTTGCCGTCGGCACGCCGATGGTGCGGCCGCGCTTGTCGCCGTGGACGACCTCGCCCTCAATGGCGAAGGGGCGGCCCAGGATGGCGGCGGCGCGGGGCATGTCGCCGGCCTTGAGCGCCTCGCGAACCCCGGAGGAGGACAGTTTCAGGCCGTCACCGTCGTCGATGCGGTCGACCACAGTGACGCCGAAGCCCAGAGCCTCGCCTTGCCGGCGCAGGCCCTCGGCCGAGCCGGTGCGGCCCTTGCCGTAGGTGAAGTCGAAGCCCACGGCGGCATGGGCGATTCCGAGGCCGTCGCGCAGGACCTCGCGGGCGAAGGCCGCGTCGGTCAGGGCAGCCATGGTGGCGTCGAAGGGCAGGAGATGGAGGCGATCGACGCTGAGCGGGGCCATGGCACGCGCCATCTGGGCCGGCGTCATCAGACGGAAGGGCGCGGCCTCGGGCTGGAACCACCGACGGGGGTGGGGGGTGAAACTGACCACGGCGAGCGGGACGCCGAGACGGTCGGCGGCAGCATGGGCCTCGGCAATCACCGCCTGATGGCCGCGATGGACGCCGTCGAAGGCGCCGATGGCAACGGCTGCGCCGCGCAGCCGGTCGGGCAGGTCGCGCCAGTCGGGGACGATCTGGACCAAGTCAGTCTTTCGCGGGGCGCCGGCGGCGGGGGACGCGGACGAGGGCGACGCCGTCCATGACCCGCTTGTCCCCGACGAAGCCTTCGCAATCCAGCTCGACGCGGGCGCTTTCCGGATCGACGGATTTGACGCTGACGCGCACCAGAACGGTCTCGCCGATCCGCACCGGCATGTGGAAACCGAGGGTCTGGGTCAGATAGATGGCCCCTGCACCGGGCAGGATGGTGCCGACCACGGCCGAGCCGAAGGAGGCGGTCAGCAGGCCGTGGGCGATGCGGCCGCGATAGGCGGTTTTCGAGGCGAAGGCCTCGTCCATATGCACCGGATTGTAGTCATCCGAGGCGTCGGCGAACTGCTGGATGCGCTGTTCCGTGACGAGGATGTGGGTCTCCGCCGTCATGCCGACGTGGAGTTCCTCGAGGATGTAGCCGCCGGAGGGGTGTTTCGTCACAATTTCGGTCATGCCCGGCCTTAGCGCGATTTGCCCCGGCGTGGGCCATTTTTTGGAGGCCGGCCGAAGCGACGGTCAGCAGGAATGGCCATGCTCACCACGCGAGATCCAGGGCGGCGTAGCGGGCGTGGGTCGCCTCGGCCTTCAGCAGGTCCGCCGCGCGGGCCGGATCGAGCCGACCGTCGGCCCCGCGGGCGGAGTCGCCGTGGATGCCCTGGGCGATGAACAGGCAGTCGAGGGCCTGTTTGTCGGCGCCGAGCACATCGGTGATGACGCCGTCCCCGATGCACAGGACGCGGGCGCGATCGACCGGGCGGCCGAGCAGCCGCTCGCCCTCGGCCAGGGCGAGGTCATAGATCGGGTCGAAGGGCTTGCCGGCCATGGTGACCCGGCCGCCCAGGCTTTCGTAGAGGTCGGCGAGCGCGCCGCCGCACCAGATGAGCCGGTCGCCGCGCTGGACCACCCGGTCGGGGTTGGCGCAGATCATTTCGAGGTCGCGCGCGACGCCGGCGGAGAGGCGTTCGCGGTAGTCTGCGGGCGTTTCGGTCTCGTCATCGATCATGCCTGTGACGGCGATGAAGGCGGCGTCGGCGGCCTCCCCGGCGACCTTCAGGCCGAGACCGTCATAGAGAGGCCAGTCGCGGTCCGGGCCGATGATCCAGGCCGGGCCGGGCGCGCGTTTGCCCAGTTCCACGCGCGTGGCGTCGCCCGAGGTGACGACGGCGCCCCAGGAGTCCCGCGGCACGCCGAGCTGGTCCATCTGCTGGATCATGCCCGGCGCGGGACGCGGCGAGTTGGAGATCAGGACCACCTTTCCGTGGTCGCGGTTGAACCGGGTCAGGGCCGCGCAGGCCTCCGGCCAGCTCTCGCGGCCGTTATGGATCACGCCCCAGACGTCGCAGAGCAGGAGGTCGTAGTCGGCGGCGATGTCGGACAGGCCGGAGAGGGCGAGGGGCAGGGTCATGGGGGGCTGATAGCCTTTCGGAGGCGGGCAGAGAAGCGTCTCCCTCCCCCGAAGTGGGGAGGGACGGCGAGGCGGGTGGTTGGTGATTGGTGATTGGCCGGCGGTTGTGTGACGGCGCTGACCGCGTCGCCCTTCCGCCGCCGCGGAGAAGCGTCTCCCTCCCCCGAAGTGGGTAGGGACGGCGAGGCGGGTGGTTGGTGGTTGGTGATTGGTGGTTGGCCGGCGGTTGTGTGAATGCGCTGACCGCGCCGCCCTTCCGCCGCCAGAGGGGCCGCGATCACCAATCACCAGCCACCAATCACCAACCACCAATCACCCACGACTCTTCGCCGCCTGTTTCCAGTCGGGTGCGGGAGGCGTGGCGGAGCGCCCGGGCCTTCGCCCGGATGAGCAGACAGAAATACCGTTTCGACGAAGACAGAACGCTCCGCGCAGACAGTTTTCCGGAAGCTTGCGTCGGGTGGCCGTATTCGGGCCTTACCGCAGCGCC
>JBEIJS010000123.1:0-6880 GCA_040380105.1 Caulobacteraceae bacterium | reverse complement strand
GATGGCCTCCGTTTGCTCGCCGCGCGCTTCCTGTGCGGGCCGCTGTCTCATGTCCGCCGCGCGTCGTCGGCAGCAATGTCCGCGACGGACGATCCGGTAAGGCCCGAAGCAAGGGCCGCCAGCCGGAGGGCGCGTGGAAAACGGCGGCGGGGGGCGGCGCCGTCCCTTCCCGCCCGTGACTCCACGGGCGGATCAGCAGGGCGGCCATGGTCAGGCTTCGTCGAAACGGTAAAACAATCAAAGCACCGGGCGAGGCCCGGCCGCCCCGCACCCTCCCCGACCTTTCCGGCAGCCATGCCGGAGAGCGAAGACGCATGGATGGGAGGTGGTTAGTGGCTGGTGGCTGGTGGTTGGCCTGCGCCGGGGGCGAGGGGGCCGCCTGCGCCGCCCTTCCGCGGACAGATGAGCAGCAATCACAAACCACTGGCCACTAGCCACTAACCACCCGCTCCCACCACAGGCTCCTTGTTACGCGGAGCGATCTATCCCCTGACCCGCCAGGTCGCCCCCTGCGGACCGTCCATGACCACCACATTCAGGGCATTGAGCCGGTCGCGGATGCGGTCGGCCTCGGCCCAGTCCTTGCCCGCACGGGCGGCGGCGCGTTGCTCCAGCAGGCCCTCGACCTCGGTCCGCAGATCACCGGAGACCTCGCCCTCCAGCCAGTCCGCCGGCGTCGCCTGGAGCACGCCGAGGATCGCGCCGGCAGCGATCAACTCACCCTTGGCCCGGCCGACAACGCCAAGATCGCCCGCCGTCATGGCACGCTCGATCTCGCTGGACAGGGCGAACAGGGTCGCCATGGCACCCGGCGTATTGATGTCGTCCTCGATGGCGGCAAGGAAGTCTGCGGCCGGCTCATCGCCATTAGCCTCGACGGCCGCAGCGCGGTGCAGCGCACCGTACAGCCGGTCCAGCGCCTTGCGGCTCTGGTCGAGCAGAGCCTGATTCCAGTCCAGCGGCTGGCGGTAGTGGGCACTCAACAGGGCCCAGCGGACCACCTCGCCCGGAATCGACTGCACCAGATCATGCAGCAGCAGGACGTTGCCGATCGATTTGGACATCTTCTCCGCGTCGACGGTCAGGAAGCCGTTGTGCATCCAGTAGCGGCTGTATTCGGCATGGGCGTCGGGAGAATGGGCATGGCCGTGGGCGCAGACGCCCTGGGCGATCTCGTTCTCATGGTGCGGAAACACCAGGTCGATCCCTCCGCCGTGGATGTCGATCGGCAGGCCCAGCGTCTCCTCGATCATGGCCGAGCACTCGATATGCCAGCCCGGACGCCCCTCGCCCCAGGGCGAAGGCCACGACGGCTCATCCGCCTTGGACGGTTTCCAGAGGACAAAGTCGTGCGGATTCTTCTTGTAAGGCGCGACCTCGACCCGGGCCCCGGCGATCATGTCGTCGAGGTTGCGCCCCGACAGCCGGCCGTAGGTCTCATAGGACGAGACGTCGAACAGCACATGGCCCTCGGCCGCATAGGCACAGCCCTGATCCATGATCGCGCCGATCTGTTTGACGATCGCGTCCATATGGTCGGTGACGTGGGGCGCGATATCCGGCGGCGACACGTTCAGCCGGCTCATGTCCTCCAGATAGGCGGCCTCGTAGCGGGCCGTGACCTCGCCGATAGGCGTGCCCTCGCGGGCGGCCTTCTGGTTGATCTTGTCGTCCACGTCGGTGACGTTGCGGGCGTAGATGACCTTGTCCGCGCCATAGGTCCGGCGCAGCAGGCGCACCAGCACGTCGAACACCACCGGCGGCCGTGCATTGCCGATATGGGCGAAGTCATAGACCGTCGGGCCGCAGACATAGAGGGTCACCCGGTCGGGGTCGCGGGGCGTGAAAACCCGTTTTTCTCGATACAGGGTGTCGTGGAGAACCAGCGGCATAGGGAAGCAGCGACCTTCAGTTTTCTTGCGGGCCCGGAATCCTTGCTGGATTGGCCCGCCGTCCCATATAGCGGTCCACAAGCACAAGCGAACAGCGTCGAGATCCAGAATGAGCCTCATCCCCGTCAAACCGGTTCTGGTTGGCGACAACGATCCATCCAAACGCCCCAGCCGTGACGAGGCCCTGAAAGCCGTCCGCACCTTGCTGGCCTGGGCCGGCGACAATCCGGACCGCGAGGGTCTGCGCGACACGCCCAAGCGCGTGGTCGATGCCTACAGCGAATGGTTCGAAGGATATGACGCTGATCCGGCGAAGGAACTGTCGCGGACCTTCGAGGACGTGCAGGGCTATGACGACATGGTCCTGCTGCGCGACATCGAGGTCGAGAGCCATTGCGAACACCACATGGCCCCGTTCATCGGCAAGGCCTATGTCGCCTATATTCCGCGCGAAAAGGTCGTCGGTATCTCAAAGCTGGCCCGGGTGGTCGAGATCTTCTCACGCCGCCTGCAGACCCAGGAAACCCTGACCCAGCTGATCGCCGAGGCGATCGAATCAAACCTGCAGCCGGCCGGCGTGGCCATAATGATCGACGCCGAGCACCAGTGCATGACCACCCGCGGCGTGCATCACCGCCACGTCTCCACCATCACCACCCGCTTCACCGGTGACTTCAAGACGGACGCTGCCCTGAAGGATCGCTTCCTGGCTCTGGCGAAGGGCTGACTCGCTCGCCTGAAAGGGGTATTTTGAGCAATCCCGGGCGTATGGAACCCCAACCGGCCTGAACCCGCTTTACAAGCCGGTTCCGGGACGCCAAGAGACGAACCGAACGTCATATTTTGCGCTCGCCGCGATCGCGCCGGGCCCGATGGAGAGAGTGACACATGGGCTCCAAGCTTTCCGGACCCGCCGGCCAGGGCGGCAAGACGATCGAGCAGAACGCGGACATCAACGTCACGCCGTTCGTCGACATCATGCTCGTGCTGCTGATCATCTTCATGGTCGCCGCGCCGATGGCCACCGTTTCGATCCGCCTCGACCTGCCGCCGGCAACCCCGCCGGCGAACCCCGAAGAGGTCAAGGAACCGGTCTACATCACCATCCAGGAGACCGGCTCGATCTTCCTCGCTGATCGCCAGACCACAATCGAGACCCTGGCCGTCGACGTCTGCACGGCCCTGGCCGTCGCCACCGACTGCCGCGAAGAGCGTGTCTTCGTCCGCGCCCAGCCGGACGTGACCTACGATCAGTTCATGGAAGTCATGAACACCCTTCAGGAGAACGGCTACTTCAAGGTCGGCCTGCTGAACGAAGACATCGAATAGGCGCAACGCAGCGCCCAAAGACCAGAGGCCGCGCCCCCCGGGACGCGGCCTCTTTTTTTTCGGGTGGAGCCCAGGAGCGGCAGGGGTGAAGCGCGCTACTCCACCGACTGCCGCGGCGGAGCCGGCGTCGCCGGCGCAGGGCCCGCAGGCGCATAGGGCCTTTCGCCCTGGGGCTCAGCCGGTGCGGGTGCAGGCGTGCGGGCCGCGGGACGCGCTGCCGGGCGCCGCGCAGCCGGACGGTTGGCGCGAGCCGGGGCGGGTGCCGGAGCGGCCGCTGCGGGAGCGGGAGCCGGTGTCTCGCCGTTCGGCCGGGCCGTTGCCCCCGGGGCCGCCGCCGGGGCAGCCGCCGGCACAGCAGCAGCCGGGGCAGTCGCCCCCGCTGCAGGCCCGGTCGTCGCAGAAGCTGCCGCGGCGCGCGCCGCCAGCTGCTGACGCGCCTCGAACCGCCGGGCCAGCTTTTCGGTCAGGCTACGGGCCTCGGCGGGGTCCATCTGGGCCATGATCGCGGCCAGCGACCGCGGGCGCATGGCCGCAGCGACGGGCAAACGAACATCATCGTCGAGTGTGGCCATGACACGGGCGGCCTCACGCGGACGCATCGCGGAATAGACGGCGACCATCCGGTCATTCTCGGCCTTTTCCTGCTCGCTGACCTGCCCGAGAAGAACACGGACCTCGGCCTTCACAGCCTCAAGGGCGGCGACCTTGGCGTCCAGCTTCTGCTCGGCTGTCGCCAGCAGGGGCAACATCGATGCCAGATCGGCGTCGCGTGCATCCAGCTCCGTCCGACGCGCCGACAACGACTGCATGATGCGTAGCTCAGCCGGCGAGATCCCTGCCTGCTGGGCCAGTTGCTCCGGCGTCAGCGCGCAAATCGCCGCAGCGGCAGCCGGGGCGGCGGCCGCTGCACCGGCGGGCACAGCCTCCTGCGCCCAGGCCTGCGCTCCCTCGAAGACACCGGGCGCAACGCCGACGGCGCGCACCAGCACCACCCCGCCGATGGCGACGGCGATCAGAGGCAGCAGGCGGGGAATTTTGCTCATGTTCGGCTACTCGAAAGAGCCCTCGGGTCGCAGGGTGCCAGGCACCGGACCCAGGGCAAGACAGTGGATTCAGGCGGCGAAGAGATCTTCGTCCAGATTGCGGCGGGATTGGTTTAGGCTTTGCTTCGCAGCCTGGTTAGCGGACCGGCCGGCGTTCAGGGCACCGAGAATGGCAGCGACCGGCTCGGCAGCCCGGCTGGAGGGGGCAAAACCCTGGATGCGTTCCGCCAGAGCGGCCATCCGCAGGGCGCGCTCGTCTTCAGCCGTAACGGCGACGGGTGGACGGGCGGCGACCAGCACGGGCTTCGGCACCTCCTGAACAGCGACCGTCGGCGCGACCGGGGCCCGGGCGATCAGGCTTTCCAGCTGGGCCTTGACCTCCCGCGCCTTGACGATGCGATCGTGCAGAAGATCAGTTTCCTGGCCCGAAGCGCGCAGGTTGGCGAGCGCCGCCTCGGCCCGTCCGGCGGCTGCGTTGAGTTCGGTGACCGCGGACGCAAAGGCCTGCTGGCCGGCACGAAGGGCGGACAGTTTCTTCTCCAGCCGCACACCATAGCCAAGCGCCGCGACCAGCAGCAGCATCAGGACACCGTCGAGGATCATTCCGGTCATCAGCGTTTTCCCTTCGTCAGGCTGGTGGCGGCCTCGATACTGATCGGCCCCTCGATGCGCACGGCGATATGCTGGCCCCTGCGACCCATCTTGCCGGTCGTGACCGGTATCTGGCCGCAACGGACCGAGATGTCGGAGTCCGGTGTGGCATTCAGCATCAGGGTGTCACCGACCTTCAGGTCCAGGACCCTCGAGAGCGGGACCTGCTGCTCGTCCAGTATCGCGCGCACCTCGGTTTCGGTGGTCCAGAGCTCGGTGGCGAGGTGGCCTTCCCAGATGTTGTCGCGGCCGAATTTCTCACCCATGAACTGCTGCAACAGCATCTTCCGGATCGGCTCGAGCGTGGCGTAAGGCAGAAGCAGCTCGATGCGCCCCCCCCGGTCCTCCATGTCGATCCGCAGCTTGACCAGGATCGCGGCATTGGCCGGGCGCGCGATGGCGGCGAAGCGGGGATTGGTCTCCAACCGATCGAGGCTGAAATGGACCGGCGTCAGGGGTTCGAATGCGGCCCGGGCGTCGGCCAGCACGACCTCGACCATCCGCTCGACCAGAACCCGTTCGATGGTGGTGTACGGCCGCCCCTCGATCCGCAGCGCTGCCGTGCCGCGGCGCCCACCGAGCAGGACGTCCACGATGGAATAGATCAGGTTGGAGTCAACCGTCAGCAGTCCGTAGTTGTCCAGCTCCTCGGCCCGGAAAACCGCCAGAATGGCCGGCAGCGGGATCGAGTTCAGATAGTCGCCGAAGCGGATCGAGGAAATGTTGTCGAGACTGACCTCGACGTTGTCCGAGGTGAAATTGCGCAACGAGGTCGTCATCAACCGCACGAGGCGGTCAAAGACGATCTCGAGCATGGGCAGCCGCTCGTAGCTGACGAGGGCCGAGTTGATGATGGCGCGAATGCCGGTGCGCTCGGCATCGTCCGCCTCGCCGAGATCGAACCCGAGAAGACTGTCGATCTCATCCTGGTTCAGGACCCGTTCCGACAGGGACGACGGGCGCGCGTCTTCTGCCTCGGCATCGTCCGCAAAGGGGTCGGCGCTTTCGGCGAAGGCCGCGTCGGTCATCCCTACCTCACCAGCATTTCTTCAATCAGCACAGCGTCCACCTTGCCCGGCGCGGCGACCAGATTGACACGGCGCAGAATCTCGGCGCGCAGCTGGAAATTGCCGGCAGAACCAGCGAGATCTTCGGGGCGCAGCTCGCGGAGGAAACCCTGGAACATGTCCTGAAGCCGCGGCATCTCGGCCTGCAGGTGCTCGGCAACAGCCGCATCCTTGGTCTCGAGCGTCAGTTTCAGCTTCAGGAAGGTCGGGCGACCGTCAGCGGACTGAATATTCACCGTTATATCGGGCAGGGTAAGGAAGGTGACCCCGTCCGGACCCTCGGCGATCACGCCCAGTGAGCCATCCTCAGCACCGGCAGCGGCACCATGGTCACCGCCTTTTTTGTCGGCCTTCTTGTCATGACCGCCCTTCTTTTCGGCGCCGTGATCATCACCTTTGGCCGCCGCATCCGGCTTGGGCTGCATCATGAAAAAGGCCGCACCCCCACCGCCGCCCAGCACCAGCAACGCAACTGGAATGACGATGAACAGCAGGGGAAGCTTCTTCTTCTTCGGTGCCGCACCTTCCTCGCCCTCAGCGGCGGATCCATCCGAAACGGCAGGCACGTCGGCGGCCTGATCTTCGCCCTCCTTCGCGCCCTTCTTCTTGCCAAATTTGAACATGGACCACGCCCCAAGAATCTATCGACCCATAGGAACGTTTTTTGGTTAACGAGCCGCTAAGAACCGGCAATTCCTGCCGGGTCAACCGGACAGCTAACCCGGCCAAAGCCCCGCCCGCACTGGATTAACCCTCCTGGCACGACCATTGCGTGGAGATTGGGGAAAGGAGCCGCCTTGTGGAAAACGCCGCCTACGTCGGACTGTCACGCCAGATGACACTACGCCGCGAGCTCGACATCGTGGCCAACAACATCGCCAATGCGGACACGACCGGT
>JBEIJS010000122.1:0-6893 GCA_040380105.1 Caulobacteraceae bacterium | reverse complement strand
GTCGCCTTCGAATGGCTGACCCAGCCCGACAATTCCGTCTGGCGCGTGGTCATGACGCCCGAGATGGTCAATCTGCAGTGGGAGAAGGCCCTGCTCTACCCCGCCGGCTATGCCCACAGCCGCATCACCTTCCAGCCCTCGGTCCAGCTGCCCGCCGGCTGGAACTATGGCGTGGCCATGGACACGGTCTCGTTTGAAGGCGGCCGCGCCATCTTCGCCCCGATCAGCCTCGAGATGCTGGCCGACAGCCCCATGTTCGCCGGGGCCCACTATCGCCGCATCGACATCGATCCGGGCGGCCGTTCGCCGATCCATCTGAACATCGTCGCCGACTCCGCCGCCAACATCGCCCCGACCCCCGCCTGGATCGAGGCCTATGGCGCCCTCGTCGACCAGGCCGACCGCCTGTTCGGGGCCCGGCATTTCGACCGCTATGAATTCCTGCTCGGCCTGACCTCCCGCATGGGCGGCATCGGGCTGGAGCATCACCGCTCGTCAGAGAACACGGCCCCGCCGGGCTTCTTCACCGACGGCATCACCCGCAATTTCGGCTCACGCACCCTGCTGCCGCACGAATATGTCCACTCCTGGAACGGCAAATTCCGCCGCCCCTCGGACCAGCTGACCCCCAATCTCAATGAGCCGGTCCAGAACACCCTGCTCTGGGTCTATGAGGGCCAGACCGAATACTGGGGCGATATCCTGACCGGCCGCTCGGGCCTGGCCACGAAGGAGGAGATGCTCTCCAACTTCGCCGAGATCGCCGCCTTCTACGAAAACCAGCCCGGCCGCGACTGGCGCGCCCTGCAGGACACCACCAACCACAATCTGCTCGGCTACCGCACCACCAACCCCTGGCCGTCGCACATGCGCGGCACCGGCGACTATTACCGCGAGGCGGCCCTGATCTGGCTGGATGCGGACACCCTGATCCGCGAGGCGACCGACAATCGCAAATCCCTCGACGACTTCGCCCGGGCCTTCTTCGGCGTCGATGACGGCGTCTGGAGCCCCAAACCCTACACCTTCGACGATCTGGTCGCGGCCCTGGACGGCGTGCATCCGCATGACTGGGCCGGCTTCCTGCGAACCCGTCTGGACGCCGTCGGCCCCGAGGCCCGCGCCCCGCTGGACGGCATCACCCGCGGTGGCTACCGGCTGGTCTATGTCGACAGCCTGACCGCGGCCGAGAAACAGGTCCAGACCGGCTGGGCCAACGACTTCCAGTATTCCCTCGGCTTCAGTCTGGGCGGCCCCACCAATCGCATCGGCGGCATCCTCTGGGGCGGTCTGGCCTATCAGGCCGGTCTGGGCGCCGGCTGGGACCTGGTCGCCGTCAACGACCGTGCCGCCTCCGCCGAGGTCCTGCGCGAGGCCGTCACGGCGGCGAAGTCCGGCAGCACCCCGATCACCCTGATCATCCGCAACGGCGACCGCTTCCGCACGGTCTCCTTCGACTACCGTGGCGGCCTGCGCTACCCGCGCCTCGAACGGATCGAGGGCACCCCCGACCGCCTCGGCGACATCCTCACTGCCCGACGTCGCTGATCCGGACAAAAGAAAACGGGCCGGGGATCGCTCCCCGGCCCGTCCATTTTCAGCCTGATCGCCCTCAAGCAGCGAGGCTCCGCGAGCCTCGCGTTAGGGCAAAAGAAGGCCGCTTCTTACTTGATCTGCACCTTGGCGCCGGCTTCCGTCAGCTTCTTGGCGACTTCGTCGGCAACCTGCTTGGAGACGTTCTCGACGACGTTCTGCGGAGCGCCTTCGACCAGGTCCTTGGCTTCCTTCAGGCCCAGGTCCGGACGAACGCCACGGACTTCCTTGATGGCGTTGATCTTCTTGTCGCCGCCGTCGATCAGGACAACGGTGAACTCGGTCTGCTCTTCGGCAGCTTCGGCCGGAGCGGCACCGCCGCCGACGGGCATGGCCATGGCGACCGGAGCAGCAGCGCTGACGCCCCACTTTTCTTCCAGCATCTTGGACAGTTCGGCAGCTTCCAGAACGGTCAGTTTCGACAGGTCTTCAACGATTTTGGCGAGATCGGCCATGGTGTGTTTCCTTCGGAGGATTGGGTTTCAGTAGAGAGTTTGCAGAGATGAAAGAGGCGGGTCCGCTTACGCGGCGTCCTTGGCGGCATAGGCGCTGAACACGCGGGCCAGTTGGGACGCCGGGGCTTGCACGACGCCGGCAACCTTGGTCGCGGGCGCATTGAGCAGGCCGAGCAGCGAGGCGCGGATCTGGTCCAGCGAAGGCAGTTTGGACAGAACGCCCACGCCCGCTGCATCCAGGATCTTGTCACCCATGAAGCCGCCCAGAACCACGAACTTGTCGTTGGCCTTGGCGTATTCAGCGGTGATCTTGGCGGCCGTCACCGCGTCGTCGGCATAGGCGATGCCCACGGGACCCTTGAACAGGCCGTGGTAATCGCTGCCTTCAGCGGCATCGAGCGCCTTCAGCGCCAGGCGGTTCTTGACCACCTTGAACGTGCCGCCGGCAGTACGCAGGCGTCCACGCAGGTCTTCCATATCCGCAACGGTCAGACCCAGGTTGTGGGTCACGACCACGGCGCCCGCGTCGGCAAAAACGCCCTTCAGCGTTTCGATCGACTCGGCTTTTTGTGCGCGGTCCATTGCGGTCTCCAGTCTGTATTCGCCGCCGGGCTTATTCCCGACGACGGATTGGCCAGTGCGCCACGCATCGCTGCGAAGCGTTCAGGCTGGTCGTATTGTCCGAAGGAAGCTCGAACCCTGACGCCCGGATACCGGAACGTCTGGCGTCGTCTGCATCCCCATCTCCCCACGGCACCAGAGGGCTCTCTGGCATTTACGGTCCGGGTGACCCCCAAACCCCGAAGTTCTCGGACAGGACCGCCATGACGCTGGGCCATGGCGGAAGAGGCGCGCTCTATACACGGCGGAGCGCGGAAATCAACGGGTCAGGGCAGACTCGATATCGGTCCGGGTGAAATCGTCACCCTTGAACAGCAACGGGACCTCATGACTGCGCGCACAGGCATAGGCAAAACAGTCACCCATATTCAGCGCGGCGGGATGCCGTCCCTTGCCGAAGCGATCAAACGCTTCGAGCGCGAACCGATGGGAGCGGGCCGGTATCTCCACGATCCGCACCTCCGCCACCACCAGATACCGCTCGACATCGGCCAAGGCCGTCTCGACCTCGACGCCCTGTTCACGAACCATCGCCCGAACGGTTTCCCAAACGGCGACCGGCGAAGTCACGGCGTCCACCGCCCGCGCGATCCGGAGTTCCAGCTCCGTATGCTCGGGCTCGCCCAACAGGACGGCGCACAGGGCTGACGCGTCGATGAACATCAGTCGCCGGACATCTCGTCGAAGAAGGCCTTGTCTGCCTTCAGTCCGGTTCGCGGTCGCCGCGCCAGTTCGTCGGAAATCTCGCGCATCCGACGCAGCCGCTCCCCCGCGTCTTTCTCATTGCGGTGAAGTTCGGCGGACACTGCCAGCCGCACGGCCTCTGTCAGGCCGACGCCCCGCTGATCGGCGAGTTTGCGTACCAGGGTATCGGTCGTCTTGTCGCGAACGTGAAACGCCATCAGCACCTCCGGCTAGCCATTCCTTAGCATCGGATAGCCGGCCTCGCAATTGCCCGCGCCCGGAACACCCGCCCCTTCCCAAACCCCTCCGATGAGGCTCAAAATGGGGATTGAGGGACCGCATCATGACCGAGACCACCGAAGCGACCGGCCGCGACAGCCTTGGCGGCACCACCTCACCCCTGCTGGGCCCGATCCGGATCGGCATCGGCCTGCTCCAGGGCCTCGGCCTCTACTGGCTGCAACGCAGCGCGGACAACGACGTCAAGGTCTGGCCAGCGACCGAGCCCCTGCTGTTCGGCCCCCTGCTGCTCGTCGTCGCCTTCCTGCCGCTGGTGCTTCTGGCCGGGGTCGGCCGGCTGCGCCCTGTCACCCTGGCGATCTGGACCGCCGTCGCAGGCGTCGCCCTGGCTCTGCTGGGCCTTCACGACATCGCCCGCCAGAGTGCCGACACCCTGCGCAACCTGCCCTATCTTTCCGCCCCGGTCGTGCTGTTCTCGGCCGCGGCCCTGTTCATCAGCCACCATCTCGTGGTCCCGGCTGACGTCGAACGCCGCCGCATCGCCGGCTTCCCGACCTATTTTGACACCACCTGGAAGGCCGGGGTCCAGCTGGCCATGTCGGTCGCCTTCACCGGCGCCTTCTGGATCCTGCTCCTGCTGGGGGCGGCCCTGTTCAAGGTCATCGGCCTGAGCTTCCTCGAGGATCTGCTGCGCGAGACCTGGTTCGCCCTTCCCGTCACCTTCCTGGTCTTCGCCATCGCCGTTCACCTGACCGACGTCCGCGACGGCCTGATCCGCGGCGTCCGCACCGTGGCCCTGATGCTGCTCTCATGGCTGTTGCTGGTCATGACGGTGCTGGCCGCCGGCTTCCTCGCCGCCCTGCCCTTCACCGGGCTTGAGGCCCTGTGGGAGACGGGCAATGCCACCTCCCTGGTGCTGGCCGCCGCCGCCGCCCTGATCATCCTGATCAACACCGCCTATCAGGACGGCCGCCCCGACAACCTGCCGCCTCTGGTGCTGCGCTTCGCCGTGCGGGTCGCCGCGGTCCTGCTTACCCCGCTGGTCATCCTCGCCGTCCTCGGCCTGTCGCTGCGCATCGGCCAGTACGGCCTGACCCCGGACCGGATCATCGCCGCCGCCTGCGCCCTCGTCGGTGTCGCCTATGCCGCCGGCTACGGCTGGGCCGCCCTCAGCCCCTTCTGGCGCAAGGGCGACTGGATGCGCCCGCTGGAGCGCACCAACATCTGGACCGCCCTCCTGACCGTGGCCGTCATCCTGCTGCTGTTCAGCCCCGCGCTGGACGCCGCCCGCCTGTCCGTCATGGATCAGGTTGCGCGGCTGGAGCGCGGTGCCGTGACGCCCGACAAATTCGACTACCGCTTCCTGCGGTTCGAGAGCGGCAAGGCCGGACAGGCGGCACTGGAGCGGCTGGCCCGGTCAGACAATGCTGCCATCGCTACGGCGGCCAGGGCCGCGCAAAAGGTCGACAACCGCTATGACGACCGCGGCCCGGCCGAGCCCGAACGCCCGCTGGCGATCGAGGTCTGGCCGGCCGGTGCCGAACCCCTCCCCGCCGGATTCGCCGCCTCAGCCAATCGCAGCGGCGACCTCGACCACTGCCAGTACGCCAACCTCTGTCTCGCGACCCGAAGGGACCTGAACGGCGATGGATCACAGGAGATACTGATCGTCGGCCATTCGGAAATCGCAGTGTTTGTAGCGGAAGACGGCCTCTGGAACCTGATCGGCCATTTCGAACAGACCTGCCGTTATGAAACCCGGACAGACCCGCGCGAAGCCCTGCGCGCAGGACGTCTGCAAGCTGTCCAGCCGGCCTGGCCGGATCTGGTCTTCGCTGAGGGGCATCAGGTGGCCCGGTTCCGATCCAGCCGTATGCCAAGCTGCGGAGGCGCACCGGTCGTCACCGCACCGGCATCGCCGCCGCCCGTCACCGGTTCGGCCCGTCCAGCCCCTTGACCCGAAGCAGCGACCTGACGGTAAACTGAGGTCATGACATCGACCCCGGGAGCCCCCGCGTGAACCAGTCGGGCGGAACCGCTCAGGACCCACTGCTGCAGCGCGCCGCCGAGGCCCTGTCTCGCCGCGATCCGCAATCCGCCCTCGGCCTGCTCGACCAGGCCGACCGGATGGGTCCGACCCACCATGGCTTTCTGAACCGGGCCCTGGCCCTGCGCATGCTCGGCGACCTGGCCGGCGCATTGGCGGCCCTGGACGAGGCCCTGGCCATCGAGCCCTATGACTTCGCCGCCCTGCTCGGCAAGGCGGCCATGCTGGAACAGCTCGGCCAGGGCCGGGCCGCCGCCGACGTCTATCGCAACGCCCTCAAGATCGCCCCGCCCCGCGACCGCCTGCCCCCGGCCCTTCAGGCCCAGCTGGACCATGCCTCAGGCGTCGTCCGCCGCCAGGCCGAGGCCCTGCGCGACCATATGCGCGGCAAGGTCGCCGCCCTGCGCAGCACGGTCGACGCCGCCACGCTCGACCGCTTCGACGAGGGACTGGAGATCTACGCCGGGCTCAAGACCGCGCCGAAGCAGGAGCCGCTCCTGCTCGACTACCCCCGCCTGCCCGCCATCCCCTTCTATGACCGCGCCCTCTTCCCCTGGCTGGAGACGCTGGAGGCGGCCACGCCGGTCATCACGGCCGAGCTGGAGGCCTTGCTGGCCGGCGGCATGGAGGATTTCGCCCCCTATATCGCCTACCCCAAGGGTGCGCCGGTCAATCAGTGGGGCGAGCTGAACCACTCCCGCAAATGGAGCTCGCTCTGGCTGTGGAAGGACGGCGCGCGTCAGGACGCCGTCTGCGAACGCTGCCCCCGGACCGCCGCCCTGCTCGAATCCCTGCCCATGTGCCGTCAGGACGGCTTCGCCCCCACCGCCGTCTTTTCGGCCCTCCAGCCCCACACCCACATCCCGGCCCACACCGGCTCGTCCAACGTCCGCCTGCTGACCCACCTGCCCCTCATCCTGCCCGGCCCGGCCCGATTCCGCGTCGGCAACACGGTCCGCGACTGGAAGATGGGCGAGGCCTGGGTCTTCGACGACACCATCGACCACGAGGCCTGGAACGACGCCGACCAGATGCGCGTCATCCTGATCTTCGACATCTGGAACCCGTATCTATCCGAAGCGGAACAGGGCCTGATCACCGCGATGATGCAGGCGCACACGGGTTTTGCGGGCGGGTAGGCGGCAGGGGATTAGGGTGTGGGGTGTGGGGTGTGGGATTAGGGAGCAGAATTCAGCCGCGCAGATTGAGGCGGCAAGGTGCGCTGTCGCACAGGACCTGATCCAGAGCCCGCG
>JBEIJS010000121.1:0-6974 GCA_040380105.1 Caulobacteraceae bacterium | reverse complement strand
TCCCTCGGCAGCCAGCCCGCGCGGCCTGTCGACCCTGTCATCGGACCTCCAGTTCGACGGCAGCATCTCGGGCGGCGGCGATCTTCAGATCGACGGCGCGGTCAAGGGCGACGTCCGTGTCGGCCGTCTGATCGTCGGTGAAACCGGTGCGGTCGAGGGCAATGTCTCGGCCGACTATGTCGAGGTCCGCGGCCGCGTCGTCGGCGGTATCTCGGGCAAACAGGTCAAGCTGATCGCCACGGCCTATGTCGACGGCGACATCACCGCTGAACAGATGTCGATCGATATCGGCGCCTATTTCCAGGGCCGCGTCCTGCAAGGCCGCCGTGAGGCTCCGGCTCCCGCACCGGCCCCGCGCCCGGTTGCGCACGAGCCCGCGCCGCAGATCATCGACATGAAGGGCCCCTCCTGATCTTTCAGGAGGTCTGAGCTACAAAAGGCCCCGGAGCGATCCGGGGCCTTTTTTCTAATCGACGGTAGAGCCGCGCGTTTCGCCGACCCGTGCCGCCAGCGCTGCGCCCATGAACATGTCCAGATCACCATCCAGAACGCCCTGGGTGTCCGAGGTCTCGACGTTGGTCCGCAGGTCCTTGACCATCTGATAGGGCTGCAGAACGTAAGACCGGATCTGGTGTCCCCAGCCGATATCGGTCTTGGCATCGGCCACGGCCTGGGCCGCCGCCTCGCGCCGCTGCAGTTCCAGTTCGTAAAGCCTGGCGCGGAGCATCTTCCACGCCTGTTCCCGGTTCTGATGCTGGGAGCGTCCGGCCTGGCAGGCCACCACCGTATTGGTCGGGGTGTGCGTCAGACGCACGGCCGAGTCCGTCTTGTTGATATGCTGGCCGCCCGAGCCTGAGGCGCGATAGGTGTCGGTGCGCACATCGGACGGATTGATGTCGATCTCGATGGCGTCGTCCACCACCGGCGAAACACCGATTGAGGCGAAGGAGGTGTGCCGCTTGGCCGCCGCGTCATAGGGACTGATACGCACCAGCCGGTGTACGCCCGATTCCGACTTCAGCCAGCCGTAGGCGTTGGGGCCGGTGATCAGGATGGTGGCCGACTTGATGCCGGCCTGGTCGCCCGATTCCTCGGCTTCCAGCTCGACCTCATAGCCGTGGGCCCGGGCCCAGCGGCTGTACATCCGCAGCAGCATCCCGGCCCAGTCACAGGACTCGGTGCCGCCGGCACCGGAGTTCACCTCAAGATAGGCGTCATTACCGTCAGCCTCGCCGGACAGCAGGGCCTCCAACTCGGCACGGCCAGCGCGATCCTTGATCGCCTTCAGCGAGGCACGCGCTTCTTCCAGCGTCGCCTCGTCGCCTTCCTCATCGGCCATGTCGGCGAGCATGACGCCCTCCTCCAGACCGTTCTCCATCTCGCGGACGGTGTCGATCTGGGCGGCCAGTCGCGAGCGGTCGCGCGACACGGCCTGGGCTGCCTCGGGGTCGTTCCAGAGCGTCGGGTCCTCGACCCGGGCGTTCAACTCATCGAGTTTTCGAAGCGCGACATCCCAGTCAAAGACGCCTCCTGAGCAGAGCGATGCTCTGCTCGATGTCGGCCTTCATGGCCTCAACATCCGGTCTCATCGCGAACTCCTGCGATACGAAAATGAGGCGCGGACATAGGACGCGCCGGGCTGGGTGGCTAGTGGCTCGTGGTCGTGATTGCAGCTTTACCGTCGGCGGAAGGACTGCACTGCCTGCGCGGCCCGACAGGTTTCGGCCAGTCACTCCCCACTCACCACCAACCCATCAATAGAGTCCGCTCAAATCCTCCGCGGGCTCCTTGCGGGGGACCTGCGGTGTAGCCGGCGGAGCAGCGGGGGCGGTGGTCAGTCCCTGCCCCTCGGCCTCTTCTTCCTCGCGCCGAACGATCTCATCGTAGTTCTGGGGGCCGATCGGGATTTCCTCCGTAGGAATCTCCTCGATCCGGCGCTCGGTGCCGGGACGGAAAGCCTCCTCGATGCCGTTGACCGTGCGGAAGACCGCGTTCCGCGGCCGGACGAAAGGCCGGGCCGGACGTTCGCGCAGGGCCACCTGCATGAACTCGGTAAAGACCGGTACCGGGCCCGTCGCGCCGGTCTCGCCCGATCCCAGCGGCCGGTTGTCGTCAAAGCCGATGAACACCCCGACCACGATGTCGGACGAGAAGCCGACGAACCAGGCCGAGCGGTATTCATTGGTGGTGCCCGTCTTGCCGCCGACCCAGCGACCGAGTCCGCGCGCACTGGCCCCGGTGCCGCGCTGGATGACACCTTCCAGCATCGAACTGATCTGATAGGCCGTGATCGGATCGATCACCTGGGTCCCCCGCCCCTCGAGCCGGGGCGATTCCTGCCCGCTGAAGACCCGGCCGCAGTCACGGCAGCGCCGCCGGTCCGCACGGAAGATGGTCTCGCCGTCGCGATCCTGGACCATCTCGATCAGATAGGGATCGACCCTGCGGCCCCCGTTGACGAAGGCGGCATAGGCAGCCGTCAGACGATAGGGGGTGGTCTCGCCCGCACCGAGTGACACCGACAGGTTCGGCTGCAGATTGTCGGCCACGCCCATCCGCCGGGCCAGGTCCACCACGTTGCGCATGCCCACGTCCTCGGCCAGCCGTACGGTCATGACGTTGCGCGACAGCTCAAGCCCGCGCCGCAGGCTCTGCGGTCCATAGAATTCGCGGCTGTAATTCTCGGGGCTCCACCGCGTGCCGTTAGGCCCGCCGGCGAAGCTGATCGGGGCGTCCAGCACGATCGAGGCCGGTGTGTAGTCGCCCTCCAGCGCCGTTGCATAGACGAATGGCTTGAAGGCCGAGCCCGGCTGGCGGTTCGCCTGTGTCGCGCGATTGAAGCTGGAAAGGGCATAGGAATAGCCCCCGACCATGGCCAGCACCCGCCCGGACTGGGGCTCGATCGCCACGAGGGCCCCATTGACGTTGGGCACCTGTTTCAGGGCGTATTGCCCGCTGCGCGCCTCGACAAAGATCAGGTCGCCCCGCCGAAGCGGCCGGTTGGCATTGGCCCAGGCCGCATCGGCGGTAATCAGGGAGCCCGAGCGGTTGTCGCGTGCGGTGCGGATACGGACCATATTGCCGGAGACGGATTCCACGGCCGCGGCTTCCCAGGCCCGGCGCTCGGGAGGGCGCTGGCCCCGGACGGCAGTCTCGCGCCAGCCCTCGGCGAAATCGGTGCGGCCCCACGGCCCGCGCCAGCCGTGCCGCCGGTCATAGTTCTCCAGACCCCTCATCAGGGCGTCCCGGGCCGCCGACTGCAGTGTCGGGTCCAGCGTGGTTCGCAGGTAATAGCCGCCGCGGTTGACCTGTTCCTGACCGAAGCGGGCGATGGCCTGACGGCGGGCTTCCTCGACGAAGAAGTCGGCGTCGGCATACTGGGCCCGGCGCGGCGCATCCTGCGCGGCCAGCGGCCGGGCCAGCGCCGTTGCCAGCTGGCCGTCATCGATGAAGCCGTTCTGATTCATTTCACCCAGCACCCAGTTGCGACGACCCAGGGCGGCCTCGGGGTGGCGTTTGGGATGATAGTTGTTCGGCCCCTTGGGCAGGGCGGCGAGGAAGGCCGCCTCATCCGGAGTCAGCTGGCTCAGCGACTTGCCGAAATAGTTGTAGGCCGCTGCTGCGACGCCATACGAGCGGTAGCCAAGGAAAATCTCGTTGAGATACAGCTCCATGATCTGCTGTTTGGTCAGGGTCGCTTCCAGCCGGTTGGCCAGGATGGCTTCCTTGACCTTGCGGTTGATGCTGCTCTCATTGGTCAGCAGAACGTTCTTGGCCACCTGCTGGGTGATGGTCGAGCCGCCTTCCAGCCGTCGCCCGGTGGCGGCGTTGAAGATGTTCTTGAACATGGCCCGGCCCAGGCCGCCCACATCGATGCCGCCGTGGTTGAAGAAATTGCGATCCTCAGCGGCGAGGAAGGCCTGGATCACCGGCAGCGGGATCTGCTCGTAGGGCACATAGATGCGCCGCTCGTCCGAGAACTCGCCGATCAGCGTCCCGTCGCCGGCATAGACGCGCGTCGCCGTCGCCGGCCGGTAATCGGCCAGCTCGGATGCATCGGGCAGGTCATGAAACAGCCAGGCCGCATAGATGGCCACGATCAGCCCGGCCAGGGCAATCGCCCCCAGCAGGGCCACGCCCGCCATCACGAACCAGCGTTCGGCAATCTTCACCTGATACTCCGAAAGACGGACTCGCAGGATTCGTTTAGCCCGCGTCGGGGGCCCCGGCTAGAGCCGTGACGCGACGGTCCAGCTCCTGTCGCGCGGCGGCCACGACATCGACGTCCATATCACCTTGGCCGACCATCCAGCGCAGATAGTCATCCGGCGGCTCGGCCCACGGCCGTCCACGATGTTTGCCGAACGGAATCCGGTCCAAACGCCGCGGTTCATTGGTCCAGGCCAGCATCTGCCCGACCGTGGCAACCTTCAGCATGTCGATCAGCAGGTGCGCCGTCACCCATGCGTCCGGCCCGGCCCGATGCGCCGGATCGGCGAGGGCCGTGTCCAGCCGCAGGCCACGCCAGTACCGCAGCACCTGATTGGAATGCCCCGGCGCCTCCGGCCAGACGTTCTTCGCCGCCCGCACCGTGCAGATCCACGGCAGGCCGCCATGGGCCGTATCGGCGATGAAACCCCGCTCGAACCGCGCCGAATGCGCCACCATCACATCGGCGGGCGTGGGCAGGAACATCTCGCGCAGCCGGTATTCGTCGCAGTGAGGATCGTCTTCGCAGAAATGGTCCGGCGTCAGGTGATGCACCGCCATGGCGTGAAAAGAGATTTCGCCCCGCGGCCGGAACAGCTTCGTCACGGGCGGCAGGGCGACCCAGCCCCCTGCCCCGTCCGGCACCACATCAACGATCCCGACCTCGAGGATCTCGGCGGACCGGTCCCCACCGGAGGTTTCAAGATCGACGACACGCAGACGCATCGAAATCAGATAGCGCTTTCAGGCCCGGCGCGCACCCGGTTCCGTCCCGCAAACGATCAGGGCTGGCCCTGCGCGCTCCCCACCGAGGCCATCTGAAGCGTGCCCGAGGGTTCGCGGAAATAGCGGTCGATGCCTTCGGCCACCGCCCGCATCAGGCGGCGGCGCGCGCGGCTGTCATTCAGCAGACGCTCGTCCTCGGGATTGGTGATGAAGCCCATCTCCAGCAGGACAGCCGGCACGTCGGGGGCCAGCAGTACGGCCAGGCCTGCGTCGCGGTGGCTGCGGCGCAGCATGGGATGGTCGACGCCCTCCAGCTCGCCCAGCAGGGTGCGGGCCAGCTGGGCCGACCGGTTCTGGGTGGCACGCTGGGTCATGTCCAGAAGGATGCGGTCGACCGAAGGGTCGCGCCCCGGCAGATTCAGGCTGCGGTGCCAGTTCTCGCTGCGGGTGAACTCGCGCACGGCCCGGCCCGCGCCCTGTTCGGACAGGGTGTAGACGCTGGCTCCGCGCGTGGCCGGGTCGGCACCGGCGTCGGCATGCAGGCTGATGAACAGATCTGCGTCGGCCTGGCGGGCGATGGCGACGCGGCGGTAGAGGGCTACATAGGAATCGCTGTCCCGCGTCAGGCGGACACGGTAACGACCGGTGCTTTCCAGCTCGCGCTTCAGATCGAGAGCTGCGGCGAGGGTGATGGCGCTCTCACGACTTTCCGCCCCGCTGGCACCCGGATCACGGCCACCGTGACCGGCGTCAATGAAAATGAGCGGACGGGTGGTCGGGCGGTCGGCACGACGGGATGAGGTTGACGGGGCTAGGGGCGGACGTGCCGTCGAGGCACGCCCGACCGCCTTCAGGTCGATCACATACCGGAAATGGCCAATGCCGTCGCCGGGCGGCAGAAGGAAGCGGCGCTCGATCTCGGCGCTGGTCGCAAGGTCCAGCTCCAACCGCGAAGTCGCGCCGGTGCCGGTCACCCGCCAGCCGCGGACAAGCCCCGTGCCAGTGCCGTTGAGGCCGCGACCGGGTGAAACTCCGGCCAGCGACACCACTACCCGGCCGTTATCACCTGGCTGGATCACCTGTCCGCGCGATGTCCGGTCGAGGTCCAGGACGATCCGCGTGTGTTCGGAATCGCCGCCGAAGCGGACGCGCAGCACCTCGCCTGAGGCTCCGGAAGCCAGGCCGCGACCGGCTGCCAGCAGGACAAAGCAGATGACGACGAAGGCCATCGCCGTCATCGCCCATTCGCGAACGCGCCACTGCGCCAGGTTGATACGTGACCGGCCGTACATTTTGACGGAGACCCACCTTCTTGGTTGAGCCCATGATGCCGCAACGTCGTCGCCAATCGGTTAAAGCGCATTCGGCTTTTAATTCACGATGGGCATGCCTATGCTTGTCCTGCTCGCGAACGATCGCGTCCCCTGAACCTTCAGGCTTGGGCGCGCCCTCTTCGCGGCATGACTTTCACTGATCCGAGAACCGGCCGGTTACCCCCGCCGGTTCGACGACAGGGTTCGGGACGCCCTTCGACGGCGCGTCCGGATCCAGGACCATACTGAACCCCATGGGCCTTATCGCCTGCGCTCCCTTCCGGTTTGAAACAACCGACATCTCCCGCGGCCTTCGCCGCGGCGACGGGATGACGCCTGCGCCTGCCCGCAATCCCATTCGGCGAGCCGCCTTGCCCCTTCGCGGGGATGGCCGGGCGCGCCAGAGAGAACTATCCCATGTCAAAAACCATGTTGATCGATGCGGCGCATCCCGAGGAGACCCGGGTCGCCATCGTCGAGGGCCGTCAGGTCGAGGAATTCGACTTTGAATCCCGCGCGAAGCGCCAGCTTCGCGGCAATATCTATCTTGCCAAGGTCGTTCGCGTAGAGCCCAGCCTGCAGGCTGCTTTCGTGGAGTACGGCGGCAACCGCCACGGCTTCCTCGCCTTCAGCGAAATCCACCCGGACTATTACCAGATCCCGGTCGCCGACCGCGAAGCCATCATGGCCGAAGCGCATTCGGACGACGATGATCACGAAGAGCAT
>JBEIJS010000120.1:0-6978 GCA_040380105.1 Caulobacteraceae bacterium | reverse complement strand
GGCCCCCGTGCCGACGGCCGAAGACCGGATGTCGCCCCTGGTCGCCCTGAAGTCGCCCTGGGCCGTCTTCGGAGCCCTGGCGATCTTCTTCTACGTCGGCTCGGAGGTCACTATCGGGGATCTCCTGACCAATTTCCTGCACAGCCCCGAGATTCTGAACCTGCCGCTGGCGACCGCCGGCAGTATGGTGGCCTGGTACTGGGGCGGGGCCATGGTCGGTCGACTGGTCGGTGGCCTGCTGATGCTGACGAAGATCCCCGCCACCACCATCCTGATCTTCAATACGGCCGTCGCCGCCACCCTGTGCCTGGTGGTCACCCAGACCAGCGGCACGACCGCCGCCTATGCCGCTATCGCGATCGGATTCTTCAACTCGATCATGTTCCCGACCATCTTCACCCTGACGCTGGAGCGTTCGACCGCGCCGGTCCCGGCCACCTCGGGCCTGCTGGTATTCGGCATCATCGGCGGCGCTCTCCTGCCGCCGATTGCCGGGCAGATCGCCGACAACTCGGCCACGCTGAACCCGGTCTTCTATGTGCCGCTGATCGGCTATATCCTGCTCGTGGGCTTTGCCTTCGCCGCCTCGCGGGCTCGCGTCCGGAACGCCCCGGCTGTGGACGGCACCCCCGGGGGGCACTGAGCCTTTCCGCTGCGCCCCATACCTTCTGCCGATGCTGCGGTGTTGGCGAGGACAGGGGCGTGGCGGGCGGGGGTTCAGTCCGGCCCGGACCACATGCCCCTGGCCTTCAGATAGGCTTCATGCTCCGGCAGGGCCGCCACCGTGCGTGCCAGTACGTCCGACACATGGTTCAGGCCCGCCGCATTCCGCCCGGCATCCTGGTAGGCATAGAGAGGGTTGGGGCCGGTCGGCACGATTCCCTGGCCGTACATCACCGCGAGCCATGAGCCCTGGCTGAAATATTCATCGGCGCCGACCTGGTACAGAAGGGCGCGATCACGGAACGCCTCGACCCTTTCGGCCAGGCTGTCGGGGATCGGCATGGCCGCGACCTGCCGCCAGAACGGCGTGTCGTCCCTCTGGCTCGCGTGATAGTGCAGGATTACGAAATCGCGGATCAGCTCGACCTCGCGACCCAGACGCCGGTTGTAGCCGTCGATGTTGACCTGGCTGAAATCCATGTCCGGGAAATGCTGCAGCAGGCGGTAGATGCCGGCCTGGACCAGATGGATGCTGGTTGACTCAAGGGGCTCGATGAAACCGCTGGACAGGCCGAGACTGACTACATTCTTGTCCCAGTATTTCCTGCGCCGCCCGGTCACGAACCGCAGCGGGCGAGGCTCTGCCAGGGGCTCGCCGTCCAGATTGGCCAGCAGGGTTTCGCGGGCCGCGTCGTCCGACAGATGGTCCGAGCAGTAGACATAGCCATTGCCCGTCCGGTGCTGCAGGGCGATCCGCCATTGCCAGCCGGCCTCGCGGGCCGTCGACAGCGTATAGGGCGTGAGCGGACTGACGCTCGCGCAAGGTACCGCCATCGCCCGGTTGACCGGCAGCCAGTGCGACCAGTCTTCATAACCGGCCTTCAGGGCCCCCTCGATCAGCAGGGCCCGGAATCCGGTGCAGTCGATGAACAGGTCCGCTTCCAGCACCTGTCCGTCTTCAAGGGTCACGCTGGTGACAAAGCCGTCGTCGGGCCGCTGGATGACCTGGACGATCTTGCCCTCGACCCGCTGGACACCGCGACCTTCACAGACCTTGCGCAGATACCGGGCGAAGAGGCCGGCGTCGAAATGGTAGGCGCTGAACAGGCTGTTCGTGGGGGAGCGGGGATCCGGATCACGATCTCCCACCTTGCCGGCATCGGCGGCCCGGGAGCAGATCGAATAGTCGGCCAGTTCACCGGCAAGACCTCGCGCCCTGAGCGCGAACCAGGTTTGCTGGAACTCCGCCAGGGTCGGTCCCCGGCCGAAGGTGCCGAACGGGTGGACGTAACGGTTGCCGATATGCCCCCAGTCCTTGAACACGATGGCGACCTTCAATGTCGCCTTTGTCTCCCGCATGAATTCGGCCTCGTCGAGACCGATCATGGCGTTGAAATCGCGAATGGGCGGAACCGTCGCCTCTCCTACGCCCACGATCCCGATGTCGTCGGATTCGACCAGGGTGACCTTTGCATGGGGCCCCAACGTGCGTTGCAGCGCAGCGGCGGCCATCCAGCCCGCAGTCCCACCGCCGACGATGAGGATAGAGCGAATGGGTTCGGGCAAGGGAGTCTCCGGCCGGCTTGTGGCAAGCTCCAGAGTATAGGTTGCGTCCCGTCACTCAAGCCATTGCAGCACTGTCAGGTGCCGCTCACGCTGCCTTTTGCAGGAAGGCGGACGGGCGTGGAGCGGCACCATTGTCGGTGATGGAGCCAGAGGGTGCTCCGGGCAACCCGCCGGATCGGGCAGGAGGCGCAAAGCCTCAGTCCAGCCAGTCCGGCAGGCGCGGGGTGGCCTGCCCGGTCAGGGCGGCCGTGACGCAGTCTGACAGGCTGCCCAGCCGCACGGACCGGCCGCTCAGCCCAGGCCCGTAGTGGGCGTATTTCCCTGAATTGGTCAGCGTGGTCTGCGTTTCCGGCGGAAAGACAGGTTCGCGGATCGAACACCAGCAGATGTCCTGGATGACCTGAACCCCACTGGCCCTGAGGCGGGTCAGCAGTCCCTCGGCACCGGCCTCGCGGATCACCTCGCGCCCGGCCGTCACGATCACCCGGGTCCCGGCATGCCGACGTCCGCCTGCAAGGCCGTCGGCCAGGGCCCGACATTCCCCGACCGAGGCGTGCGGGCTTCCGATCGCCACCAGCTCCACCGTCGCGGTGCCGCCATTCAGATGGGCCCAGGCGGTACGCAGATCATCGCGGGTGATGGCCAGACGGTCGGCGTCAGGTGCCGCTGCCATGCCCGCTTCGGGGGTCACACCCTCGATATGCAGCATGGGCGACGCGGATGTCGTTCCGAAAGCCGCGCACAGGGCTTTCAGGTCGTCGCGCGAAGGCTGGCCCGGAGCGAGGCCGCACAGCAGCGGAATCCGGTCGGGTGACCGCTGTCCGGCCAGATAGCCGACCAGCGGCCAGAAGCCGTCGTCGATCCCCTCGGGGAGGTGGACGTCGATGACCCGCTGCGCCTTGCGGGCGGCATCCAGATACACCCCTGATAGCGGTGCCCGCCCCGTCAGGGCGATACAAAGATCGAGGAAGTCCGGATGTTTCGCCGTACGGGCCCCCAGCACGGTGTTGGCATAGATCACGGCATTGGATTCTGACCAGGCGATCACCTCGTCGGCCGCGGGAGCGGTGTCCAGCAGATAGGGCGCGCAGGTAAAGCTGGGGCGACAACCCATCTGCACATAGGCATCCGCCAGTTGCTGCGCGGGCAGGCCGAACGCGGGGGCCACGCCCTGTTCTCGCCAGTTCTGCCGATCCACGGAAATGGCATTCATCGTGGTGGGTATGCGGACGCGACCGCCCAGCTCGGCCATCTTTCGGGCAAAGGTCAGATTGGCCGGGCTGGCATAGATGCAGCCGTCGATATGGCCCTGGGATACATCGATCAGACGCTCTGCCCCCTGACTTGAGGCCATGGCGCAGATGATCTGCATCGACTGCTGGGCCGCCATGCCGGCATCACCGGCCAGCATCGCCCTGTCCGCCGATGACAGGTCCAGAGCGGACGTCAGCGGTGCCTCAATGGCCAGCCTTAGCCCCGGTGCTTCAAGCGTGTTGCCGATGATGCGGGCCTCCGCGACCCCCGTCAGTGCGTCAAAAATTCCGGGCGATACCCGCAGCACCGGCAGGACGCGGTCAAACATCCCGGCGGCGACCAGGGCTCCCAGGGTCAGCACATCCTCGGGGTCCCGGAAGACCAGGGCCGAAGGCCCCCGTCCGCTCAGGACCAGGTCCAGCAACACGCCGCTTCCGGTGCAGGACCCGCGGCTCGAGGGCATGACCAGCATCCTGCCCGTCACGGACTGGCCATGCAGGGGATGATGAATGTCGATGATCAGGCCGGTCGCCGGGTCGACACCGCCCCAGAAGCTCAGGGGCTCGTGTGTCGCGAGGACCGCGCCGGCCGCGTCGCCGGCGAGAATGAACTGTGCCTGCCCGGCGTCCTGCATCGTCTCACCCGGATCCCGTCGAACGGCAAGCCATTTACGCCAGAGCGGCTTCGGCCCGGCCGCCGTGAGGATACCGGCGCTGGAACCAGATCACCCGGGACGACCGTGACCCGCATCCGGCAGAGCTACCTTTCGTCCCGGGGACAAGGTTTGGCAAGATCGGCTGCTCCTGGCGAACCCCGCGACAAGTGGATCACAGAGCAATCAACGGCTGTCCCGAAACCGCCTGCCAGAAAACAGCGGCGGTGATCGCCACATAGCTCGCGATGGCCAGCCGGGTCAGGAGGTCAGCATGGCGGCGGTTTACCGCCAGAAGGATCAGGGCGGTAATCGGCAGCACCTGGGCGGCATGGATCCCGAGGAAGTGCGGCGGGCGCAGATCGCCGGCTGTGGTCGACCATCCAAGAAACGGCAGACCCCCCGCATCGCTGGCCGGCCCTCCGACCCAGTGACCGCCCATCTGGGCGCTCATATAGGCACCCGTCGCGGTTCCGAGCACGAAGGTCAGGACAAGGCCCCAGCCCAGCGCACGACGGAAGGCCGGTGGATCGCCCGCATCATGACGCAGCACCCCGATACCCTGGACCAGCGCAGTCGAGGTAAGGATCACGGCCCCGGCACCCATCAGGCCATACATGGCGATGGTGAAGCCGTTGGAATAGTTGAAGTGGGAGGCCTGTCCCCTGCTGGCCTGAAAGGCAATGTAGCCGACCTCGAACAGGGTCGATAAAATCGCCGCCCAGACCACATAGCGGCCGGCCGGGGTATGGCGCCAGCCGGCGGGCAGTCGGGTAGCGACCCAGGACGCCATCAGCAGGAACAGCCCGCTCGAAAGCTGGAATTTCAGCGGCTTGTCCCAGATACCTGCGTCATTGAGCGTGCGGTCATCGATGAGGGCCAGCCAGCCAGTGGGGATCATCGCTACCAGAAGAGCCGCACCGACGACGGCCATCGCCGGCTCCCAGCCCTTGAACGAAGGGGTACGCCTGTGACTGTTCGTCCTGAGCGTCATGATCCGACCTTCGGGCTGATCAGCGGCCGCAGCAGCACATAGGCGAGGTAACCGACGGGTCCGGCGAGGAAGGTCGCCAGAAGGATCGGGGTCAGGAGCAGGGGGCTGATCCCCGCCGCCGAGCCGGTTCGCGCGATCCAGCCACCGACGAAGAGATCGAAGGCGAGGTAGTGGATCCAGCCTGCCAGCAGCACCTCCGGCACGGCGAACAGGGCTGACACGGAGGCGAGGGAGGCGAAGCCACCGCCATTACTCTGACCCCAGTAGCTGAACAGCAGGACACCGTAGGCGACCGAGAGCAGTGCAGGCAGGACATAGCCGGCCACTGGATCGACCCAACGCCGCAATGCCGGGATGAAACGGGCGGCGATAAGGGCCACCCAGGCGACCATTGCGCCGGTGCTGGTGATCGAAAAGACCGTCTCAGGCATCGCTCAGTCTCCATTGCTTGACAGTGTCAAGGCGGATAGATTGGCAACTTGACACTGTCAAGACGAGGTAGGTTTGCTGACCGGCGGCACTGGGAAAAAGGGTGATGGATCACGGCCGGACGATGTGCGCGCGGCGCTGGTCGCGGCTGCCGCCGCGCTGATCGAGGAGTTGCCTGAGTCCCGGGTCAGTCTGCGGGCAGTGGCGCGTCGGGCGGGCGTCTCCCATGCTGCCCCGGCCCATTATTTTCCGTCACGCGCCGACCTCATGGCCGCAGGCCTCGCCGAAGGCTTTGATGCGCTGACCGCCCGGATGCTGGAGCGGCGAGACACAGCGGGCGTTGATCCCTGGGATCGGCTGAAAGCCATCGGCCTGGGCTATATCGCCTTCGCGCTAGAGCGGCCCAGGACCTATGCGATGATGTTCCAGCCCGGCTACATCACCTCACCAGACAGCGTCCTCGCCCGGGCCGGAGACCGCTGTCGGCACGTCCTGACCCTGGCGGTCGCCGAGACCCGCCGCCCGGACGGTGTCGACCAGACGCTGGGCGTCGCCTTTGCCTGGGTGACTGTCCACGGGTTTGTTTCACTGCTGACGAGCGGCATGCTTGATTGCGACCCCGCCGAAGGCATTGGCTCCACCCCGGAGTTAGCTGATCGCCTGCTGTCGCTGATGCGACCGGCCTATGACGGCGGGTGAAGCCGCGAACCTTTGGGCTGCAACGGTTGTCCAGATCCCGCCGCGAAGGGCACCTCAACCTCACACGGCGGACTGTCAACGCCAGTGATGCTTGCCATATAACGGCACTCATGGTGCAATATGAGCAAAGGGAGCAGAACCATGAAACCCACCAGAAGACCGGGCCCCAGAGTCGAGGGGGCACCTATGTCGACGAGGCGGAAGGCTGAACACCGGGGGACGCTGTTCACATGAACCCGATCAAATCCGGGCCGACCATCGTCCTTGGTCTGTTCGCTCTCATGAACCTGGCGCGCGGCGGGGTCCATGTCTTCAGTCCTGACGGAGGCGCAGGTACGATCGCAGGGCTGGACCTGAGCACGTCGGCGGCCACGATCATTCCTCTGTTTGCTCTGATCGGGGTCAACCAGATCGCGGTCGGTCTGTTCGAGGGCTATGTGGTTGCGGCGCGACGGGACCTCCTTGCGCTCGGACTTGGCCTGCAGGTCCTGCTGACGGCTGGGGCCGTCGCGAACCTGGGATTCTGGAGACCTCTTCCGGTGGAGGTGCCGGGCGAGACCTTCAACATGATCCTGCTCCCCATCATCGTGATCGCCTGGCTGCTCGCCGTCTATGGTGACCGGAAGGCCCGGCGGGACGGGCTCTAGGTCGAAACCGGTCTGGACTCGATCGCACCCAAACCCGGATCTGGATCCACATTAAAACGGTGGCCGGACTCACG
>JBEIJS010000119.1:0-7209 GCA_040380105.1 Caulobacteraceae bacterium | reverse complement strand
CGCGGGTGGGGTCGTACTCTGGAACAGGCGTCTCACGCCGACACGAAAACAGGTTCCGCGCCGCATTCATTCCGTATGGAAATGGAAGTGCGTCAGCGGCTCGAACTTACCCTTGGCGAGGGGGGCGTCAACGCTGATTCGCGACTCGAATTGCAGTTAAAATTGTTGACTCCGCTAAAGCCGGATTTCGTAAACGAAAATCGCGATTTCCCCACGCAAGCGAACACCTTTCCGCCGGATCGTGGTTACCGGCGCACGTGCAAACGGCGAGGGAGCCTTCGCGCCCTCGCCGTTGAAATCACTGTATTTTGCCGTGACAACCGGGTGAAAGGCCGTCCGAACTCCGAAAAATCAGGCGGCAGCCATCTTCTTCAGCTGGGCGGCCAGACGGCCGACCTTGCGCGAGCCGGTGTTCTTGTGAACCACGCCCTTGGAGACGGCGCGCATCAGCTCGGACTGGGCCTCGATGAAGGCGGTCTTCGCGGCACCGGCGTCGCCGCCCGAGACGGCTTCCTGAAACTTGCGCAGGAAGGTGCGGACGCGCGTGCGGCGCGCCTTGTTCACTTCGGTGCGGGCCGCGATCTTGCGGATCGCTTTCTTGGCGCCGGGGTTGTTGGCCATCAGTCAAACCTTACGAACGGAAACGCCGCGGAGCACGGTCCACGGCGGGGAAATCTCGAAGAGCGGGCGGCTATAGCGGAAAGGGGTATGACGGTCAACGAAGAGTCTGGGGGGTCAGGGTTTAGGGATTGGGGGCTCGGGTATGGAGCGGATCTCTGAACCTCAACGTCCTCATCCCCAATCCCGAATCCCTAATCCCTCGAGCCTGCGCCCCTATTTCCCCGTAAACACCGGCTTCCGCTTCTCGACAAACGCCGCCATCCCTTCCTTCTGGTCGTCGAAGGCGAACAGGCTGTGGAACAGGCGGCGTTCGAACTGGACGCCCTGGGTCAGGGTGGTCTCCAGGGCGGCGTTGACCATTTCCTTGTTGGCCATGACGGCCAGCGGGCTTTGCGAGGCGATCCTGGCGGCGATCTTGCGGACCTCGTCCAGCAGGGTGTCGTGCGGGACGACGCGGCTGGCGAGGCCGGCGCGTTCGGCTTCGGCGGCGTCCATCATCCGGGCGGTCAGGACCATGTCCATGGCCTTGGACTTGCCGACCAGACGGGTCAGGCGCTGGGAGCCGCCGATGCCCGGGGCGACGCCGAGGTTGATCTCGGGCTGGCCGAATTTGGCCTTTTCGGACGCCACGATGAAGTCGCACAGCATGGCCAGCTCGCAGCCGCCGCCGAGGGCGAAGCCGTTGACTGCGGCGATGATCGGCTTCCTGAACCGGGTGATGCGGTCGTGGCCGAGAGCGAAGAAATTGCCCGTGTACATCTGGGCATAGGTCTGGTCCGACATCTCCTTGATGTCGGCGCCGGCGGCGAAGGCCTTGTCGCCCGAGCCGGTCAGGATCAGGCAGCGGACACTGTCATCGTGCTCGACCGCATCGAGGAAGTCCGACAGGTCCCTGAACAGGGCCGAGTTGAGGGCGTTCAGCGCCTCGGGCCGGTTCAGGGTCACCAGGGCATAGCCGTCGGCGTGGCGTTCGATCAGGAGGGTGGCGTAGGTGTCGGCCATGCGGTGCGCTCCGGGGGAGTGGTTAGTGGCGAGTGGCGAGTGGCGAGTGGCGAGTGGCGAGTGATTAGTGGGTTCGGGAGTGCCCGGACAAGGCCTGAGGATGCTGCAGGACGGAAGGGTCCCCCCTCGCCACTCGCCACTCTCGTCACCGCTTCTGACAAACCGGGCACCAGAAGGTCGAACGCCCGCCCTGGACGGTGCGCTTGATCACGCCGGTACAGCCGTCCGCCAGGCAGGGCTGGCCCTCGCGGCCGTAAACGTCGAAACGGTGCTGGAAATAGCCCTGGCCGCCGTCGGCATTGGCGAAATCCTTCAGCGTCGAGCCGCCGGCGAGGATGGCCTCGCCCAGCACATCGCGGACCACGGCGGCGAGGGTTTCGAGCCGGGGTTTCGAGACCTTGCCCGCCGCGATCAGGGGCGAGATCCGGGCGCGGTACAGGGCCTCGCAGACATAGATGTTGCCGAGACCGGCGACATGGCGCTGGTCCAGCAGGCTGACCTTGATGGTCGGCTTCCGGCCAGCAAAGGCCTCGGCGAGATGGGCGCCGGAAAAGCCGTTGCCGAGCGGTTCGGGGCCGAGGCCGGCAAACCAGGGATGGGCCTCGACCGCCCCGGTGGGGATCAGGCCCATGAAGCCGAAGCGGCGGGCATCGGCGAAACCCACGCGGGTCGTGACGCCGTCGCGCACGGCGCAGAGGCTCATATGCTCATGCTTGCCCGCGATGGGCGCGGCCTCCTCGAACTCGCCCAGCTGCTCGCCGTCGAGGGTGAAGCGGCCGGTCATGCCCAGATGGCTGACCCAGGTCTCGCCGGTCGACAGGGGGAACAGCAGGTATTTGGCGCGGCGTTCGAGGCGTTCGACGGTCGCACCTTCCAGCCGCTCCACGAACCGGTCGGGAAAGGGAAAGCGCAGGTCGGGGCGGTTCTGGCGCACGCGCGTCAGGCGCGCACCGGTGAGCACCGGCTCAAGGCCACGGCGGACGGTTTCGACCTCGGGGAGTTCGGGCATGGGCAGGGTGTAGAGCGGCGAGCGGCGAGTGGCGAGTGGCGGGGAGTTATCGGTGGTTGGAGATTGGTGGTTGCTGGATCCGGCGCAGGGGCATGCCGGATCCGGCCGCGCTCGCCACTAACCACTAGCCACTCACCACTTTCTCGGCTTACCTCCGCGGCAAAGAGGGAGAGGAAACCCATGACCGAAACACCCGCGAGCGCGCCCGTCAGCGGCGTCAAACGGATCGAACTGACGCTGCGGGCCCTGGTGCTGGGCTGTCTGCTGGCCGTCGTGTTCACCGCCGCAAACACCTATCTGGGCCTGAAGGTCGGGCTGACCTTCGCCTCGGCCATCCCGGCAGCGGTCATCTCCATGGCCATCCTGCGGATGTTCAAGGACTCGACCATCTGGGAAAACATGACCGTGCAGACCGTGGCGTCGGTCGGCGGGGCCATGAGCTCGATCATCTTTGTCCTGCCCGGACTGGTCATGGTCGGCTGGTGGACGGGCTTTCCGTTCTGGGAGTCGGTGCTGATCTGCGTGTTCGGCGGCATCCTCGGCGTGACCTTCTCCATCCCCCTGCGCCGCGCCCTGGTGGTCAACGGTGGCCTGCCCTATCCGGAGGGCGTTGCCGCGGCCGAGGTCCTGACCGTCGGTTCGCGCGGGGCTGAACAGACCGAGAGCGCGGTGCGCGAGAACGCCTCGGGCCTGTGGGTCGTGATCACCGGGGCCGTCGTGTCAGCGGGCTATGCCCTGCTGGTCGCGGGGCGAGTGTTCGCGGCCGAGGCGACCAAATTCATCAAACTGCCGGCGTCGCTGGGCGGGGGTGCGACCGGCATCGGTTTCAGCATGCAGTTCGCCCTGCTGGGCGCCGGTCACCTGATCGGCCTCAGTGTCGGCCTGGCCCAGCTGTTCGGCCTGATCCTGGCCTGGGCGATCGCCGTGCCGATCCTGACCAGCCCCGAGACCATCGCCTGGCTGACCGCCAACGGCATTCCCTCCATCGCCACCACCCTGGAACCCGGGGCCGCGGCCGAGGAACTGGCCAGCACGGTCTGGCGTCGCGAGGTCCGCCTGATGGGAGCCGGCGTCATCGGTGTGGCCGCCATCTGGACCCTGATCAAATTGGCCGGCCCCCTGATCGGCGGCCTGTCCTCGGCGCTTGCCGCAAACCGTCGCCGTCAGGACGGCGGCGTGCTGGATCGCACCGAGCAGGACATCCCGATCAATATCGTGGCCGGCCTGTCGGTCGCCTGCCTGATCGGCATCGGCTTCATCCTCGCCTGGTTCGCCCAGGGCAATCCGACCCTGGCCAGTTCGACGGCCCTGCTGGTCGGCGGCGGCCTGGTCTATGTGGTCCTGATCGGTTTCGCCGTGGCAGCCATCTGCGGCTATATGGCCGGACTGATCGGCTCCTCGAACAGCCCGGTATCGGGGGTCGGGATCCTGGCCATCGTCATCGCCTCCCTGCTGATGCTGGGCGTGCTGCAGCTGGCCGGCCTGCCTGCCGACCCGTCGGTGATCGCCTTTGCCCTGATCGTGACCGCGATCGTCTTTGCCGTGGCCGTCATCGCCAACGACAACCTTCAGGACCTGAAGACCGGCCAGCTGGTCCAGGCCACGCCCTGGCGGCAGCAGACGGCCCTGATCGTAGGCGTTATTGCCGGTGCCCTCGTCATTCCGCTGATCCTCAACCTGTTGAACAAGGCATTCGGCTTCGAGGGTGGCCCTGTCGGGATTGCCGATGAGCCCCTGGCGGCCCCCCAGGCCACGCTGATCTCGGCCCTGGCCCGCGGCGTCATCGGCGGCGATCTGCGTTGGGATCTGATCGGCATCGGTGCCGCAATCGGCGCGGTCATCATCCTGCTCGACATCCTTTTGGGCGCCGTCACAAAAGGGAAGATGAAGCTGCCGCCCCTGGCCGTCGGTATCGGCTTCTACCTGCCCGCCGCCGTAACCACCCTGCTGGTCGTCGGTGCCGTGTGCGGCTGGATCTATGACAAGGCGATCAAGACCACCCGGTTCGCCGACGTCGGCCGCCGGATGGGCGTACTGCTGGCCTCGGGCCTGATCGTCGGCGAGAGCCTGTTCCTGGTCATGACGGCCGGGGTGATTGTCTCCACCAACAATGAGGCCCCCTTCGCCATGCTGCCCGAGGGCTCAACCTGGCCGGCCATGCTGTCAGGGATCGCGGTCTTCGCGGTGCTGACCCTGGCGCTCTACAGCTGGGTGCGGAACCGGTCTGCGAAGGTCTAGAGCCATCGTTCGCTGAGTTGATCCTGTCGCTGCGCCTCCGGGCGAGGCGCGGCGGCAGGACAGGATTTCACCGGGGCAGGCGGGGAACCCTGGGACAAGCCCTTCCAGGCCCTGACCCGCGCCCGGGTCGCCACGCCGGGGGCGCTGACCATCACGCGGTACAGGATGGCAAAGACCAGTCCACTGATCGCCCAGGACAGCACGATGTCAGAAAGAAAATGGCCGCCGAACGCGAGCCGGTTCAACGAAATCAGCAGGGCGTAGAGGACGACGGGCGGGACCAGAACCGGGCGCAGGCGAGCCGGGATCAGGACAGTGGCGGCCACCAGCCAGGCTGCGGACGAGGCCTCGCCGCTGACGAAGGAACAGTTGGACTGGCACCAGTCACTGATGCGCCAGACGGTCTGATAGGGGGCCTCGCCGCCGAAGACGTCCACCGCCACGGGCCGGGGCCGACCCCACCAGCTCTTGAACAGGCCGTTGACGACCAGGCCGGGGCCGATGACCAGGGCCGCGATCAGAAAGACGGAGCGACGGGCAGAAACCAGTGCGCTGGGCCCCCGGCGCGCTATTCCCCAGACCAGGCCCACAATCAGTCCGGTGACGAGAAGGACCAGAGCCAGGTCGGCGCTTTTCCGGAACGCCTTCAACAGGGGCTCCTGGCTCAGGGGGAAGCCGGCCCCGGCCCGGAAGAAGGCCTCGCTGGCCGCCATATCCATCGTCGGAAACAACAGGAACAGCGCGCTGGATGCGAGCACCGCCAGGAGGCAGAGCATGATCGGGTCGTGAAGACGGGGCAGGCTCGATATCAGAAGCTCCAGACGGGCGACGCCGCGGATGATCCAGCTGCGCCGCCCGTTCGGCGGCCGCGTCAGAGCCCGCCATCCCCCCAGTCCGATCTCGGTCATGACGCCCCCAATCGCATGGCCAGTGGCGGGTCTGCCCCGGGCCATGCGCCAAACCCCGGACGCTTCTATTCAATTCGTGTGTCGGTTTGCCGTCAGAGTCACGACCACTCTCCGGGATCGGGATCATTCGGGGCCGGAACCGGCTGCACTCACCGGCGCGCCATTCCAATGCCTGTTTTCAGGGCGACAGAACCTCCGCCAGGCCGTTGCGCGTTCACGCACTGGCGTTTCCGCCTGCGCCCCTGTATGAGGCGCGCGCTCCCCGCACCGTCGCCTGAACCCAGCCGCCGACCCAAACACTCGCCCGGGCCGGCCGCCTTGCACGTCTGATAGTCAAATGAATCTGCGCAACGTCGCCATCATCGCCCACGTCGACCACGGCAAGACCACGCTGGTCGACCAGCTTCTGGCCCAGTCGGGCGTGTTCCGAGCCAATGAGGCGACGACCGAACGCGCCATGGACTCCAACGACCAGGAGCGCGAGCGCGGCATCACCATCCTGGCCAAATGCACAAGCGTGCTCTGGAACGGCAAGGCGGGCGAGACCCGGATCAATATCATCGACACCCCCGGCCACGCCGACTTCGGCGGTGAGGTCGAGCGTATCCTGGGCATGGTGGACGGCTGCGTCCTGCTGGTCGACGCCGAAGAGGGCGTCATGCCCCAGACCAAATTCGTTCTGACCAAGGCCCTGAAGATGGGCCTTCGTCCGATCCTGTGCATCAACAAGGTCGACCGCGCCCACGCGGATCCGGATCGCGTCCATAACGCCGCCTTCGACCTGTTCGCCGCGATCGGCGCGACCGACGAGCAGCTGGACTTCCCGCACATCTACGCCTCGGGCCGCGCCGGCTGGGCCACGCTCGACCTGAACCAGCCGAGCGACAACCTCGGCCCCCTGTTCGACCTGATCGTCGACCATGTGCCGCCGCCGAAGCAGGTCGAGGCCGCCGACAAGCCGTTCCAGATCCTGAATGTGCTGATCGAGAGCGATCCCTTCCTCGGCCGCCTGCTGACCGGCCGGATCGAGAGCGGCAAGGCCGTTCCGGGCATGGCCCTCAAGGCCCTGTCGCGCGACGGCAAGACCATCGAACAGGGTCGGATCACCAAGGTGCTGGCCTTCCGCGGCCTGAAGCGCCAGCCGGTTGACAGCGCCGAGGCCGGCGACATCGTCGCCATCGCCGGCATGTCCAAGGCCACCGTGGCAGACACCCTGTGCGCCCTGGAGGTGACCGAGGCCCTGCCCGCCCAGCCGATCGATCCCCCCACCATCTCCATGACCGTCTCGGTCAATGACAGCCCGCTGGCCGGCCGCGAGGGCGACAAGGTCCAGTCGCGCGTCATCCGCGACCGACTGCTCAAGGAAGCCGAGGCCAACGTCGCCATCCGCGTCACCGAGACGGGCGGCAAGGACGCCTTCGAGGTCGCCGG
>JBEIJS010000118.1:0-7225 GCA_040380105.1 Caulobacteraceae bacterium | reverse complement strand
GCCGACCGCATTGGCCAGGGTCACCGTCCCAGCCTGATAGGCAGTCATGAGGCCGGGCACGCCAAGGCTGGAATCCGGCCGGAAGGTCAGGGGATCGAGGAAGTCGTCATCGATCCGCCGATAGATCACATCGACCTGCTGACGGCCCTGGGTCGTGCGCATGAAGACCTTGCCGTCATCAACGAACAGATCGCGCCCCTCGACCAGATCGACGCCCAGTTTGTCGGCCAGGAAGGAGTGTTCGTAATAGGCCGAGTTGAACGGCCCGGGCGTCAGCACCACGATGGTCGGATCACCGCCCGCCGCCTCGGGTGCCGACCCGCGCAGGCTGGCCAGCAGCATGTCGGTATAGGTCTCGACCGGCCGCACCGGATAGTCGGCGAACAGGTCGGGGAACAACCGCATCATCATCTCGCGGTTCTCCAGCATGTAGGAGACACCGGACGGGGTGCGGCAGTTGTCCTCGAGCACATAGAAGCCGTCCTCGCCCGTGCGGACCAGATCGACGCCGGCGATATGCACCCAGACCCCGCGCGGCGGACGCCGGCCCTGCATCTCGGGCACATAGTGGGGATTGGTCAGGATCAGCTCGGCCGGCACGATGCCGGCCTTGAGACATTCCTGCGCGCCATAGACATCGGCCAGGAACAGGTTGATCGCCCGGACCCTCTGGGTCAGCCCGGCCTCAAGCCCCGCCCATTCAGAGGCACCGATGATGCGGGGGACGACATCGAACGGGATCAGCCGCTCGCTGGACTCGGCATCGCCATAGACGGCGAAGGTGATCCCCATGCGGCGGAAGAACAGCTCCGCCTGACGCGAGCGGGCCTGCAGCAAGCCGTCGGGGGCGTCCGCCAGCCAGCGCGCGAGCCCGCGATAGCTTTCGCGGACTCCCCCGCCGTC
Organism: Caulobacteraceae bacterium; assembly: GCA_040380105.1. Taxonomy (GTDB): domain Bacteria; phylum Pseudomonadota; class Alphaproteobacteria; order Caulobacterales; family Caulobacteraceae; genus Brevundimonas. Next base: position 6,322 of record JBEIJS010000118.1, on the reverse strand, counting down.
ACCGGACATCTCGTCGAAGGCCATGCCGCTCCCGCTGCAACGTTCTTGCAGCGTGGCCCGACAAACGACGCTGGCGCAACAGGAATGTTGCGCTGGAAGGCAAGACGGTTCCGCGCGCTGGCCACAACGCGCGGGACCGGTCAGGGAGCCGCGGTCGGCGCTACCCGCGGCCCGGCGTTCTTCAGATACCGGTCCAGCCAGCGGGTCATCTCCCACTGGGTGTGGCCGACCGACTCCCGTGCCCGGTAGCCGTGGGCCTCGAGCGGCAGGACGACGTAGCGGACATTGGCACCATTGCCCTTCAGCGCCGCATAGAACCGCTCTGACTGGACCGGGAAGGTACCGGAGTTGTCGTCCGCCTCGCCGTGGATCAGCAGGATCGGCTCATTGACCCGGTTGGCGAAGGTGAAGGGCGACATCTCCGTATAGGTGTCGCCGGCCTCCCAGTAGGTGCGCTGCTCGGCCTGGAAGCCGAACGGGGTCAGGGTGCGGTTGTAGGCACCCGACCGCGCGATGCCGGTGCGGAACAGGTCGGTGTGGGCCAGCAGATTGGCGGTCATGAAGGCCCCGTAGCTGTGCCCGCCGACGGCGATGCGGTCGCGGTCGGCGACGCCCATGCCCACGACTGCCTCGACCGCCGCCTCGGCGCTGGCCGTCAGCTGCTGGATGTAGGTGTCGTTGGGCTCGGCCCCGTTGACGCCGACGATCGGCATCGAGGGGTCGTCCAGCACGGCATAGCCCTGGGTCAGCAGGAACAGGTGGCTGATGCCGCCCGGCCTTGTGAAGCGGTTGGCGGTGTCGACCACCTGCCCCGCCACGGCCGCGTCGGTGAACTCGGCCGGATAGGCCCACATGACCAGCGGCAGCGGCCCGTCGCGGTCCTTGTCGTAGCCGGCGGGCAGATAGAGCGTCCCGGACAGCTGCACCCCGTCGGCGCGGGTGTAGCTGATCAGCTGTTTCGTCACCCCGGCCATCTGCGGGGCCGGATCCGGGAAGCGGGTCAGTGGCGTCGCATCGGCGTCCAGATCACGGACAAAGAGATTGGGCGGATCGGTGCGGGTCTCCCGCCGCGTCACCATCCGCCGACCGTCCTCATCGAGGATGCCGACGACACTCTCATAGACCCCGTCCGCCGAGGTCCAGATCCGCTCCATCAGGCCGGTGACAAGGTCCATGCTCGACAGGAAGGGATACTCCCCTGCCCGCGTCGCCCCGGCACCGGTCATGAGCACACGGGTGCGGTCGGCGGTGAACCGCATGACCGGGAAGCCGCTGGCATTGGGTTCGGTCACCGGGGAGCCCGGATCGTTGTAGCGGTCCTGATAGTTCCGCTCCAGCAGGACGCGCTCCTGTCCGGGGTTCGAGGGATCGACCAGATAGCGGGTCTCGCGCCGGCTGTTGAACTGTCGGCTGACGACCAGGGCGGTATCGGCATCGCCCCAGACCATGCCGGCGAAGCGGTCCTTCAGATCGATCAGCGGCGTCGGTGCGGAGTCGAACGGAGCCTCAAGGGTGAACACCCGGTCGCGCACCTCGGCCGGGGTGCGGGGATCGCCGCCGTCCTGGGCCTCGACCCAGACCAGGGTCGACGGGGCGTCGGCCCGCCACTGGGCGGAGCGCGGGCCCGGTGCCACAGAGTCGAACGGCGTCGGGATGTTGTCGCGCAGTGGCAGGTCGGCGACCCGGTGCACGACCACGCCCTCCATATCCGTCACCAGAACATCGGCCGGGAACAGGGCCGCGGGGACGACATAGCTGTAGGGCCGACGCACCCGGGTCTGCAGGACATAGCGACCGTCCGGCGAGACGCCCGACCCCAGATAGACGGCCGCCGTCCCCAGCGTCCGCGCCTGCCCTGCCAGCGGGACCAGGGTCAGCTGGGAGGTGAAATAGTATTCGAACAGGGCCTCGTCCCCGGCGTTCGACAGCAGGTCCTGATAGGTCCGCGCGGGGGCCGTGCGGCCGAAGCTTTCCTCGACGATCGGGCCTTCAGGCGGACGGCTGACGTCCGGCGCCGGGCCCCTACCCTGCGACGTCATGCGGACGACCAGACCGGAACTGTCCGGCAGCCAGTCGAAGGCCCCGCCGATCGCAGCATTGACCCGGGCGTCGGTCAGCTTGCGCGCGCTGCCGCTGGCCACGTCCACCACCCACAGCTCCAGCCCGGTCGGCGCATCCATCAGCAGGGCCACCGAGCGGCCGTCCGGCGACCAGCCGGGCGAGAGGAAGCGGGAATTGGCCGGCAGGCTGACCGCCTGCGCGGGTCCGCCGGCGACGGGCTGGAAGCTGAGGCCGGTCAGCCAGGTCACCCGGCTGTTGGCCTGGCCGTTGTTGCGCGGATTGATCCGGTAGCCGGCCAGCCGCAGCATCGGCTCGGCCATTTCGGCGATGGGCGGCAGGTTGGCGCGATCGAACAGGGCCAGCATCGTCCGGTCGGGCGACAGGCTGGGCGTCGGGGTCGGTCGGGTGTCGAGAATTTCGGCGATCGGGGCCGGCGGCTGCTGATAGGTCCGACCCTCCTGCGCCAGCACGGGGCCGGCCAGGGCGGCCAGAAGCACAAAGGCGGGCAGGGCCCGACCGAGCAGACGATGACGCATGATGAACTCCCCAGACGACCGGCCCCGATGGGCTGCGGCACGCTAGGGTCCGGGCAAGGCTCCGGTCAAGGCGCGGGCGGTGCCGGTTCCTGACCTGCGAAGCGCGCATCCCGGGCCGCGGTCCAGGCCTCGCGCACGCCCTGACGCGGCATGTCGACGCCGAAGACCGCCAGTTGACCGACCCAGACCTCTGAAAACTGCTGGACCGTGCCCTGCAGCCAGGACGGAGCCTGCTGCCGCGACCAGTTCAGGGGCGAGACGGCGTTGAACACGAGCAGGAAGGCCGCACTGACCAGGATCGTGCGGCTGGCCCAGCGGCGATCGCGGGCAGCGAGTCCTTCGTCGTCCAGCGGCGGAGCGGGCGGAAAGGCGAACCGCCCCAGCGCCACCAGCCGGTTCTCGCGGGTCGGCAGGTCGTCAGCGTCGGCATGCTGGCTCCCGTCGCTGTAAGGATCGCTCCCCCCGGACGACAGACCGTCGTCCAGCGGCGGAAAGGGCGATTCCGGCCGGTAGACCTGAAACGGCTCCAGGGGGATTTCAGGGGGATGGCGTTCGTCGGTCATCGCCGGCTCAGAACTGGAAATAGATGAAGGGGGCCACGCCTTCGGGACGGACGGCCTCGACCAGCAGAATGGCCGCCCCGATCAGCAGGCCCAGGGTCACCGACGGTGCCGCCTTAAGCCGCCCGGCCACGCCCTCGATGGCGCGCGGCGGCAGCCAGTGCATGGCCAGGCCACCGACAATCAGGGTCAGCAGCAGGGGTGTCAGCATCGTCACCGGCCCGACCCGGCCCAGCCCCTGCAGCATGGCCATGGCCAGTTCGAAATTCTCTGCGCGGAACAGGATCCAGCCGAGGCAGACGATGTGGAAGGTGACCAGCACCCCGATCACGGTCGGCACCACCTTGCGGTCGCCGAAGGCCGCCCGGCCCAGCCGTTCGATGACCTGCACACCGCCGTGCAGGGCCCCCCAGGCCAGGAAGGTCCAGGCCGCCCCGTGCCAGAGCCCGCCCAGCAGCATGGTGATGAAGACGTTCACGCAGGACGAGGCCAGCCCCTTACGCCCGCCGCCCAGCGGCACATAGAGATAGTCCCGCAGCCAGCTGGACAGGCTGATATGCCAGCGCCGCCAGAAGCTCTGCAGCGACGCTGCGCGGTAAGGCTGGTCGAAATTGCGCGGGAAGGAATAGCCCAGCAGGGCGGCCAGGCCGATGGCCATGTCCGAATAGGCCGAGAAGTCGCAATAGATCTGGACCGCATAGCCATAGGTCGCTGCGGCGATGTCGAAAGCCGAGTAGGCAGACGGGTCGAAGAACACCGGATCGACCAGGCTCACCGACAGTTCCGACGCGATCACCGTCTTCTTGAACAGGCCCCAGACGATCAGCAGCAGACCATAGGTCGCCATCTCCCGCGTCAGCCGCGGGGCCCGGTCGAACTGCGGCAGCAGATCCGAGGCCCGCACGATCGGCCCGGCCACCAGATGCGGGAAGAAGCTCATCAGCAGCATGACGTCGAGCAGGCTCTTCGCCGGGGGCGTCTTGCCGCGATGAACGTCCACGACATAGCTGATGCCCTGGAAGGTGAAGAACGAGATCCCGACCGGCAGGACGATCTGCAGCAGCGGCAGGTCCCGCTCCCAGCCGAACCGCATCAGCAGGTCGCCGGCCTGTTCGATGAAGAAACCGTAGTATTTGAAGAAGCCGAGGATCAGCAGATTGGCCGCGACCCCGAGGCCGACCATCCAGGCCTTCTTCGCCCCCGGTTGCCGTGCGATCAGCGCGCCGACGCCCCAGTTCAGCACCGCCGAGGCGATCAGCAGGGCGACGAAGCGCCAGTCCCACTGGGCATAGAAGAACCAGCTGGCCAGTAGCAGGAACAGTTTGCGACGCCCGTTTTCGCGATCCAGCGACCAGGCGGTGAAATAGACGAACAGGAAGAAGACGCCGAAGGCGAGCGTGGGGAAGAGCATCTATTCGCCCCCCCTGCGCCGCGCCGACCAGGCCTCATAGGCGGTCATCAGGTCGGCATGGAGCATGCCGCCGATCCAGTCAGCGCCGGCAGAACTGAAATGCACCCGGTCGCGCAACATCAAGGGCTCACCTCGTGTCGCCAGCCGATCCGCCGAACAGTCGCCACCCATCCGTCCGTGCCAGTCCCAGAACGCCACACCCATGTCGGCCGAGACCCGGCGTTGCACGTCCCGCACCAGCGCCAGCGACGGCGGAGGGCTGCGTCCGCCATCCGCGCTGCAGCCGTTGGTGACACCCCTCCGCAGCGCGTCCGGCGCGCCCAGGATCATCAGGGACGCCGCCGGTGCCAGCCGCCGCAGCCGCGTGATCTGCCCGCGCAGCAGCGCCTCATAGGCCACCGGGTCGAGCCTGTCGTCGAACCCCTCATTGGTGCCGAAGGCCAGCACGATCAGCGCAGGCTGCCAGGCCGCCAGCTCCCGCGCCACCACGGCCTGATCGCGCGAGGCCAGATCCCGGAGCGTCGCGCCGACCACGCCGAGGTTGGAGAGCTCGACCCCGGGGGTTCCGAGGGTCAGGCGCAGGTCGTCCAGTGACACGACCCCGTCCATGGCCTCGAGGACCATTGGCCGGTGGTTCGATTTCGCGATCAGGGTCGTGCAGCCCCCGTCATCAAGGGAGACGGTCCAGATCTCGTCATCGGCCGTGACCTGCAACCGGCCGGGTCCCTCCCCGCACAGGCCGATGCTCAAGGGAGCGGGCGAAGGGCGGTCGCTTCGAACGGTCAGGGTCCCGCCCGGCTGGACGGTGATCGCCTGCACCCCCGTCAGCCCCACGCCGGCCCGGACATAGCCGGTGTTGCCGACCAGCGGCGCGAGGGTGGCGGTCCAGCCTTCCGCCGTCACCTCAACCCCCGTCGGCGAATAGCCGGCATAAGGTATGCCGGGCGGAAGCACGCCGCGGCCACCGTCGCCAAATCGCCCCTGCAGCGCCGTCCTCAGCTTGCCGGTGATCCGGTCGCCTGCGGTGTGGCTGTCACCGATCTGGAGGATGTGCACGGGCGCCTGACCCCGACCGGCTTCCGCCTCCGACAGGGCTTCGAATACGCCGTTGAGCGCCCCGGGCTGACACAGGCCGTCGGGACAGACGGAAAGGCCCGGCACAGGAATGTCCGCCGGGCCATAGGGAACCTGCGCGGCCGCACCGGACGCCAGGGCAGCCGCGACGAGGACCCCGGCGAGCCGTTTCATGCTCAGGCGGCGGGCTCTGCGGGCGGCGGGGCGGCCGGACCCGTTGCCGGCACGCGATCCAGTCCGGAGTCGCGCCTGATCATCGCCGCGACCGGGGCACTCATCCGCACATAGCCGGCCATCGACATATGGATGCCGTCGCCGGCACGCATCAGCACACGGCGTCCGCCCTCCGTGGGAAGATAGGCCTCATAGTCACCGTCGCCGTTCGAGGTCAGGCCCACGGTCTGGATATAGGGCACGGCCAGCGCCCGCATCCGCGCCTCGACCACGCCGTTGATCAGCATCATCTGATCGTCAAAGCTGTCCCGCTTCATTCGGGGCAGACCGACCCAATAGACCACGACGTCCCGGCCGCGCAGCAGGGCGACCAGATCGTCAATCCGGCGGCCATAGGCGGCCTTCCAGCCGTCGGTGCCGAACCGGTGAATGTCGCCGCCGGTGTCGATACCCTGGGCGTCGTTGGTGCCGAACAGCAGGACGGCCACATCGACCGGTTGCTCATC
>JBEIJS010000117.1:0-7276 GCA_040380105.1 Caulobacteraceae bacterium | reverse complement strand
GTTCGATCCGGGCCGAGCCGTCGGCCTTGTCCTCGAAGGCCGTGGTTTCTACCGCCGCGGAATAGGGCAGCTCCTCATGGACCCGCAGATAGACCTTCTCGCGCGTGATCTCGGCCGCCAGCACCCGCATCGGTACGTCGGCCGACTGATCCTCCGGATAGAGCCAGTGCCCCGCCGGCATCGACCGGGCCAGCCGTTGCTTGAGATCGTCGACCCCGTCGCCGCTCAGGGCCGAGATCATATAGACCTCGGAATAGACGCCGGTTTCGAACATCGCATGCGACAGGGCCAGCAGGGTGTCGCGGCGCATGCCGTCGATCTTGTTCAGCGCCAGGATGACCTGGGTGTTCGAGGCCTTCAGATTGGCGATGATGGTCTCGGTGTCCTCGGCCGAGCGACGGTCGGCGGCCTGGCCCTCCTTGCCCTCGGAGGCAATATGGGAGGCGGCGTCGATCAGGTGCACGACCACATCGGCGTCCGAGGCCCCGCCCCAGGCCGAGGCGACCATGGCGCGGTCCAGCCGGCGCCGGGGCGTGAAGATGCCGGGTGTGTCAACCAGCACGATCTGGGCATTGCCCTCGATGGCGATGCCGCGCACCGGGAAACGGGTCGTCTGGACCTTTTGCGTGACGATCGAGACCTTGGTTCCGGTCAGCCGGTTGACCAGCGTGGACTTGCCCGCATTCGGCGCGCCGATGATGGCAGCAAAGCCGGCCCGCTGGTTTTCTGTATCGGTCAAATCACGCCTTCACGCTGCAGCAGGCCGATCGCGGCCGCCTTCTCCGCGTCCTGACGCGAACGCCCTTGCGCGGTCAAGGGCGGATATCCGGCCACGCTGGCTTCGACGGTGAAAGTGGGGGCATGGTCCGAGCCCTTCCGCTCGACGATCCGGTAGGCCGGCAGGGGCTTTCCAAGCCCCAGCGCCCACTCCTGCAGGGCCGATTTCGGATTGGTGAGCGATTTCTGCGGCGGGGCTGATAGTTCGTCCTTCCACGCGGCGTCGAACACCGCACGGACCGCTTCGAAGCCGCCGTCCAGCCAGACGGCCGCCAGCAAGGCCTCCATCGCGTCACCCAGCACACCCTCTCGCCGTCGTCCCCCCTGTTTGGCCTCACCCGGGGACAGCCGCATGGCATCGCCGACCCCCAGGGCCTCGGCCACGCGGGCGCAGGCGGCCTTGTCGACGAGCGCATGCAGGCGCGAGGACATCTCGCCCTCGTTTGAGCCGGGAAAGTCGCGCACCAGCCGGTCGGCGACGAGCAGGCCCAGCACCCGGTCGCCCAGGAACTCAAGCCGCTGGTTGTCGGCGAACGGGCGGCCGCGCGCATCTCGCTCGGCCCCCTCCCCCACGCTGGCGTGCGTGAGGGCGAGGTCCAGCAACCCCGGGTCCCGGAAGTCGTGGCCGAGGCGGCGGCGGAGCGCCTGAACAGCCTCGGCCCTTCGGTCAGCCATCAGTTGAGAACTGTGAAGAACCGGCTCGGTTGGACCTTGGTGAACCAGGTGACCGGATTCCACAGCGATGCACCGGGCTTCCAGGAGAACAGGATGATCTCGGCCTTGCCGATCAGGTTTTCGGCCGGGACGAAGCCCACGCCGACCGACTGGTCATAGCGGCTGTCCTGGGAGTTGTCGCGGTTGTCGCCGATCATGAAATAGTGGCCGGCCGGAACCTCGAACACCGAAGTGTTGTCGGACATACTGCCGGGGCCGAAGTCCTGGATGTTGATCTCACGGCCCTCGGGCAGGGTTTCGCGCAGCTTGATGGTCTGCTGGGTCCCGTACAAGGTCTGGACATCCTCGCGGCTCAGCTCGACATCGCGCACCGCATTGCCGTTGATGAACAGTACATTGTTGATCATCTGGATGCGGTCGCCCGGCAGGCCGATCAGGCGCTTGATGTAGTCCGTTTTATTGTCGCGCGGCAGTTTGAACACGACGATGTCGCCACGGCTGGGCTCCTGGCTGACGCCCGGCAGCATGATGCGGCCCTCGAAGACCGGCGGGCTGAACGGGATCGAGTGTTTCGAATAGCCGTAGCTCCATTTCGACACGACGATGTAGTCGCCCTCATAGAGGTTCGGCTCCATCGAGGCCGAAGGAATGGTGAAGGGCTGGAACAGCACCACACGCAGAACCAGGGCGATCAGCAGGGCGAAGAAGATCGTCTTGACGATCTCCATGGTCTCGCTGCCGGAGCCACCCTTGGACTTTTGCTTCTTGCCCGAGCCGCGGGCATAGGCCGGGGTCGAACTGACCTCTTCGAACGGGGCGTCGCCGGAGTCGCTCCAGACCGCCGGCTTCGCTGCGGCGGCCACAGCGGCGCCTGCGACAGCGGCGGCGGCGACCGGAGCTGCGTGGTCATCATGACCGTGAGCCGGGGCGGCATGTCCATGGTCGTCGTGACCGTGAGCATCGGCGGCAGCATGGCCATGATCGTCATGACCATGACCAGCGGCTGAGTGTCCGTGATCATCGTGACCGTGCGCAGCCGGCGCTGCGTGACCATGATCGTCGTGCCCGTGCGCAGCCGGGGCCGCATGACCATGATCGTCGTGGCCATGACCGGCGGCAGCGTGTCCGTGATCATCGTGACCGTGGGCTTCGGCGGCAGCATGGCCGTGATCGTCATGGCCATGGGCCGGTGCGGCGTGGCCGTGGTCATCATGACCGTGATCGGCGGCGGCTGCATGGCCGTGATCGTCGTGGCCATGGGCCGGTGCGGCATGGCCGTGGTCATCATGACCGTGATCGGCAGCAGCTGCATGCCCGTGATTGTCGTGCCCATGGTCGTCGTGACCATGACCCGCATCGTGGCCGTGTCCCCCGCCATGACCGTGATCGTCGTGCGGCTTGTGCTCGTCGCTCATTGTGAAACTATCCCCCAGCCGCTGTCCGCGGTCTTTGCGGCGAAATCGGTATAACGTGATTAAGATATCGGCAAGGCTTCGATCACCACGAAGGCGAGTGCATAGGGGTGCTCGTCACTGAGCGTCAGATGTATCCGGGCTTCATGACCGGCTGGTGTCAATCTGGCCAGATGTTCTGCGGCATGCCCGGTCAGCGCCAGGGTCGGCTGGCCCGTGGGCAGGTTCACGACCCCCATGTCGCGCCAGTAGACGTCCCGCCGCATGCCTGTGCCCAGCGCCTTGGCACAGGCCTCCTTGGCCGCAAACCGCTTGCCATAGCTCCAGGCCGGGTCCGGCTTCCGATCCGACCGGTCCCGTTCGATATCCGTGAAGCACCTCTGTTTGAAGCGCTCACCGAACCGGTCCAGCGACGTCTGGATCCGGCGAATGTCACACAGGTCCGTGCCGACCCCGATGATCACGAGATGGCAACCGGGGCTCGGGCGTCATCCATCAGGGCCCGCATGCGGGCGATCGCCGGACCCAGGCCAACGAAAATGGCCTCGCCGATCAGAAAATGGCCGATATTCAGTTCCGCGACCTCGGGTATGCCGGCGATCGCCTGAACGGTTTCATAGTCGATCCCGTGCCCCGCGTGGACCTCGAGACCCAGGGCGGCGGCGTGGGCGGCTCCGGCCTTGAGGGCGGCGAGTTCGCCTTCCGCCTCCTCGTCCCGGCCTTCGCGCACGGCGTCGCAATAGGCACCGGTGTGCAGTTCGACTACGGCCGCGCCGGTGCGGTGGGCCGCGTCGATCTGGTCCGGGTGGGCTCCGATGAACAGCGACACGCGCGCCCCGGCCTCATTCAGCCTGCCGACGAAGGGGGTGATCCAATTGTGGCCGCCGACGACGTCGAGCCCGCCTTCCGTGGTCCGCTCCTCCCGCTTCTCGGGCACCAGGCAGACGGCATGGGGTCGATGATGCAGGGCGATGCCCAGCATTTCCTGCGTCACCGCCATCTCGAGGTTCAGGGGCCGCGACTGGTCGCGCAGCAGGCCGGAAAGGCTGGCGATATCCGCGTCGGAGATATGCCGGCGGTCCTCACGAAGGTGGGCGGTGATGCCGTCGGCTCCGGCGGCCAGGGCCTCCTTCGCCGCCCTTACGGGGTCTGGATACTGCCCCCCACGCGCATTCCGCACCGTGGCCACATGGTCGATATTGACGCCAAGCCTCAACCGCCCAGCCATCCCTCAGGCCTTCGCCAGCCGGCGGCTGCCGGGGTCCTCGACCGGCAGGGCGGCCAGTTCGGGTGGCAGGGCGTCGGAGGGAAAGGCCGGAACGTCGAGCGTCGCCAGAGCCACCAGCGGCACGCCGACATCGGCCCGTCCGCCCGACCGGTCGACGATACAGGCCGCCGCGACGACCGTTCCGCCGGCCGCCCGGATGGCTGCGATACACTCACGCGAGCTCAGGCCGGTCGTGACGATGTCCTCAACCATCACAACCTTCTGGCCCGGCTCGACATGGAAGCCGCGACGCAGTCTGAACTCGCCCCCCTCGCGCTCGACATACATGGACGGCACACCCAGCCAGCGCGCGGTCTCATAGCCGGGGATGATGCCGCCGACCGCGGGTGAGATGGCCACATCGACCGGTCCGACTGCCGCTGTGATCTTCTCCGCCAGCGCCTTGCACAGCCGCGCACAACGCGCCGCGTCCATGAACACCAGGTTCTTCTGCAGGAACACCGGGCTGTGCAGTCCTGAGGACAGCACAAAATGGCCTTCGCGCAGGGCGCCGGCAGCGCGGAATTCGTCGAGTACGTCTTCTGAGGTCATACAGGGTGTCATAGCGGCCGCGACCGCTGCCGCAAGAGCCTAGCCCCGCGCCCGGTCGACCGTGTCCACCGAGGGATTGGTGCGAAGGGCCGCCATGATGGTGGTGGCATGTTTGGCGTCCTCGACTTCCATATCGATGTCGACGTCGAAGAAGTCCTGCTGGCGGTGGCTCATCACCAGATTGATGATGTTGCCGCCGGCCTCGCCGATCAGGGTCGTCACCTGACCCAGAACACCGGGCGCGTTCTTGATGGTCGCCCGGATACGGGCTGCGGCAACGGCACCCTGCTCCGCCTGGGGCGTCCATTGCAGGTCCTGCCAGACCGAATCGTCATCGGCGAAACTCGCCAGTTGCTGGCAGTCGATCGTATGGACCGTAAGCCCGGCTTCCGGCTCGAGGATGCCGACGATCCTGTCCCCGGGCACCGGCGAGCAGCAGTGGCCGAAATGGACGCTGATACCCGGCGTCAGTCCGCCACCGCGCACAAACAGGCGCGCCTGTTCATCGGCGATCCGCTTGCGACCGGGGCCGGCCCTGAGTCGACCCTTCAGCGCCGGGAACAGGGTCTCGCCGACCTTGGCCGCCGACACCCGCCCGCGTCCGATGGCCTCATACAGGTCATCCTCCGATGCGAAGGCAAAGGTCTCCAGCATCGCCTTCAGGGACACCTCGGCCAGGGCCTTGCCGGCGCGCGACAGGGTCTGCTCCAGGGTCGCGCGGCCCAGTTTCTGGAATTCGCCACGTTCCGAAGTGCGGATATGCCGACGGATCGCCGACCGTGCCCGCCCGGTGATGGTCAGGGAACGCCAATCCGCGGGAATCTCCCGCTTGGCCCCCCGCACGATCTCGACCACGTCGCCGTTCTGCAGCTGGGTCCGCATCGGCTTGAGCTCGCCATTGACCTTGACCCCCACCGCCGTGTCCCCGACCTCGGTGTGGACCGCATAGGCGAAGTCCAGCGCCATGCCGCCGCGCGGCAGGGTGATCAGGGATCCCTTGGGCGTGAACACGAACACCTGCTCGAGATACATCTCCAGCTTGGCGTGCTCGACCCAGTCCTCCCCGCCCTCGCCGTGCTCGATCACCTGGACGAGGTGGCGCAGGTTTTGCAGCGGATCGCGGCCACCATCCTGCTCCATGGCCTCCTTGTCGAAGCCATAGGACTTGTTCTTGTAGGCCCAGTGCGCCGCAACCCCGTCCTCGGCCACCCGGTCCATCGGCTCGGTCCGGATCTGCATCTCGATGCGCAACCCGGAAGGCCCGACCACGGTCGTATGCAGGGAGCGGTAGTTGTTCGACTTGGGCGTGGAGATGAAGTCCTTGAACCGCTCGGGCACCATCGGCCAGGCGCGGTGGATGACGCCGAGCGCCCGATAGCAGTCGTCCTCGGCCTCGACGATGACCCTAAAGCCGTAGATGTCGGACAGGGACGAAAAGCCGACCGACTTGCGCTGCAGCTTGCGCCAGATCGAATAGGGCGTCTTCTGCCGGCCGAACACCTGGGCCCGGACCCCGGCCTCCTGCAGCACCCGCTCGACCTCGCGCGACACACCGTCGATAGCCCGGCCATGCTCCAGCTTCAGCGCCTCCAGCCGCCGCTCGATCGCGGTCCGGGCCGTGGGGTTCAGATGCTCGAACGCCAGCTCTTCCAGCTCGGACGCGATCGAATGGATGCCGATCGACCGTCCCAGCGGGGCATAGACCTCCAGCGTCTCGCGTGAGATGCGCTCGCGCTTCTCCGGCTTGACGTATTTCAGCGTCCGCATGTTGTGCAGACGGTCGGCCAGTTTCACCAGCAGGACACGCACGTCCTTGGAGATGGCGAGGATGAATTTGCGCAGGTTCTCGGCCTGGCGCGTGTGCTCGGCCTGAAGCTCCAGTCGCGACAGCTTGGTCACGCCCTCGACCAGGGAGGCGACCTCCTCGCCGAACCGCTCGGCGATGTCGTCGCGGGTGGCGGAGGTGTCCTCGACCACATCGTGCAGCAGGGCGGTGACGATGGTCGCCGTGTCCAGCCGGTAGTCGGTCAGAATGCCCGCCACCTGGATCGGATGAGCGAAATAGGGATCGCCGGAGGCCCGCAACTGCGAGCCGTGCATCTTCATCGCATAGACATAGGCGCGGTTCAGCAGCGCCTCGTCCGCGGTGGGATCATAGGCGCGCACAGCCTCGACCAGTTCGAACTGGCGCAGCACCCTGGAGCGGGGATGGGGGGCCGGGTCCACATGGGGACGCGGCCCGCCGGGATCATTCAGATTGGCGGGTTCAGGCGTCGGCGCGGGCTGCCGCGCCGGCAGGATAGTGATACCGTTGGCGGATTCCGCCGTCAGTAGCGTTCCTCCTGCCCGCCGTCGCGGTCGCTCTGCAGCGCGCGGATCAGCTCGGCCTCGGCCATGTTCATGTGCTGGGGTTCAGCCAGCAGGCCTACGATTTCGGCCTCGTCCTCGGCTTCGGTGCGCTCGTCGACGCGTTGCAGGGCCACGATGACCGTCTCGCGCAGGTCTTCCGGCACGACCGTCGAGTCTGCCAGTTCGCGCAGGGCCACGACAGGGTTCTTGTCGTTGTCCCGATCGATGGTCAGCGGCGCACCGT
>JBEIJS010000116.1:0-7292 GCA_040380105.1 Caulobacteraceae bacterium | reverse complement strand
GCTTGCCGTAAGCCTCCGCCATATTGGCGGCACCCGCTTCGTGGCGGCAGGCGATGACCTGGATCCGGTCGCGCACATCGGCGAGGGCATCGAGGACGGCGAGATAGCTCTCGCCCGGGACGCAGAAGACGCGGTCGATGCCGTTCATGACCAGGGTGTCGACGATGCGGCGGGCGGCGGTGTTGGCGGGCTGGCTCATGAGGGAGCGATTAGCAGATCGGAGCGGGGCTTGGCCATGCGGGGACATGGAGGGGAGGTTCATCACAACGGGCACAACGAAGGTCACAACGGACACGACGGGATCGGAGATGTGGCGGGGGTCCGGGCTTTCTCCGCGCCGGAGGGTCGAGTGCGGATTCGCCGCCTTGAGGCCGATGATCGCGGCTTGTCCCCTTGCGTCTAAGACGCGCGAGGCTCGAAGGAGGGCGCGGCACTGTCAGTCGCTCCGGTCCCGTCGTGTCCGTTGTGACCTTCGTTGTGCCCGTTGTGATGAACCTCCCCCTCCCTGCCCTGCCTGCATGGCCAAGCCCCGCTCCGATCTGCTAATCGCTCCCGCATGAGCCAGCCCGCCAACACCGCCGCCCGCCGTATCGTCGACACCCTCGTCATGAACGGCATCGACCGGGTCTTCTGCGTCCCGGGCGAGAGCTATCTCGCCGTCCTCGATGCCCTCGCCGATGTGCGCGACCGGATCCAGGTCATCGCCTGCCGCCACGAAGCCGGCGCCGCCAATATGGCCGAGGCTTACGGCAAGCTGACCGGCAAGCCCGGTGTCTGCATGGTCACCCGCGGCCCCGGCGCGACCCATGCCTCCATCGGCGTGCATACGGCCCATCAGGACTCCACCCCGATGATCCTGTTCGTCGGCCAGATCGCCCTGACCGACCGCGGCCGCGGCGCCTTCCAGGAGGTCGACTACCGTGAGGTCTTCGGCGGCCTGGCCAAATGGGCCACCGAGATCGAGAGCCCCGAACGCACCGTCGAGGTGGTCGAGCGCGCCTTCTCCACCGCCCTGCAGGGCCGGATGGGACCCGTGGTCATCGCCCTGCCCGAGGACATCCTCCATGCCGACGGCGGCCCCGCCCCGATCCGGCCGGTGACCCCCGCAAAGGCGGGGCTGGACCCGGCCTTCGTCGAACAGGTCCGCGCACGCCTGTCGAAGGCCGAGCGCCCGCTTCTGGTGCTTGGCGGTTCCGGCTGGACCGACGAGGCGACCACCGCCATCGGCGACTGGGCCGAGCGGATCGGCCTGCCGGTCGCCCTGTCCTTCCGTCGCAAGGACCTGATCTCCAACGACCGCCCCAACTATGCCGGCGACCTCGGCCTCGGCTGCAATCCGAAACTGACGGCCCGGGCCAAGGCGGCCGACCTGATCCTCGCCATCGGTGCCCGTCTCGGCGAGAATCCGACGCAGGGCTACACCCTCCTGACCCGCGCGGGCACGGCCGAGACCCTGATCCACATCCACCCCGGCGCCGAGGAGCTGGGCCGTGTCTGGACCCCCGCGCTCAGCGCCACGGCCGACAACGCCCTGGCCGCCATCGCCCTGTCGACAATTGACCCCGGCCGCGACTGGAAGGCCGAGGCCGCCACCGCCCACGCCGACTACCAGGCCTTCATCCAGCCCGTCAGTGTCACCGGCGCGGTCAATATGAGCGAGGTCATCCGCCATCTGGCCGAGGCCCTGCCCGCCGACGCCATCCTCACCAATGGCGCGGGCAATTTTGCCGCCTGGCTGCACCGCTTCCACCGCCACCGCGCCCGGCGCACCCAGCTGGCCCCGACCTCGGGTGCCATGGGCTATGGCTATCCGGCCGCCATCGCCGCCAGGTCCGTCCACCCCGACCGCGACGTCATCTGCATCGCCGGCGACGGCGACTACCTCATGACCGGCCAGGAGATCGCCACGGCGGTCCAGTACGGCATCAATGTCGTGGTCGTGGTCGTCGACAACGGCACCTACGGCACCATCCGCATGCACCAGGAAGGCCACTATCCCGGAGCCGACCGGGTCATGGCCACCGACCTGAAGAACCCCGACTTCGTCAGATATGCCGAGGCCTTCGGCGCCTTCGGCATCCGCTGCGAGACCACCGCCGGCTTCCCCGCCGCGCTCAAGGCTGCCCGCGCCGCCGGCCGCCCCGCCCTCGTCCACCTGATCACCTCGGCCGAGGACATCGCCCCCGGTCGCACCATCACGGCCCTGCGCGGATAGCGGTCAGCCGGTGACGGCGGCGGCTCGCCCGCCTATGTTGCCGCATGACCGACGCTGCGCCCGATTCACCCGCCCCCGAGACCCCGCACGACGGCACCCCCGTCCGGCTGTGGATGATCGACGCCTCGGCCTATATCTTCCGCGCCTACCACGCCCTGCCGCCCCTGACGCGCAAGTCCGACGGCCTGCCCGTCGGGGCCGTCCAGGGCTATTGCAACATGCTGTGGAAGCTCATCCGCGACATGAAGGGCGAGGACGGCCCGACCCATCTGGTCGCCGTCTTCGACCATTCGGACAAGACCTTCCGCAATGAGATGTACGACCTCTACAAGGCCAACCGCTCGGCCACGCCCGAGGATCTGATCCCCCAGTTCCCCCTGGTCCGCGAGGCCACCGCCGCCTTCGGGATCCATGGCATCGAACTGGCCGGCTGGGAGGCCGACGACCTGATCGCCACCTATGCCTGCCGCGCCCGCGACGCCGGCGGCGAGGCGGTCATCGTCTCCTCCGACAAGGACCTGATGCAGCTGATCGGCCCCTCGGTCGTCATGTGGGACCCGATGAAGGAGCGCCGCCTCGCCGAAGAGGCCGTGTTCGAGAAATTCGGCGTCACCCCCGACAAGGTGGTCGAGGTCCAGGCCCTGATCGGCGACAGCACCGACAATGTCCCCGGCGCCCCCGGCATCGGTCCCAAGACCGCCGCCCAGCTGATCGAGGAATACGGCGACCTCGACACCCTGCTGGCCCGCGCCCATGAGATCAAACAGCCCAAGCGGCGCGAGACCCTGATCGAATTCGCCGACCAGATCCGCCTGTCGCGCCGCCTCGTCACCCTCGACTGCGAGGCCCCGGCGCCCGAGCCCATCTCCGACTTCGCCGTGCGCGATCCGGACCCGGAGGCCCTGGCCGACTTCCTCGACCGGATGGAGTTCCGCTCCCTGCGCAGCCGCGTCGGCGACGGCAAGGCCCCGGCCACCAACGGCACCGCCTTCGTCGCCCGGCCGAAAGCTCCCTCCGCTCCTGTCGCCACCCCCCGCTACGGCCAGGTCGTCGAGGGCCCGGCCGTGGCGCAAGGCTTCGACACCGAGGCCTACCGCTGTATCCAGACCCTCGAAGACCTCGACGCCTTCATCGCCCGCGCCTCGGCGGCCGGGGTGATCGGCTTCGACACCGAGACCGATGCCCTCAGCGCCACCCACGCCGGCCTGTGCGGCGTCTCCCTGGCCATTGGCCCCAATGACGCCTGCTACATCCCCCTGACCCATGAGCATGAGCCGGCGGCCAACGCCGGCGGCCTCGATTTCGGCGGCGAGGCCGACACCCGCGAGCCCCTGATCCAGATCGACAAGGCCACGGCCCTGGCCCGGCTCAAGCCCCTGCTGGAAGACCCCGCCGTCCTCAAGGTCACCCAGAACGGCAAATACGACCTCGCCGTCATGGCCCGGCGCGGCATCCGCGTGGCCCCGATCGACGACACCATGCTGATCTCCTACGTGCTCGAGGGCGGGCTGCACGGCCACGGCATGGACGAGCTGTCCCGCCTCCACCTCGGCCACGACCCCATTCCGTTCAAGGCCGTGGCGGGCACCGGCAAGGCCCAGAAATCCTTCAAACACGTCGCCCTGAAACCGGCCACCGCCTATGCCGCCGAGGACGCCGACGTCACCCTGCGCCTCTGGCACATCCTCAGGCCGCGCCTCGCCGAAGAACACCTGGTCACCGTCTATGAGACGCTGGAGCGCGGCATGCCCGCCGTCCTCGCCGCCATGGAACAGGCCGGCATCCGCGTCGATCCCGACCGCCTCAAGCGGCTGTCGTCAGAGTTCGGCCTGCGCATGGCCGAGCTGGAGGCCCAGGCCCATCAGATCGCCGGCCGCCCCTTCAACATCGGCAGCCCCAAACAGATCGGCGACATCCTGTTCGGCGAGCTCAACCTGCCCGGCGGCAAGAAGACCGCCAGCGGCCAGTGGGAGACCGGCGCCGCCACCCTCGAGACCCTGGCCCCCACGCACGACCTGCCCCGCGTCCTGCTGGACTGGCGCCAGCTGTCCAAGCTCAAGGGCACCTATACCGACGCCCTGATCGAGGCGCTCGACCCCGCCACCGACCGCGTCCACACCAGCTATCAGCTGGCCGCCGCCACCACCGGCCGCCTCGCCTCCTCCGACCCCAACCTCCAGAACATCCCGATCCGCACCGAGACCGGCCGCCAGATCCGCCAGGCCTTCATCGCCGCCCCCGGCCATGTCCTGATCAGCGCCGACTACAGCCAGATCGAGCTGCGCCTGCTGGCCCATATCGGCGACATCCCCGAGCTCAAGCGCGCCTTCGCCGCCGGCATCGACATCCACACCGCCACGGCCAGCGAGATGTTCGGCGTCCCCGTCGACCAGATGGACCCCGAGACCCGCCGCCGCGCCAAGGCGATCAATTTCGGCATCGTCTACGGCATCAGCGCCTTCGGCCTGGCCGCCCAGCTGAACATCGGCCAGGGCGAGGCCGGCGACTATATCAAGACCTATTTCGAACGCTTCCCCGGCATCCGCACCTATATGGACGCCACGAAAGCCCAGGTGCGCGAGACCGGCATGGTCAGCACGGTCTTCGGCCGCCGCATCCACATCCCCGCCATCCATTCGAAATCCGGCGCCGAGCGCCAGTTCGGCGAACGCGCCGCCATCAACGCCCCCATCCAGGGCGCCGCCGCCGACATCATCCGTAGAGCCATGATGCGGATGCCGGGGGCCCTGACCGACGCCGGCCTGTCAACGAAGATGCTGCTCCAGGTCCACGACGAACTGGTCTTCGAGGCCCCCGAAGCCGAGGCCGACCGCGCCATCGCCGTGATCAAACGCACCATGGAGGGGGCGGCGGAACCGGCCGTGGCGCTGACGGTGCCGCTGGTGGTGGAGGCTCGGGCGGCGGGGAATTGGGACGAGGCGCATTGAGCTTGGGGCGCTAACGCTCGCGACGCGATCGCTCGCTGCTTGAGCGCGGGTTGGGCGCATGACGCGCTGGCTCAGCGCGAGGCCTCGCTGCCTGGGCGCCACCCCACCGCCCGCAGTTCCATCCGTGCCGCCTGTTGCAGCAGGACGCCGGGGCAGGCGCGTTCGATCTCGGACAGCAGGGTGTGGATGCCGGCGCGGCCGTCGGCGCTGGTCAGGTCGAGGCCGGCCAGGGCCTCCAGCAGGCGGGCGGCGATACGGTCTTCGACCGGCATGATCTGTGTCCTTCGTTTCTGAAACCGCCGACCCGGGATGATCCAGCCGATCCGGAGGGGTGGAGTCAATCGGAACGTTCGTGATTTGTTCTTTTTGTGCGGGTTACCCCCACCGCTATCGTCATCCTCCGGCAAGGTGCCTCAGCGCCGCGACCGGGGGACCCAGCGGCGCGCGATAGCGCGAACCTGTCGGGAGCGCGGATGCATCGACCGTTTCGCCTTCGGCGCCGCTGGGTCCCCCGGTCTCGCTGCGCTCGCCGGAGGATGACGAAAGCAAAACAGTGTAATCTCGCCCCCGAGAAACACGCCCCTTTCAACCCCGCATCCACCGCCGCGAACCCCCGCCAACCCACCATTCCCCCACACCGGCGTATAATGCGGCCCAAGGCGGCCAAAGGCCCGCCCCGCCTGACCGGTCTTTGACATCGCCACCCCCAGACCCCGCCCGACCGCCCCGGGCCGGAGCGGATTGTCAGCATATTGACGCTGCCCCCGCGCGCGCTCGAAACCGCCGCAACTTTTTCTCCGGCCGACCGTGTCTTTCCGCCCCGGCCGAAGCGCACGATGCGCACGATGCGCACGGTGTTTTTTCCGCGTGAGCGCCGCCCGTGCTAAGGCCTCGCCATGACCCCCCAGACCATCGATGTCCTGATCGTCGGCGCCGGCGCGGCCGGGATGATGTGCGCCATCGAGGCCGGGCGGCGCGGGCGCATCGTGCGCCTCATCGACCATGCCCGGGCGCCGGGCGAGAAGATCCGCATCTCCGGCGGCGGGCGCTGCAATTTCACCAATACCGGGACCGGGCCCGCCAATTTCCTCGGCGAGAACCCGCGCTTCGCCACCTCGGCCCTGAAGCGGTTCACCCAGCACGACTTCGTCAAACGCGTCGACCGCGCCGGCATCGCCTGGCACGAAAAGACCCTGGGCCAGCTGTTCTGCGACGACAGCGCCAAACAGATCATCCGTATGCTGACCGACGACCTGCGGGCGGCGGGCGTGGTGCTGTCGCTGGGCGTCTCGGTCGAACGGGTCGACCGCGTCGCCGAGGGCTATGAGGCCGCCCTGTCGGACGGGACTGTGGTCCGCAGCCGCTCGCTGGTCCTGGCCACCGGCGGCAAGTCGATCCCCAAGATGGGGGCCACCGGCTGGGCTTATGACACCGCCCGCCAGTTCGGCCTGCGCGTCACCGACACCCGCCCGGCCCTGGTCCCCCTGACTTTCGAAGCCGGCCTGCTGGAACAGACGACGCCGCTGGCCGGGGTCGCGGTCGACGCCGTGGTCAAGGGCGGCGGGACCAGCTTCGCCGAGGCCATGTTGTTTACCCATCGCGGCCTGTCAGGCCCGGCCATCCTCCAGATCAGCTCCTACTGGCGCGAAGGCGAGGCCATCACCGTCGCCATGGCCCCGGGCGAGGACCTCTACACCCGCCTCAAGGGCGCCAAGGAAGAGAACGGCAAACAGATGGTCCATACGGCCCTGGGCCATCTGATACCCCGCCGCCTGGCCGAAAGCGTCTGCGACCGCGAAGGCGTCAAGGGCAAGCTGGCCGAGGTCGGCGACAAGACCCTGCGCCGCCTCGACGCCGCCGTGAACGGCTGGACCGTCAAGCCGGTCGGCTCCGAAGGCTACCGCACCGCCGAGGTGACCCTCGGCGGCATCGCTACCGACCAGCTGGACCAGCAGACCATGGCCGTGACCACCGTCCCCGGCCTCTATGTCATCGGCGAGGCCGCCGACATCACCGGCTGGCTCGGCGGCTATAATTTCCAGTGGGCCTGGTCGTCGGGCTGGGCGGCGGGGCAGGTGTGCTAGCCGGTGATTGGTGGTTGGTGATTGGTGGATAGCCACGGTTGGGGC
>JBEIJS010000115.1:0-7331 GCA_040380105.1 Caulobacteraceae bacterium | reverse complement strand
TTTTCCTGGATTCACCTGTTGAGCGGCTGGACCCTGATCGCCCTGCCCATGGCTCTGTTTGCCGTCCGCCGGGGCCGGATCGCGAGCCATGCCCGCGGCATGACATGGACCTTCATCGGTGGCCTGATCGTCGCCGGGGCCTTCACCTTCCTTCCGGGCCGGCTGATGTGGGAGGTGTTCTTCGGCTAGGCAGGGCCCGGACCGCAGACCGCCCGAAACCCGGCCGCCGCGAACCGCACCATATAGTCGCCGGCCGTCTCCAGATCGCCCGACCGGCACAGGCCACCGGACAGCCGGTCCAGCCGCCCCGTCTCACCCAGGGTCAGCGTCAGGGCGCCCGACAGGTTGTGATAGGCCCAGTAAAGATCGACCTCGCGGGCGTCCGGCAGAACCCGCTTGATCAGCTCGATCAACCGCCGGATCGCCGGGTCATAATAGCGGGCCATGGTCTCGCCGCCGAAGGCCGGATTGGCGTTGGTCTGGGCGACCAAGGCCGAATAGTTCTTCCATCCCGGTCCGCCGGTCATCGACCAACGGAACGGTGGCCTGAGGAAGGCCTCGAACAGGCCTTCCAGCGTCATCGCCTCGCCCATCTCGGTCGCGTAACTGTTGATGGCATTGACCCGCTCGCTGTTCAAGAACTCGGCCCGCCGCAGGAAGACGGCGTCGAACAGCGCCCGTTTGGCCCCGAAATAATAGTGGACCAGCGCCGTATCCACGCCCGCCTCCCGCGCCACTTCGCGAATCGTAACGCCGTAGAAGCCGTGTTTGGAGAACAGGTCCTCGGCTGCGTCGAGGATGAGGTCGCGCGTGTCGGCGGCCCCGGCGGCCCGGGCCTTGGGCGGGCGGCCCCGTTTTGCGGTCGGCGCATCGAGCTTGGTCATGGTGGCGAAGCTAGGCCGCATCGCCCTCGCTGTGCAACGGCGCCACAGGTCAGGGTGCCGGTGATGGATGCGACGAGGCGTCGTTTGACAGGCGACTGAAAACGATTACGGTCCGTAAAATCATTGAACGCTGAATAAAAGCGTCATCGGGTCGGAAATCACAGGACTGGGGCTACCATGAACCGCTATGTAAAGACCGCCTTGCTTGCCGGAGCCGCCTGGAGCGCGCTCTCCACTTTCGCTGTGGCCCAGGATGCGCCTGCGGCACAGTCTGCCGCTCTCGATGACGTCATCGTAACCGCTCGCCGGACCGAAGAGTCCGCGCAGCGCACGCCGCTGTCGCTGAGCGCCTTCTCGGGCGAATCCCTCAACCAGGCCGGCGCCACCCAGACCACCGATCTGCAAGGCCTGGTGCCGAACCTGAATATCGTTCAGGGCCGCGCCTCGTCCAACTCGACCAACATCTACATCCGCGGCGTGGGCCAGCCCGACGCCCTGCAGACCTTCGATCCCGCTGTCGGCGTATACATCGATGACGTCTATTACAGCCGCATCCGCGGCACCCAGTTCGACCTGCTCGATCTGGAGCGCGTCGAGGTCCTGCGGGGACCCCAGGGCACCCTGTACGGCAAGAACACCATCGGCGGTGCGCTGAAGCTTGTGTCGCGCCGGCCGGGCCAGGAATTCCGCGCCCGCGGCTCGGTCGCCTACGGTAGCTACAACATGATCGACGTCCAGGGGTCGGTCTCGGGCCCGATCAGCGACTCCCTCGCCCTGGGCTTCTCGGCCCTGCACTCCTCGCGCGACGGCTATGTCTCCAATCCGGTCACGGGTGCCGAGTACAACGACAAGAACACCAACGCCTTCCGCGCCGCCCTGGCTTGGGACCCTTCCGACAATCTGCGCGTCGATCTGATCGCCGACTATTCGAATGACGACGCCGGACTGACGGTCGGCCAGTCGCAGAACAGCCTCATCGGCTCCAGCGGTCAGACCATCGTGGCGGTGACATCGCCGCCGCCGCCATGGAATTTCCAGGCGGTGGTTGATCCGACCCTGCCAAACGAGACCCGACTGGAATCGCGCGGCGTGGCGCTGAACGCCGCCTTTGATCTCAGCGACGCCCTGACGATCCGGTCCATCACCGGCTATCGCAGGCTTAACACGGACGACTATATCGATTTCGACGGCACGCCGCGCGAAGTGTCGAGCGCTCTCGTCGCTGTGGATCAGGACCAGTTCAGTCAGGAACTGCAGGCGACTTTCGAGTCCGGCCCGATCACCGCCGTCGGCGGCCTCTATTACCTGCAGGAAAACATCGACTCGCATCAGGAAGCCTATGCCGATGACCTGCTGGGCGCGGCCTTCCTCAACTCGACCTTTACCCGGACGGTCGATGACACGCTCGAGACCACATCCAAGGCCGCCTACGGCAACCTGACCTGGGCTCTGTCCGACCGCTTCCGCGTTTCGGGCGGCGTTCGGTACACCGAGGAAGAAAAGGACTACGACCGCACCACCTCGACCTTCTTCGGTGCCCTGCCGGCGTTCAACGCGACCTTCCCGTTCCTCCCGCCGGTCGCCAGCTTTACCGACACCTCCTACATGGCGTCGGCGGACTATCAGGCGACCGAGAATGTCATGCTCTACGCCCGCTTCTCGCAGGGCTTCAAATCGGGCGGCTACAACGGCCGGGCGAACTCGACCGCCGAAGCCACGCAGTATGATCCGGAAACGGCCGACAGCTATGAAGTCGGGTTCAAATCCACCCTGTACGACAGCCGCGTGCGCCTGAACGTCGCGGCCTTCACCACCGATTACCAGAATTTCCAGGCGCGCGTTTCCGGACTGGATATCGACCCGATCACCAACCTGCCGGCCGCGAAACTCAGCGTCATCAACGCCGGTGCGATGGCTATTTCCGGCCTGGAGGTTGACGCTGCATGGAAGGTCACCGACGCCCTTACGTTCGATACGCAGCTCGGACTGCTGGATGCCGAGTATGACGTGTTCGCCGACGCCCGCTTTACCGCGACGGGCGGCAGCCGTGCCTTCCAGACTCCGGCCTTCGCGCCTAGGCTTACGGCGCGTTACGGCCTGACCTATGTGGCCGAGATGCCAGGCGGCGGGGACGTCACCTTCGGCGGCGTCGCCAAATTCCGCAGCCGTATGGCGCTCGCCGTCGACAACACCGCGACCAACAGCCAGGTCCAGTTGCCCGGCATGTTCCAGGACGAGTACTGGTTGTTCGATGCCCGGGTTGTCATGAACGACGCCTCGGGTCGCTACAGCCTCGGCGTCTACGGCCAGAACCTGCTCAATGAGGTTTACAAGACCGATGCGCAGGAATTCTCGTCGGTCGGCCAGATCCGCACCGCCTATTTCGGTGCGCCTCAAACCATCATGGTCAAGCTGACAGCCCGCTACTGATAGTCTGAAGCCTGATCGCATCTGATCCAGGGCGGCGGTTCATCGGAGCCGCCGCCCTTTTTCTTTGGCGCTGCCGGAAAGCAACGCTACCGTTCCGTCCAACAAGAAGACCAGTCGAGGGAAACGCCATGAGCATGACGGAGCAGGGCATCGGGCCCGCCGCCAATCCGGCCTATCGCGCCTATGTGCTGGCGCTGCTGATGGTGGTCTATACCTTCAACTTCATTGACCGGCAGATCCTCGCCATCCTGGCCCCCTACATCCAGGCCGAGATGGGCTTTGATGACGAGATGATGGGGCTGCTGGGCGGCCCGGCCTTCGCCGTCGTCTATTCCACCCTGGCCCTGCCCATCGCCTGGCTGGCCGACCGGATGAGCCGCGTATCGATCATCGGTGTGTCGCTGGCGGTGTGGAGCGGGTTCACCGCCCTGTGTGGTCTGGCCACCAGTTTCTGGCCGCTGTTCGGGGCCCGCATGGGTGTCGGCGTCGGCGAGGCGGGCGGGGTCGCGCCGTCCTATTCCCTGGTGGCGGACTATTTCCCCAAGGCGCAGCGGGCCCGCGCCCTGGCGGTCTATTCCTTCGGCGTCCCGATCGGCACGGCGTTGGGATACCTGTTCGGCGGGATCCTGGCGGCCCTGATCGACTGGCGTATGGCCTTCATCGTCGTCGGCCTCGCCGGCGTGCTGCTCGCGCCCCTCCTGAAATTCACGGTCAAGGATCCGGTCCGGGGCGGCTTTGACCGTGCCGAACCGGTCGCGGGCGCGCCCGAGGTGGCCCACGTCCCGACCAAGGCCGCCGGCTTCGGCGAGGTCTGGGGCGTCCTGCTGAAGAAGCCCAGCTTCTGGTTCCTTGCCTTCGGGGCCGCCTGTTCCTCGGTTTACGGCTACGGCTCGGCCTTCTGGCTGCCCAGCTTCTTCGAACGCTCGCTCGGCATGGCCGGGGTCGAACGCGCCGTCTATATCGCGGGCATCGCCTTCATCGGCGGCACCGCCGGCATCTGGTTCGGCGGCTGGCTCGCCGACAAGCTCGGCAAGGGCGTCAACCGGGCCTGGTATCCGCTGGTCCCGGCGATCGGCTTCCTCATCGCGGTGCCGCTGTTCTTCCTGGCCATGAACGTCCACGACAAATGGCTGGCCTTCGCCCTGTTCCTGATTCCGCAGGCGCTCAGCCTCGCCTGGTTGGGGCCCGTGATCACGGCCGTGCAGCATCTGGTGCCATCGCATATGCGTTCGACCGCCTCGGCCAGCTTCCTGCTGATCAACAATCTCGTCGGCATCGGTCTCGGCATCTATCTTCTGGGAGCCGTGTCCAAGGCCCTGACGCCGATCTTCGCCGAGGAGGCGCTGCGCTATTCGCTCTATGTCGGACAGTGGTTCTATGCCCTGGCCGCCATCCTTCTGATCATCTCGGCGCGGAGCCTGAAGAAGGACTGGGTGGACTGAAGAAAGTGGTGAGTGGCGAGTGGTTAGTGGCTAGCAAGGCGTCGGGGCAGCGCTCGCCCGGGAATTCCTCGCCACTCGCCACTCGCCACCCGCCACTCGCCTGTCTATAAGCGCCGCAACTCCTCCCAGCAGTCCGGCGGCGCCTCTCCATGAACATCCACGAATACCAGGCCAAACAGGTCCTGAAGGGCTTTGGCGCACCGGTCGCCGAGGGCGTCGCCATCACCTCGGCTGACCAGGCCGAGGGGGCCGCGCGGCAGCTGCCCGGCCCCCTGTATGTCGTGAAATCCCAGATCCACGCCGGTGGCCGCGGCAAGGGCAAGTTCAAGGAGCTCGGCCCTGATGCCAAGGGCGGCGTCCGCCTGGCCTTCTCGATCGAGGATGTGGTCAGGAACGCCAGCGAGATGCTGGGCAACACCCTGGTCACCGCCCAGACCGGCCCGGCCGGCAAACAGGTCAACCGCCTCTATATCGAGGACGGTGCCGACATCGACCGCGAACTCTATTGCTCGCTGCTGGTCGACCGTTCGACGGGCCGCGTGTCCTTCGTGGTCTCGACCGAGGGCGGCATGGACATCGAGGCGGTCGCCCACGACACGCCCGAGAAGATCCTGACCATCGACATCCATCCGGAAGCCGGCGTCACCGCCGCCAATGTCGCCGAGATCAACACCGCCTATGGCCTGACCGGCGCGGCGGCCAAGGACGGCGAGAGCCTGTTCCCCATCCTTTACAAGGCCTTCGTCGAGAAGGACATGGCGATGCTGGAGGTCAATCCGCTGATCGTCATGAAGGACGGACATCTGCGGGTGCTGGACGCCAAGGTCAGCTTCGACGGCAATGCCCTGTTCCGCCACGAGGACATGAAGGCGCTGCGCGACGAGACCGAGGAAGACGCCAAGGAGATCGAGGCCTCGGAATGGGACCTCGCCTACGTCGCCCTCGACGGCAACATCGGCTGCATGGTCAACGGTGCCGGCCTGGC
The DNA here is from genome assembly GCA_040380105.1 of Caulobacteraceae bacterium. Lineage (GTDB taxonomy): Bacteria > Pseudomonadota > Alphaproteobacteria > Caulobacterales > Caulobacteraceae > Brevundimonas. The sequence continues at coordinate 1,590 of JBEIJS010000115.1, read as the reverse complement.
CATGGCGACCATGGACATCATCAAGCTGTACGGAAAAGAGCCCGCCAACTTCTGCGACGTCGGCGGCGGCGCCTCCAAGGAAAAGGTCGCGGCGGCCTTCAAGATCATCACCGCCGACCCGGCCGTCCAGGGCATTCTGGTCAACATCTTCGGCGGCATCATGAAGTGTGACGTCATCGCCGAGGGTGTGGTCGCGGCCGTGAAGGAAGTGGGCCTGAAGGTGCCGCTGGTCGTCCGCCTCGAAGGCACCAATGTCACCGAGGGCAAGCGCATCCTCAACGAATCGGGCCTCGCCATCACCGCCGCCGACGACCTCGACGACGCCACCCAGAAGATCGTCGCGGCGGTCGGCTGAGCCTTCCGGCCCGCCACCGACCGTCCCGCTGACCGAATAATCAGAGCAGACCCATGTCCATCCTCGTCGACAAGAACACCAAGGTCATCGTCCAGGGCCTGACCGGCAAGACCGGCGGCTTCCACACCGAACAGGCGCTGGCCTATTTCGGCACGCAGATGGTCGGCGGCGTCCATCCGGCCAAGGGCGGCCAGACCTGGACCGGCTCGCATGGCGAAACCCTGCCGATCTTCGCCTCGGTCGGCGAAGCGAAAGAGGCCACCGGCGCAACTGCCTCGGTCATCTATGTCCCGCCGGCGGGTGCTGCGGACGCCATCATCGAGGCCATCGAGGCCGAGGTGCCCTTCATCACCTGCATCACCGAGGGCATTCCGGTGCTGGACATGGTGCGGGTCAAGGCGCGGCTGGACCGGTCGAACTCCCGTCTGCTGGGCCCCAACTGCCCCGGCATCCTGACCCCGGAAGAGTGCAAGATCGGCATCATGCCCGGCTCCATCTTCAAGAAGGGCAATGTCGGCATTGTCTCGCGTTCGGGCACCCTGACCTATGAGGCGGTGTTCCAGACCTCGAACGAGGGGCTCGGCCAGACCACGGCCGTCGGCATCGGCGGCGACCCGGTCAAGGGCACGGAATTCATCGACGTGCTGGAGCTGTTCCTCGCTGACCCCGCGACCCAGTCGATCGTCATGATCGGCGAGATCGGCGGCGGGGCCGAGGAAGACGCCGCCCAGTTCCTGATCGACGAGGCGAAGAAGGGCCGCAAGAAGCCCATGGTCGGCTTCATCGCCGGGGTCACGGCACCCAAGGGCCGGACCATGGGCCACGCGGGCGCTGTCGTCTCGGGCGGCAAGGGCGATGCGGAGTCCAAGATCGCTGCCATGCAGGCCGCGGGCATCCGCGTCTCGCCGTCGCCCGCGCGTCTGGGCAAGACGCTCGTGGAAGTGCTCAAGGGCTAGCCCTGCGTCTGGCCGTCCGGCCCCGTCAGGCCGGGGTCAGGCCCGGGTATGGCGGTCCGGAACACACCTGATTTTGTCCCGGTGGCGGGACACCGAACGTACGAATTTCACCCGATTCAGGCGAATTTTGCCCCTTTCGCCCCCATTCGGTCATGACCCATAAGGAAACACCGCCTATATCAGCGGTGCCGGTTGCGCGCAGGCGTGCGCGCACCGCCTCAGGGACGTGACGAGAACAATGGCGGACGATGCCGGTCGGCTGAACCAGGTCTTTGCCGA
>JBEIJS010000114.1:0-7474 GCA_040380105.1 Caulobacteraceae bacterium | reverse complement strand
GCCTGCGCCTCGACCAGAAGCGCGTCGCCGTCTGGCCGGTCGTGGCAGAGGTGGGCGGTCAGGGCCGTCTCGGTGGTCGACAGGCCCCAGACGTGCAGGTCATGCACGGCGGTGACGCCGGGCAGGGCCAGGAAGGCGGAGCGGATGACCTCGACATCCACGCCGCGCGGCGCGGCGTCGATCGCCAGATTGACCGAGTCCTTCAACAGGCCCCAGGTGCCGATCAGAATGACGGCGACGATGACGATGCTGACGAGGGGGTCGATGATCGACCAGCCGCTGAACATGATCACGGCGCCTGCGATGACCACGCCGATCGAGACGGCGGCGTCGGCCATCATGTGCAGATAGGCCCCGCGGGCGTTCAGGTCGCTGTGCTGGTCGCGCATGAACAGCAGGGCGGTGCCGAGGTTGATGACGAAGCCGATCGCGGCCACGCCCATGATCAGCCCGCTCATTACCGGGGCCGGTTCGGCCAGGCGGCGGACGGCTTCGAAGGCGATGGCCCCGCAGGCGAAGATCAGCAGCAGGGCGTTGGCGAGGGCGGCCAGCACCGTGGCCTTGCCGTAGCCATAGGTCTTGCCCGGTCCGCTTGCGCGCCGCGCCAGCCAGGCCGCACCGCCGGCCATGGCCAGGCCCATCACATCGGACAGATTGTGGCCGGCGTCCGCCATCAGGGCGGTTGAGCCGCTGACGATCCCCGCTCCGAACTCGACTGCGACGAAGGCCAGATTGACCAGCAGGCCGACCGCATAGCGCCAGTCGCCGGTATCGACGGGACCGTGGTGATGGCCGCCCGGACCATGGCTTTGGTCATGGCCGTGCGCATGCCCGTGCCCATGGCTGTGATCGTGTGCGTGGTCGTGAGATCCGTGGGCGTGCGCCATGCCGCTATCCTTAGTGCGGGCGCAGGATCACGAGAAGGCCGATCAGGATCAGGGCGAGGCCGAGGATGATGCCCTCGTAGCGGGCCCAGCGCTCCAGCCTGAGCACGGACCAGCCCGCGCGGGCCAGAACCGTGAAAAGGCCCATGCCGAGCACCGTGCCGACACCGAAGGCCAGGGTCAGTGCGGTCAGGACCACAGGCCCCTCTGTCGCCTGCGACAGATAGATCGGCAACAGCACCTCGCCCGGCGATACAGCCATCATGACGACCAGCCCCCAGAAGGCGGCGGCGTGGGAGACGGTCGGCTCGGACAGGGTCAGTGAAGGCCCGCCGGCCAGGATCGCGGGGCGCAGCAGGGCCTTGCCGAGATAGAAGGCGCCGAACAGGAAAAGCAGTCCGGCGGACAGGCCGGGCAGCAGGCCGGCAATCCACTGGTCCACGACGAGGCCTGCGGCGACGATCAGGCCGCCGACGATGGCGGTGGTGACGATATGGGCCGACCCTGCGATGGCCACGGTCGTCAGCACCTGGGTCAGGGTCCAGCGCTGACCACGTCCGACGAGCACAAACGGCAACCAGTGGGTCGGCAGGGCCGCGTGCAGGAAGGCCGTGGCGAAGCCGACGCCCACGACGGACATCAGGACGGGTTGCTGGAGGTCGGACGGCATCATTGTCGGCCCTCATAGAATGTTATTTTATAACAGTCCAGAGCGGCCCGTCATTCTGGCCGGGGCGATCAGCCAACCCCCGATTTTTCGCCCGTCCGCGTTGACTCGAACAGCCCTCTGCGTCTATGTCGCCGCTCTTCGCCCGAGGGGGTCCCCCGTCGGGCTTATTCTTTTTGCGTTTCGCTGAGGCTTCAACATGTACGCGGTGATCAAGACCGGCGGCAAGCAGTACCGGGTTCAACCGGGCGACGTCATTGTGGTCGAGAAGCTCGACGGCGAGGCCGGTTCGAACGTTTCGTTCGGCGATGTCCTGATGCTGGGCGGCGAAAAGGGCGTGACCCTGGGCGCTCCGATGATCGCGGGTGCCGCGGTCGCCGCGACCCTGGTCGAGACCCGCAAGGGCGAGAAGATCAAGATCTTCAAGAAGACCCGCCGTCAGGGCTATCGCCGCACCAACGGCCATCGCCAGATGGAAACCGTCCTGCGCATCACCGGCATCGACGGTGCCGGCGAGAAGGCCAAGTGGGACGGCGAGACCTCGCTGATGACCAAGGCTGAAATGAACCTTCGTGCCCGTGGCCTGGCCCCGCGCGCCGAAGCGACCGAAGCCGAGCCGGTCAAGGCCACCGCCAGGAAGGCTCCGGCCAAGAAGGCGGCACCCAAGGCCAAGCCCGACTCCACCGAAGAAGCGTAAGAACAGTCAGAGACAGGGAGCAGACCTATGGCTCACAAGAAATCCGGTGGTTCGTCGCGTAACGGTCGCGACTCTCATTCCAAGCGCCTCGGCGTGAAGAAGTTCGGCGGCGAGAACGTTCTGGCCGGCAACATCCTCGTGCGCCAGCGCGGCACCACCTTCCACCCGGGTGACAACGTCGGCCTCGGCCGCGACCACACCCTTTTCGCGACCGCCCATGGCGCCGTGAAATTCACCCGGAAGGCCAACGGCCGTTGTTACGTATCGATTCTTCCGGCCAACGACACCGCCGAACAGGCCATGGCTGCCGAGTAGCGCGAACGGAAGATCATCCGGATCGCGCAAGGCTCAAGAGCCGCGATCCGGACCAAGGGACAAGTTTCCGCGGGGAGTCTGGATCACCAGGCTCCCCGTTTGCGTTTCCCCGCCTCGAAGCCGCCCGAGCCCTCCAAGGAGGCGGCATATCGAACGAGGCTTGCGTGTGATGTGCCTGATCGAACCCTCTGCCGTCGTCGAGACGCGGCGACTGGTCCTGCGTGCGCCGGGGTCCCAGGATGTCGCCCGTCTCGCCGCCTTTGCCAATGATCCGGCCATTGCGCGCATGACCCTGCGCATGCCGCACCCCTATGGTGTCGCGGACGCCGAGGAGTTCGTGTTGAAGGTGGCGGTCCAGGACCCCGCCCGGGCCCGCACCTTCCTGATTGAACATGAGGACCATGGGCCGGTCGGCGTCATCGGCCTGTTCGAGGACGGCGATCCGGCACCCGAGGTCGGCTACTGGATTGCACGTCCCTTCTGGGGCCGTGGCCTTGCCACCGAGGCCCTGCAGGGGGCGACGGCCTGGGCCGGCCGGTCCTGGAAGCGGCGCGCCCTGATGGCGGGGCATTTCAGCGACAATCCGGCCTCCGGCCGGGTGCTGGAAAAGGCCGGCTTTCTCTACACTGGCGAAGTACGCAAGGAGTTCAGCCGGGCACGCGGTGCCGAGACCGAGACCCGCCGAATGGTCTGGCTGGCCTGATCAGCCGATCAGCCCGTGGGCCCAGCCTGCAAACGCCAGCCAGGACGGGGAGGTCCAGATCAGCGGCACCGTGAACATCACGGCGGCGATGACGACGCTGCCCCAGAGCGTCGCCGGGTGGATGCGTTTCAGGGTGAACAGGTCCCAGACGAACAGCGGCAGCAGGAACACCAGTGTCTGGACAGGGGAGAGCGCCATCGGCAGCCATACCGGGTCAGGGATTCGCCCCAGTGCAGGCTGCAGCAGATCGATCATGGCGATCAGCATCAGGCGCTTGTGGATGGCCGGAGTCCTGCGGAACACCAGGGCCGCGACGATCAGGCCACCGAAAACCGGGACGTCCAGCAGGGGCACGGCCAGCCAGGTCAGCCCGGGGATCCCCGGCGGCCGCGAGAACGGCCGGTCAACGCCCTGGAGCGCGGTGAGAATTGCCAGGGGAATCATGATCGCGATCAGGACCATGCCGACCTTGCCGAGCTGGCGATGCACGGCGACCCGGTTGGTCGCCACCAGACTGGCCTGGATCGCGAACAGGATCACCCATGCTGAAAACACCAGGCCGTGGATCATCACCACAGGGCTGATGGCCTCATAGGGATGGGGGGCCGGCAGGATGCCGCGCAGATAATAGCTGGGTGCGAAGCCGATGAAGATGACCACCAGGACGATCGCCGCCATGGAGGTAAAGAACACCCTGTCGCGCACCGGCCGGACAGTGGCTGCTTCTGGCGATGTCATTTGATCTGGCCCCCGATCGCCCGCCATTCCAATCAGCGACCGGCAGTGATGTCCAGACCGCAGGCGGTCCGGCTAGCCGAACAGGGTCGGTCCGAAGATGGCGGCCATGGCGATGGCACCGCCTGCCACAGCGACGATCGCGCCGGCGATGAAGGCCGCCCAGGTTCGGGCAGCGCGCTGGCGCCGCAGGCCGCTGGTCCGGACGGACCGTACCATGACGCCGGGCTTGGGGCCGAAAACTTCCGATCCCGAGATATTGTGCTGGGACATATACGCGCTCCCTGGTCCACCACCCGTTGCGGGTCGCGGACACCGAAGCGGGTCGGACAAGGCCAAACAATGGCGAACGGCGGTTATGCACCGATCCGTGATCAAAAGAGCGATCCTGGATCCCGTTCTGTCGCGCAACAAGACCGCGCCCTGCCCGGGCGCGTCAGCCGCAATAGATCAGGCGGCCGGTATAGGCGCGGTAGTAGCCGGTGCGCGGGTCGTAGGACCGGAAATTGGCCCGACACCAGTCGGCGCGTGAACCGTAGCCGCCGGCATAGCCATGGCTGTAGACCACGCCGCTGCCCGGATAGACGTGATCGGGGCGGCCATAGGCCCCCTGCCAGGTCGTCGAGCCACTGGCATGGCCCTGGTTCCAGGCCGCGCCATGGCCCCGTTGACTCGCGTGACCGTAAGGTCCGTGACCGGAACCGTCGTGGCGGTCGCCGTCCGGTTCGCGATCGTTGCGCCAAGCCGGCAGGCCGGCCTGACGACGCTGGTCGCGCCAGCCGGCACCGCAGTCATCCCGGTTTGCGTCCTGGAACCGGTCGCAGCGGAAGTCGCCGGGCCGGTCCAGCTGGCCGCGCCAGTCGAAATTCGACGGAACGGCGTTGGAGCGACGGCCACCGTTGCTGCCGAGGTAGGGTCGTTCGCCATATCCGGTCGGGTAGGGGCTGAAGCGGTCGCCACTCCGGTAGCTCGGGTCATGGGTTCCGCCCCACGATTGGGCGACGGCCGGGACGGCGGACAGGCTCAGGCCGGCGATGGCGACAAGGGCGAGACGGATCATGGTTAACGCTCCGAAGCGGCCGGAAAAGCGGCCTCAATGACAGCAGGCAAAGGCAGGTGAACCGGTTAGAGTGTGACGGACACGCGTCCGCCGCGGGTTACGATACGGCGCATCAGAACGATGCGGTCTCCCCCGGCGCTGACCGGGCTGATGATGAACCAGGCCCCGTCCGGCAGCCCCGGGAACTCGAATCGCCCATTCTCGCAGGTCGTTGAGCGGACGAAGGAGCGATAGTCGGCACTGGGGTTCTCCACGGTCCGCGTCCGCACCACCGCTTCCGGAACCGCGGCGCGGTCGGTCGACCCGTACAGGGTCTGGAACCGGGCGCGGGTATAGGGGGTGTAGGGCGTGAGCGCGACCGAACCCGTGCAGGTGAAGGCCAGGCCGCCACGGCTGAAGGCGATGCGCCCGTCGATGGACCCGCGTCCCGATCCCGCCGACCAGGCGAAATCTTCTGCACGGAAGGCTGAAGCGGCGGCCCCGCCGGTTGCGGAATCGCCCGCGGGAACAGTCGCGCAGCCCGCGAGGGCGGCACCGAGTGCAGCGACAAGGAACAGGTGGCGGGCAGACATGCAGGCTCTCTCCGTCGAGGGTGCGGGTCGAACGTCCCGATCAGACGCTCAACGCCGCCATAAGGTCAAGGTTGCGGCGCGTCGGGCCGTGGGCCAAAAGCGCGCATCAACCCGGCGCAGACCGGGTATAGGGAGCGTCCATGACAGTCACGTTTGACGACATTCTGGCGGCCCGGGACCGCATCGCCGGCCAGGTGGACCGGACGCCGGTGCGCTATTCCCGCCGCCTGTCGCAACTGACCGGTGCCGAGGTCTGGGTCAAGTTCGACAACCTGCATTTCACCGGCAGCTTCAAGGAGCGCGGAGCCCTGAACCGGCTGCTGCAGCTGACGCCGGACGAGCGTCGGCGCGGCGTGGTGGCCGCCAGCGCCGGCAACCACGCCCAGGCCCTGGCTTACCACGGTGCCCGGCTGGGCGTGCCGGTGACCATCGTCATGCCCGAGGGCACGCCCTTCACCAAGGCCGACGGCACCCGCGCCCACGGCGCGACCGTGGTGATCAAGGGGCTCGACTTCTCCGGTTCGACCGAGGAGGCGCACCGGCTGCGCGACGAGGAGGGCTTTGTCTTTGTTTCCGCCTTTGATGATGAGGGGATCGTCACGGGCCAGGGGGTCTGCGCCGTCGAATTCCTGGAGGATGCGCCGGACCTCGACGTCCTGATCATCCCCATCGGCGGCGGCGGACTGATCGCGGGTTGTTCAATAGCGGCCAGGGCGATGAGGCCGGACATCCGGATCTTCGGCGTCGAGGCGGCCATGTATGCCTCGTTCAGCGCCAGACGACGCGGCGAGATGCCGAAATGCGGTGGCCAGACCATCGCCGAGGGGATCGCCATCAAGGCCGTGGGCGACATCCCCTTCGCCCTTGCTGATCCGCTGGTCGAGGACGTCCTTGTCTGCGAGGAGGCCCATTTCGAGACGGCTGTGGCCTACTATGCCACCCTTGAGAAGACGGTGGCCGAGGGAGCCGGTGCCGGCGGCCTCGCTGCCCTGCTGGCCTATCCGGACAAGTTCCGGGGCTTGAAGGTCGGGCTGGTGCTCTGTGGCGGAAACATCGACGCGCGCATGCTGGCCGTGGTCCTCAATCGCGAATTGGTGCGCGAAAAGAAGATGATCGTCTATCGCATCCTCGGCGACGACCGCCCCGGCATGCTGTCCAGGATGAGCGCTGTGATCGGCGGTCTCGGCGGCAATATCATCGACGTGGTGCACAACCGGCTGGCGCTGGACGTGCCGGCCAAGGGCGCGGAGTTCGACATCATGGTCGAGACCCGTGGCGAGGCCCACGCCATCGAAATCAGACATGCACTGGAAGAGGCGGGATATGAATTACGGATGGGTTAGGCGCGCATCGGCGCTGGCGATGGTCGCGGTCCTGGCGGGGCCGCTGGCCGCCTGTGATCGCGGAACGCCGGCCCCGGACGAGACGGCGGCGCAGAATCTGCGCGCAGCCGAATTCTTCCTGACGTCCAATGCCCGGATTGAGGGCGTGAAGACCCTGCCGTCGGGCGTCCAGTACAAGGTCGTCCAGTCGGGCCCGCCCGGGGGCGAGCACCCGGACCGTAACGATCTGGTCCGCGTCGACTATGAGGGCACCCTGACCGACGGGACGGTGTTTGACAGCTCGTTCCAGAACGGCCAGCCGGCGGTGTTCACGGTCAGTGACGTCGTCCCCGGCTGGACGGAAATCCTGCAGGAGATGCGGGTCGGTGACGAGTGGATCATCTATCTGCCCCCGGCGCTCGGCTACGGAGAACAGGGCCGTCCGGGCATCCCGCCCAATTCGGTCATGGTGTTCCGGCTGAAGTTGCTGGACATCGCCCGCGCGCCCGGCGGCGAGCG
>JBEIJS010000113.1:0-7477 GCA_040380105.1 Caulobacteraceae bacterium | reverse complement strand
GGCCCTGACCCGCGAGGACGTGGTCGCCTTCCACGCCGGCCGCTATTCGCCCGTCGGAGCCAAGCTGGTCTTCTCGGGCGACATCACCGCAGCGCAGGCCCGCGCCTTGGCCGAACAGGCCTTCGGGGACTGGAATGCCTCGGCTGCCGCCCCCGGAATCGCGGCCCGCGCCGGCGCGGCTTCACCACCCCGCGTGGTGGTCATCGACCAGCCCGGTGCCGGTCAGGCTGCCGTGTTCGTCGCCCGGCGAAGCATCGCCCGCGATAACGCGGACTATTTCCCCCTGACCCTCGGCAACACCCTGCTGGGCGGCAGCTTCACCTCGCGCCTGAACCAGGAGATCCGGATCAAGCGCGGCCTCAGCTACGGCACCCGCTCGGGCCTGGGGGTGCGGCTGGATACCGGGGCCTTCACCGCCTCGGCCCAGACCCGCAATGATGCGGCCGTCGAGGTCGCCGACCTGATCCTGGCCGAACTGACCCGGCTGGCCACGACCCTGCCGACCGGGAGCGAAATGACCACCCGTCAGGCCATCCTGACCGGAGCCTTCGGCAGTTCGCTGGAGACGGTCGACGGCCTCGGGTCCCTGGTCGCCGGCCTGGCGCTCTACGACCTGCCCATGAGCGATCTGGCGGCCTATGCGGGTCGGGTGCGGGCGATCACCCCCGAGCAGGTCCAGGCCGCCTTCGCCGAACACCTGCCGGCGTCTGAAGCCAGCCTGGTGATCGTGGGCGACGCCGCCACCTTCATCGAGGCGCTGCGGGCCAGATATCCGAACGTCGAGGTTATTCCCCTGACCGGGCTGAACCTCGACTCGGCGGCCCTGCGATAGGGCTCAGACCGCCAGGCAAACGACCTGCGCCACCCGCAGCTCGCGGCGCAGGTCGTCGGCGACGAGGCCGTAGTTGTCGACGGTGATGAAACGCCGGGTCAGGGGCTCGTCGGCCTTCTGCACGCCCCGGATCGCGGGGCCAAAGGTGTCGGGCGAGGTGGTGTAGATCCGGCCCCGGCGAGGACTTTCAGCGATGGTCACCCCGATGGCCCGGCCCTGACGGTCCAGAACCGGCGCACCGGACAGGCCGGCCAGTGTGCCGCCCAGGCCGTCCGTGCGGCCGACCTCGGCCCAGGCCAGCACCGGCTCGTCACGCTGTCCCCGACCCCGGACCTGCAGCGTCTCGCGGCCGAGCAGGCGGGAGGCGACCTCACCCGCCTGCGCCTGGGGGAAGCCCGGATGGAACCCCCGCTGGCCGGAGCGCAGCTCGTGCGTGGCCAGCACCGGGACAGCGTCCGGTCCGCCACGGGTCAGGAGGACCGCAATATCGGCGCGGGGGGCCAGCCGGACATCGGCAGCGACGGCCCGGCCGCCGCCGACCAGAATGGCCGGGCGACGGCAGCCCTCGACCACATGGCGGGCCGTCACCCAGTAGCCGTCACGCGAGATCGAAAAGGCCGTTCCCGAGCTCGGCTGGAAGGGGATATCCGGCGCATTGACCGTGACGGCCGGATCGAACGGCGTGATCGGACCCAGCAAAGCCCCCTCGATCTCGTCGGGCGGGGGTGGTGCCGGAGGCGCGTCGGCATTCTCCCTCAGCCGCAGAGACCAGATGACGAGGGCAGCGACGACTGCGGAGTAAATGATCCAGTCGGGAATACGCATCAGGTTCGAGGGTCGAGGGCCAGGGTTCGGGTGGCCCGGTCATTGGGCCGGGGCGAAGCAGGCATGATCGTCGCTCCGGACGTCTCCGCTCTGCTCGCCCGACCCTCGTCCCTCATCCCGCGACCCTATCCCGTCAGGGCGGCGGCGAGGATCAGGGCGGTCGCGAGCTTGGCGCCGACCAGGAGAACGGCCGCCGCGGTCTCACCCTCGCGGATTCGCTGGGGCAGGCCTGTCAGGAGCATGTCGACCAGCCGGAACGCCAGCAGTTGCAGCACCACGGTCGCGACGCCCCAAAGGACGATGTCCTTGATCGAGGTCGAGACGCTGAGGCTGACCGCCAGCGGGATCGCCAGGCCCAGGAGGACGCCGGAAAAGGCCACGGCCGCCGCGGCATTGCCCTCGCGGATCAGGGATATCTCCCTCCAGGGCGTGAACAGGGCGTAGAGAGTGGCGCCCGCAGCCAGCAGGGCCAACGTCACGCCCAGGTGCGCCAGGGTTGTCGGAAAGCCGGTCGCAAAGGCCTGGACCTCGGCGCTTTCGAGCAGGGTGGTGAGGGACGAGGAGTCCATGATTGTCCGGTTGCAAGAGCCCCGGGACGATTGCCCGGTTTTCGCCCCATTCCGCAAGAGGAGCCGGGACACAGTTGGTGAAGAAGTGTGTCGGGGGGGTGGTTAGTGGTTAGTGGTTAGTGATCGCCGCTTCACTGGCGGCGGAAGGGCGGCGCGGTCCGTGCGGCCGCGCAACCGCTGGCCAGCCACTAATCACCAATCACCCTCTTCAGGCCGCTTCCGCCGCCGCCTTGCGCGCCACCGAGGCCCGGACCTTTTCGCTCTCGGACTTGAGCTGGCCGCAGGCGGCGAGGATGTCGCGACCTCGGGGGGTGCGGATCGGGCTGGCATAGCCGGCCTTGTTGAGGATGGCCGCGAACCGCTCGATCGTCTTCCAGTCCGAACACTCATAGTCCGTACCGGGCCAGGGGTTGAACGGGATCAGATTGACCTTGGCCGGAATGCCCTCGATCAGCTTGACCAGGGCGCGGGCCTCTTCCGGGCTGTCGTTGACGCCCTTCAGCATGACGTATTCGAAGGTCACCCGCCGGGCATTGGAAATGCCGGGATAGGCGCGGATGCCGGCCATCAGCTCGGCCAGGTCATACTTCCTGTTCAGGGGCACCAGCACATCGCGCAGGGGGTCGTTGGTGGCGTGCAGGCTGATCGCCAGCATGGCCTGGGTGCGGGTCCCCAAAGGCTCCAGCATCGGCACCACGCCCGAGGTCGAGACCGTGATCCGCCGCCGCGACAGGGCGATGCCCTCATTGTCCGAGATGATGTCGATCGCGTCGGCGACGTGGTCCAGATTGTAGAGCGGCTCACCCATGCCCATGAAGACGATGTTGGACAGGCGGCGGTCTTCCTTGGGCGACGGCCATTCCTCGAGGTCGTCGCGGGCGACCTGGACCTGGGCCACGATCTCGGCGGCGGTCAGGTTGCGGACCAGCTTCTGGGTGCCGGTGTGGCAGAAGGTGCAGTTCAGGGTGCAGCCGACCTGCGACGACACGCACAGGGCCCCGGCGCGGCCGACATCGGGGATATAGACGGTCTCGATCTCGATGCCGGGTGCGGTGCGGATCAGCCATTTGCGGGTGCCGTCCTGCGAGACCTGTCGCTCGACGATCTCGGGCCGGTCCAGGGTGAAGGCGGCGGCCAGTTTCGCCTGGGTATCCTTCGCGACATTGCTCATGGCGGCGAAGTCGGTGACGCCGAAATGGTGGATCCAGCCCCAGACCTGCGAGGCGCGCATCTTCGCCTTTTCCGGCGGGCAGATGTCGGCGTCTATCAGCGCCTGCCGCAGGCCCGCGCGCGTCAGACCGGAGAGGTTGACGGGAGCCGCCGGTTTGCCGGCCGCGGAAGTGCGCGAAAGGTCGAGCGTGAGGCTCAAGGGTCAGTCCTGCAGGAGAGGGAGGCGAGGCTTATACCATAGATCGTGCGGGTTTTAAGGCGGGGAGGAAGGAGTGGCTGGTGGCTAGTGGCTGGCCGCCGCCTGTGCGGGAGCGCCGCCCCTCCGCCATCAGAGAAGCAGCAATCACTAACCACCAGCCACTAGCCACCAATCACTCGTCCTCCTCGCCCTCCACCTCATCGATCCGGTCATCATCCAGCCCGAAATGGTGGCCGATTTCGTGGATCAGGACATGGGCGATGATCTCGGACAGGCCGACGTCGCCGCGTTCGCACCATTCGTCGAGGATGGGGCGGCGGTAGAGGAAGATGCGCGACGGCTCGGCGGCGGGGCCGAGCGAGTCCCGGCCGCCGAGGTCGACGCCGTGATAGAGGCCGGTCAGTTCGAACGGATCCTCCATGCCGAAGCCGGCCAGAACCTCCTCGTCGGCGAAGTCATCGATCCGGATCACCACCTCGCCCGCCAGCGACCGGAACGGTTCGGGCAGGGCATCGAACGCCTCGCGCGCCAGCCGGGCGAAGTCGTCGAGGGAGGGGGCGGATTGGTCGGTCCAGGTGGGGAGCATCGGGCCAGGCTGAGTTGTTGGTGGTTAGTGGCTAGTGGTTGGCCGGTGCCTGCCGAGCCGATGTGGCGGCGTCGCCCTTCCGCAGGCCGTGAAGCTGCAATCACTAATCACTAGCCACTAACCACCCGCCACTCCAACCCCTCGCCTCTCGCCCCCCATCAGGTATGGTTACCGAATCACATCGCGGGAGCTGTCACGACACCATGGCCGAGGCCGACATCGCCTATGTCGCGACCGCGGGTGCCGCGGGGCTGGCCCTGGCCCTCAGCGCCTGGGCCGCGCGGCTGCGTGGGCGGTTGGCCGCGCGCAATCAGGTGGCGGAGACGGCACTGGCGGCGGCTCTGGTTGATCTGGCCGATCGCGACGGGGCGCTGGCGGCCTTTGAGGATGTACGCCTGGCCCTGACGCCCGACGGACAGACCCGGCGGCTGGGATCGCCCCAGGCCTGGGTGGCCCTGACCCGCGAACTCGGCGGTGACGAAGACCACGACCGTGACCCCGGCCTGATCGTGCTGGACGCCGCGCGGCGGGCGGCGGGGCCGCGGCTGGATGCCCTGATCGACCAGGGTGAAGCCTTTGACGCCGTGCTGGAGGGTTCCGGCGGGGCCTGGTCGGTCGAGGGCCGGTCCTCGGCGGGCGCGGCCTGGCTGAGGCTGTCGCGGCTCGGGCTGGTCGGCACGGCCACCGAGAGCGGTCTGGGCCTGCTGGCGGATTCCTATCCGGCTCCGACCTGGATCACCGACGCAGCGGGTCGGCTGGCCTGGGCCAACAAGGCCTGGCTGACCGAGATGAAGGCCGACAGCGTGGAGGCAGCCCGCGAAAAGGGGCTGAGCTTCGACCGGGGTGCCGACGCCATCGTGGCCGAGGCAGGCCGGACGCATCAGCCTCAGGACGGCTTCCGCTGGACCACCGGTGGCGGACGACGCCGCGCCTGGCGGATTGTCGCCGAGCCGGTCCAGGGCGGGGCCGGGACCGTTCTGGCCTTCGCCCTCGACATGACCGAGGCCGAAGAAACGCGCGACACCCTGCGCCGCCATGTCGAGGCCCATGACGAGACGCTGAACCATCTGGCCGACGCCGTGGCCATCTTCGGCCCGTCCAAGCGGCTGGCCTTCCACAACACCGCCTTCCAGACGCTGTTCAATATCGACCCCGCCTGGCTGGACGAGCGGCCGACCCATGCGGAACTGCTGGACCGGCTGCGCCAGCGCCGCCTGCTGCCCGAGGTCATCGACTACGCCGGCTGGAAGGCGAAGGAGCTGGACTTCTACGGAGCCGCGGCGGCCGCGCCGGACGACAGCTGGTCCCTGCCCGACGGCCGGACGCTCAGGGTCGTGCGCCAGCCCCATCCGCTGGGCGGGGTGCTGCTGCTGTTCTCGGACATCACCGACGAACTGAAGCTGCGCAGCCGGTTCAATGCCCAGATCCAGGTCCAGACCGCGACCCTGGACAAGCTCAATGACGCCGTCGCCGTGTTCGGCTCGGACGGGCGGCTGCGGCTGCACAATGAGGCCTTTGACGCCTTCTGGGGCGTGACCGGCGAGGCCCTTGCCGCAGCCGGGGATTTCGACGCCGTGGCGGCCCTGTGCCAGTCGACCATGCCCGATCCGGCCCTTTGGCTGGGGCTGAAGGCGCGGGTGGCCGACCCGGATCCCGAAAGCCGGGTGCCGATCGCCGGTGAGGGCAAGACCACCGACGGCCGCATCGCCTCCTGGCTGACGCGCCCCCTGCCGGACGGGGCGACCCTGGTGGCCTTTTCCGACATCACTGCCCGGCGCGGACTGGAACAGGCCCTGGCCGCCAAGGCCCAGGCGCTGGAGGAATCGACGGCGCTGAAGCGCGAGTTCGTGGGCAGCGTCTCCTATGAGCTGCGCACGCCGCTGACGACCATTGTCGGCTATTCCGAACTGCTGGAGATGCAGGCCGACCTGCCTGATCGCAGCCGCCAGCATGCCGGTGCCATCCGCGTCGCCGCGAGCCAGCTGGCCAGTTCGATCGACGATGTGCTGGACATGGCCCAGATCGACGCCGGTGAGATGGAGTTGCAGCTCGGCGATGTGCGGGTGCGCGACCTGCTGGAGGCCGCCGCCGGGCGTATCCGGGCCCGGATCGAGTCGCGCGGGGCTCGCCTGACGGTCGACAGCCCCGACGGTCTGCAGGCCATCCGTGCCGATGCCCAGAGGATCGGTCAGGCCCTCGATCATCTTCTGGACAATGCCGCCCGTGCCGTGTCGGAGGGCGGGTCGGTGACCCTGGCCGCCGAGGCCTCGGCAACGGAGATCCGCATCCGGGTCGAGGACACGGGCCGGGGCATCCCGTATCACCTGCAGGCCCACGTCTTCGACCGGTTCGTCCGGCGCGAGCGGGGCGGACCGGGCGTCGGCCTGGCGCTGGTCAAGGCCCTCGTCGAACTGCACGGTGGCTGGGCCGAGGTCGTGAGCGAACCCGGCAAGGGCGCGGCCTTCATCCTGCACCTGCCGCTGGAAGCCGCGGGCGTGGCGGCGGCACCGGAGTTGCGGCTCGGCTGACGCCGGGTGGCGAGTGATTAGTGGTTAGTGATTGGTGGTTAGTGATTGGCCACCGGTTGTGGGACGGGACGATCCGTGCCGCCCTTCCGCAAACAGGCGCGCTGGCATCTGCAATCACTAATCACTAATCACTAATCACTCCTCCGCGTCCGCCGCCGGATCCCTCATGACCAAACCTCTCAAGACCGCCCTGATCTACGATTTCGACGGCACCCTGGCACGCGGGAACATGCAGGAGGTCACCTTCATTCCGTCAATCGGCATGGGGATCGGCGACTTCTGGGGGGCGGCGGACAGGCTGACCCGCGAGGCCGACGGCGACAACATCCTGATGTATATGCAGCTGATGCTGAAACAGGCGCGCGAGAACAATGCGCCGATCACGCGCAAGCTGCTGGCCGAGCACGGCGAGGATGTGAAACTGTTCGACGGCCTGAAATCCGATCTGACCGGTACGGGCTGGTTCGAGCGCATCAATGCCATGGGCGAGCGATACGGGCTGGATATCGAGCACTACATCATCTCGGCCGGCCTCGAGGAGATGATCGAGGGCTGTCCGATCCGGCCGGAGTTCCGGCACGTCTTTGCCTCCAAATTCGTCTACGACGAACACGGCGTGGCGATCTGGCCGGCGGTCGGTGTGAACTACACGACCAAGACCCAGTATCTGTTCCGCATCAACAAGGGTGTGCTGAACCACTGGGAGCACGAGAAGATCAACCGGTTCATGGCCGATGATGACCGGCCGGTGCCGTTCGAACGGATGAT
>JBEIJS010000112.1:0-7573 GCA_040380105.1 Caulobacteraceae bacterium | reverse complement strand
TGGCACGACCATTGCGTGGAGATTGGGGAAAGGAGCCGCCTTGTGGAAAACGCCGCCTACGTCGGACTGTCACGCCAGATGACACTACGCCGCGAGCTCGACATCGTGGCCAACAACATCGCCAATGCGGACACGACCGGTTTCAAGGTCGAGCAACTGCTGCTCGGTGAAGAGATCGGAGAGCGGGCTCGTAACGCCTTCATCCGGCCCGGTGTCAGCTTCGTGCTGGATAACGGCATCGGCCGTGATTACGGCCAGGGTGCGCTGGAGCAGACCGGCCGTAATCTGGACTTCGCGATCGAAGGCGAAGGCGCATTCTTCAAGCTCAACGACGGTGCCGGCGAGGCCTATACCCGTGACGGTGCCTTCACCCTGGACCCCGAGGGCCGGTTGACGACCGAAGGCGGCGCGGCCGTTCAGGGCGACGGTGGCGAGATCATTCTGGACCGCTCACTGGGTGAGCCTGCCGTGGCCCCGGACGGTACCATCAGCCAGAACGGCAACCCGGTTGGCCGCATCTCCATCGTTCGCTTCGATGCCATGGCCGCGCTCGAAAAGGGCGGCGACGGCCTTTACCGGAACGCTTCCAACGCCATTGCCATCGAGGCGACCGACGCTCGCGTCCGTCAGGGCATGCTGGAAGGCTCCAACGTCAATCCGATCCTCGAGATTACCAATCTGATCGAGATCCAGCGCGCTTACGAGAGCGTCACGCGGATGATCGAAGGCACCAACGACCTGTCACGCCGCGCCGTTGAGCGGCTGGGCCGGGCCTAGAAGGGAAGACTGAGACATGCGCGCCCTCAGAACCGCAGCCTCGGGCATGGCCGCCCAGCAGCTGAACGTCGAGGTCATCTCGAACAACATCGCCAACATGAACACGGTCGGGTTCAAGCGACAAAGAGCCGAATTCCAGGACCTGCTTTACCAGAACGTCGAGCGCATGGGTGCCCAGTCGTCCAGCCAGGGTACGGTGGTCCCGACCGGCATCCAGATCGGCGCCGGCGTCAAGGCCGGCAGCGTCTACCGGATCACCGAGCAGGGCTCGCCGACACAGACCGGTGGTCTGTACGACGTCGCGATCGACGGGCGCGGCTATTTCCAGATCCTGCTGCCTTCCGGCGAGACGGCCTTCACCCGCGCAGGCAATTTCGCCCTCAACGGTGAAGGCCAGCTGGTCACGGACGACGGTTATGCCGTGCAGCCCAACATCTCGATCCCGCAGGACGCGGTCGATGTTTCGATCTCCAAGTCGGGTCAGGTCCAGGTCATTACCGCCGGCACCACGGAGCCGTCGATCGTGGGCCAGCTGGAGCTGGCCAGCTTCTTCAACGAGGCGGGGCTGGAGGCGATCGGTGACAACCTGCTGATGGAAACCGCCGCCTCGGGCGCGGCCAATGTGGGCACGCCCGGAGATGTCGGCTTCGGCCAGCTGCTGCATCGCTATACCGAGGCATCGAACGTCGACGCCGTGGCCGAGATCAGCGCCCTGATCATTGCCCAGCGCGCCTATGAGATGAACTCCAAGGTCATCACCACAGCGGACCAGATGCTGTCGGTCAGCGCGCAGGTGAAATCGTGAGGTCCCTGATCTTCGGGGCCATAACGGCCCTGATGTTTGCCGGTGCCGCGGTTGCGGGCCCCGTGACGCTGAAAGCCAATCCGGTCGACAGCGACGGCCGCGTCACCCTGGGCGACCTTTTCGACGGGGCCGGTTCGGCTTCGGACGTGCTGGTCGGGACGCGTGTCGGCCCCTCCATAGTCTTCGAGGCGGGACAACTCCAAAGCCTTGCGCGCCAGTCGGGTCTGGCCTGGGCAAATCCGACAGGGCTGCGGCGGGTCGTCGTTCGCAACGCCGCCGCCGCGCCGACATCCGCCGCCCCTGCCCCGAGGTCACCAGCAATCGCCGCCAGCGTGGCACCCGCCGTGACCACAGGTCTCCAGCCCGGCCGAGCCACTTTTGCCGACCGCGTCATCACCCGCAACGACATGGTCGAGGTCGCCTATGTCGTCGGCGGAGTCCGCGTCACCGTCACCGGCCGCGCCGAAGGCAACGCCGCCGCCGGTCAGCCACTGGTCGTTCGTAACCTGCAATCCGGCCGAAGCATCGACGCCGTGGCGACCGGACCCGGACAGGCCCTCGCCGGCCCGGCTGCCCAGCAAGCCCGCGCAACCCAACAGCTCGCCGCCCGATAGAGGGATAAAGTTCCATGCGTACTGCCCTGACCGTCACCATCGCCGCCCTGAGCCTCGGAGCCTGCTCAACCGCCGTTGAGGCCGTGCGGGGACCGGAGCTGGCACCCATCGGCTATCCGGCGGCCCTGATGCCGACCAGTCAGGCCTATCTGCCCTCGCCGGAGCAACAGCGAGCGGACCGTGCCGCAAGCGCCAACAGCCTTTGGCGCGCCGGGGCCCGCACCTTTTTCGGCGATCAGCGTGCACGCCGCATCGGCGACATCCTCACCGTCAAAATCGACATCGACGACCGCGCCCAGACCCAGAATTCCACGGCGCGCAGCCGCACCAATGACATTTCGGGTGGCATCACCAATTTCTTTGGCCTCGAGAGCAGCCTCGGCCAGGCCTTCCCCGGTGGCTTCGACCCGGCCAGTCTGGTCAGCCTGGAAGGGGCTTCGAACGCCAACGGTTCCGGATCAGTCAACCGGTCCGAGAAGGTCAGCCTGACCATTGCCGCCGTCGTCACGGATGTGATGGCCAATGGCAATCTGATCATCCAGGGCCGGCAGGAAGTGCGCACCAATCGCGAGGTGCGCGAGCTTACCGTCGCGGGCATCGTGCGGCCCGAGGACATCAGCTCGGGCAATACCATCGCCCACACCCAGATCGCGGAAGCGCGCATCAGCTACGGCGGCCGGGGAGACATCAGCCGTGTCCAGTCCACACCGGCGGCCCAGTCACTGGTCGAGCAGTTCAGTCCCTTCTAGGCGGGTCGCGGTCAGAAGCCTGCCCCGGCTGGCCCGGCGCGGGCCCTCGCCCTGCCGGGTCTGTTCGCCAACTGAGTGATGATTTGATCACGCTTTGGGTCTGGCCGGGCATTCATCCGGCCTGCCTCGTGAACTGCCGATACATGGCGGCGTTCCCGTAAGGCACGTGACAATCCCTGTTACGCAGTTTGACCCTCCAGCCAGATCGGCCTGCCAGTGTCACCGAACGCCGCCCGACCGACTGTGTTTCGCCTATTGCGGTTCGATCCATGTCTGACCACAACAGGGGTGAACCTTTCAGCGGGGGCTGAGCCATGATCGGCTTGTTCGTCATCCTGGCCCTGGCCACCCAGAACCCGCAGCCGGCGAGCGGCTGGACCTGGACCCTCTACGCTGGCGCGGAGCCGGTGGTTCTGGCGCATGAGATCCCCGACAGTGCCAGTCTGCGCACGACCCTGGAATGCGATCCCGGCACGAGCGTCGCGCGGCTGACCCTTTACGGTGGCACGGCGATCAGCGGCATGGCGCGGGTCGTTTCAGGCGAGGCTTCCGCTGTGGCCGAAACATCCCCGGCTCGACCGGGGGCCACCCGTCTGACCCTACGAACCGATCACCCGGTTTTCGCCGCGTTCACCGTCGACGGCCGGATGGCGATAGTCTTCGGCGATCAGCGTCGCCCGGTCGAGATCCCTCCCCCCCACCTTGCCAAATTGCGCCGGTTCGCGGAACTTTGCGCGGGCTGATTGCCGGAGACCTCGATGCGCGCCGCACGCCTCACCATCCTGACAGGCCTGGCCCTGGCTGCGACCGCCTGCGCGACGGTCGAAACCCCGCCGGAGCCGCCACCTGCCGTCGCTTCATCCGGTCCGCCTGCTCCCATCGCCGATCATGACTGGTTCTATCACCGGGACGGCGAGGCGGCCCGACTGGTCTATGGACTGGCAGAGAGTGACGACCTGAGGCTTGGCCTGGATTGCAACGAGGGCAGCGGCCGGTTGGCGCTGAGCGCCGTCGGCGGCCCGGACGCCAGGCCCGAGATCCTCGTCGAGGCCGGCGGCGAGACGCAACGGTTTGCGGCCCAGTCCGAGCCATCCCAATTGCACGATGGCGTCTTCCTGACGGCTGACGCGAAAGCCGACACGCCCGTGTTTCAGCGTTTCCGGCGGATTGGCTGGCTGGCCCTTTGGGTGGATGGCGAACGGCAGGCCTATGCCCCGCATCCAGAATCCGCGCCGAATATCGAACGGTTCTTCGCCTTCTGCGGTTGACGCGAGGGCTCCGCTCCGCTGCAGTCCACCCCGATCCGGGAGGGACTTCATGAAACGCCTAATCACCGCCTGCGCCATCGCTGTGCTTGCCGCTGCTGCCGCGCCCGCCATGGCCAGTCCCGTTCAGACGCCGGCCGCGACCGTCCGCAATGCAGACGGCCTCGAACTCGCGGTGGTCCTCTCGGACTATGAGGCCTATCTGCGCACCGTGGACCCGATCAGTGCGGGCATGGAAGGCGACCGCGCCGCCCTCGCGCGCCTGCCCGATGGTTCACGCGCCTTCGAAGTGGCGCAGGAACCCGTGCTCAAGGCGTTCGCCGACCGTCTGGTCGCGATCGACACCACCAGACTGAGCGACGATGAACGGCTGAACCACGCGTTTCTGACCTATGTGCTGCAGCGGTCGAGGGCCCGCATCCCGCTCGATACCGGCCGGATCGACGCCTTCAACTCCGAAGGCGGGCCGGGACAGAACCTGGCCTATGTCGCCACCGTTACCCGCATCGCCACAGTAGCCGACGCCGAGGCCTGGATCGCCCGGCTGGAGGCCATGCCGAAAGCCTATGCCGACCCCTTGGCCAATGCCCGGCGCGGGCTTGAGACCGGCATGGTGCAGTCCCGCTCCATCGTCGAGAACGCCCTGACCCTGATCGAGCCCGAGGCGGCCCTGACGCCGGACGCCGACCCGTTGCTCAAGCCGTTCGCCACCCTGCCCGCCTCCATCCCCGCAGCACAGCAGACGGCCCTCCGCGCTCGCGCCGCCCGGGCCGTGGCCGAAGGAATCATGCCGCAGCGACGCGCCTGGGCGCGGTTCCTGCGCGAGGACTATCTGCCGCGTGCACCCGAGACCCTCGGCCTGGTCCATCGGCCCGGTGGGCGCGAGATGTACGCCTATCTGGTACGCGGCTTCACCACGACAGACCTGACGCCGGACCAGGTCCACGCCATCGGCCTGGAAGAGGTTGCCCGTATCCGGGACCGTATGGATACCGAGATGCGCGCTGCCGGCTGGACCGGTGATTTCCCGTCCTTCCTGACCTTCCTGCGCACCGACCCGCAGTTCTATGTCACCAGCCGCGAGGCCCTGCTGGAAAAGGCATCGGAGATGGCCAAACGGGCCGACGACGGCCTGCCGGCCCTGTTCGGCACCCTGCCGCGCCTGCCCTACGGTGTGCGCCCCGTGCCGCGCGAGATCGAGGCCAACTACACCACCGGCCGCTACAACGCCGGCTCGATGGAGAACGGTGTCGCCGGCGGCTATATGGTCAACACCTCCAGCCTGAACCAGCGCGGCCTCTATGAGATGCCGGCCCTGACGCTGCACGAGGGCGTCCCCGGCCACCACCTGCAGATCGCCCTGCAGCAGGAGGCCGAGGACGGCCCCTATTTCCGGCGCAGCGTCGACGTCACCGCCTTCGTCGAGGGCTGGGGCCTGTATGCCGAATTCCTCGGCGAGGAGATGGGCTTCTACCGCACCCCCTATGAGCGGTTCGGCCGCCTCAGCTACGAGATGTGGCGCGCCTGTCGGCTGGTGGCGGACACCGGTATCCACTGGCTGGGCTGGGATCTGGAACAGGCCCGCGCCTGTTTCCGCGACAACTCCGCCCTCGCCCCGCTGAACATCGAGACCGAACTGCAGCGCTACATCGGCTGGCCGGGCCAGGCCACGGCCTACAAGATCGGTGAGATCCGTCTGCGCGCCATCCGCACGCGGGCCGAGGCCGAACTCGACGGCCGGTTCGACATCCGCCGCTTCCACGACGCCCTGCTGGTCGACGGGCCCCTGCCCATGGCCCTGCTCGACGCGCGGATGGACCGCTGGATCGCGGAAGAGAAGGCGGGGCCGGCGGACTAGCCCAGACCCAGCGCCGCCCGCGCCTTCTTCGTCAGCTTCGCCGCCACGATGCCGTGGGCGATGGCCAGATGCTCGGCCAGGTCGGCGTCCGGCCAGTCGGCCGGATCATCCAGATGCACCCATTTGGCGCGGGCCAGATAGGGCGCAGGTTTGGCGCGGCCGTCCTCGGTCAGCACCTCGAAAGCGATGTCAGAGACCTTGAACGACAGACCGCCCATGCCCCCGACAAGGGCAAACATCCTGCCGCAGACCTTGTAGACGTCGTGATCGTCGCCGAACGGATGGTCCAGCGTCGTCGCCGGCAGCGCCAGGCACACCTTGCCGACCCCCGCGCGGTCCATAGTCAGGCCCCGACGCCGACACCGATCGGACAGACCACGCCGGTCCCGCCGATGCCGCAATAGCCGGCCGGATTCTTGGCCAGATAGCCCTGGTGATAGTCCTCGGCGAAATAGTAGGGGCCTGCGGGGGCAATCTCGGTCGTGATGGTCCCGCGCCCGGCCGCCGACAGGGCTGCCTGATAGGCGTCCCGCGACGCCTCGGCATCGACCCTCTGTCCCTCGTCGAGGTAATAGATCGCCGAGCGATAGGTGGTGCCGACGTCATTTCCCTGGCGCATGCCCTGGGTCGGGTCGTGGTTCTCCCAGAAAGCCTTCAGCAGTTCGCCGTAGCTGATCTCCTTCGGATTGAAGATGACCTGCACAACCTCGGCATGGCCCGTGCGGCCGGTGCAAGTCTCCTCATAGGTCGGATTGGGCGTGATCCCGCCCGAATAGCCGACCGAGGTGACCCAGACGCCCGGCAGCTGCCAGAAGATCCGCTCCACGCCCCAGAAACAGCCCATGCCGAGGATGGCGGTCTCGAACCCCTCCGGGTGCGGCCCCTTCAGCGGGCGGCCGCTGACATGGTGGACCTCATCGGTATGCAGGGGTGTTGCCCGCCCCGGAAGAGCCTCGGCGGCCGTCGGCATCTCGTGGGATTTCTGGAATGACATGGCAGGCTCCCTGTTGGCCTCGGGTCAGAAGGCTCTGCCTTCCCGATCCGAAGCGGCCGTTCGAATGATCTTTCTTCCATATGGGGCCTCATGCGCCGCTTGCCGAGGGGGTCCGGGTGTTCTATCAGCCTCGCCTCGCGCCGGATCGACCTCCGGCGCGCTACGAAGGCCCTTGGGCAATGTCGTGGAAACGGACAGGTGGCGGAGTGGTCGATCGCGCACGCTTGGAAAGCGTGTGTAGGTGAAAGCCTACCGAGGGTTCGAATCCCTCTCTGTCCGCCACTTCCTCCTTTCCCTCAGTCTCGAACTGCCTCTCTGGCATTGTTTTTACTGTGTTTTCTTGATTTCTTGCGTCCGGCAGTGTCAGAAAACACCCTCTTGCCTCGTTGAAAAAGGGGGTAAAAAGGGGGGAAACTTTTTTCAGGGCGGACATGATTCAACGCATAAATAAAACGCAGGGGAAGAGCTCCTGCGAACAGTAGGGAGTTTGACGACATGATTAAATCGCTTG
>JBEIJS010000111.1:0-7578 GCA_040380105.1 Caulobacteraceae bacterium | reverse complement strand
GAGATGGCCGACAAGCTGAAGGAGGAGGGGGTCGAGGTGAAATACGCCATCCACCCCGTCGCCGGCCGCATGCCCGGCCACATGAACGTCCTGCTGGCCGAGGCCAATGTGCCCTATGACGAGGTGTTCGAGCTGGAGGACATCAACTCGGAGTTCAGCTCCTGCGACGTGGCCTTTGTCATCGGCGCCAATGACGTCACCAACCCGGCCGCCAAGACCGATCCGAAGTCGCCGATCTACGGCATGCCGATCCTCGACGTGGAGAATGCGGGCACGGTGCTGTTCATCAAGCGCGGCATGGCGGCGGGCTATGCGGGCGTGGAGAACGAGCTGTTCTTCCGGGACAATACGATGATGCTGTTCGCGGATGCGAAGAAGATGGTCGAGGGGATTGTGAAGGCGCTTTGAGAATGACCGCTCCGGTGTCCCGAAAGCGCTTGATTGTCACGGGTGTGTTGGTGGTCGTGACCATCGGCCTTGCCGCCTGCGCCTCGCAACCACCCGGCCAGACGGGTACCCCGGCGTTTCTGGCCGGCCTGTGGCATGGCGTGATCGCGCCGATCGCTTTCGTGATCAGTCTCTTCGACAATGATGTGCGCATGTACGCCTTCCCCAATGCAGGCCGCTGGTATGATTTCGGCTTCCTGCTCGGGATCGGGGTCTGGGGCGGCAGTGCGGGAGCCGGGGCCGCCCGCAGGTAGCAGTCCCATCGGGTGTCTCCCCTCTGCGTCACCCTGTCCGCCCTTTGCGACATTGCGTCCGGCCCTGTGTGGCGGCGGGCGCGCTATGGTCTCCGGGCTCGGTCCAGTGCGGCCGAAGCGTCTGAAAGACTGCTCCCATGGTCAACACCATCCTCGCCCCCGACGCCCGCGGACTCGAAGAAGAGAAGGAGGCCCGGCCGGGGGTCCATTACCCGCCCAATGGCTTTTCCGACCATTTCGCCCTGGGGTTCACCAGGCTCCTGCGGGTCTGCGCCGATACCTTCTTCGCCAAGCGGTACGGCCACCGCGCCATTGTGCTGGAGACGGTCGCGGCCGTGCCCGGCATGGTCGGGGCGACGCTGCAACACCTGAGGTGCCTGCGCGAGATGAAGGACGACAATGGCTGGATCCGCACCCTGATGGAGGAGGCGGAGAATGAGCGGATGCACCTGATGACCTTCATCGCGGTGGCCCAGCCGACCTGGTTCGAGCGACTGGTGGTCCAGCTGGCGCAGGCGGTCTTCTATATCGGCTTCTTCGGCCTCTATCTGATCTCGGCGCGGACCGCGCACCGGGTGGTCGGCTATTTCGAGGAAGAGGCCGTGATCAGCTACACCCTGTATCTGAAGGAGATCGACGAGGGCCGGTCGCCCAATATCCCGGCCCCGGCCATCGCCATCCACTACTGGAAGCTGCCGGCCGATGCGACGCTGCGCGATGTGGTGCTGCGGGTGCGGGCCGATGAGGCGCATCACCGCGACGTCAACCACGGCTTCGCCAGCACTCTGGCCAAGCTGCCGCCCAGCCCTGTACCTTCGGCCCCATACCCGCCCCACGCCACGGAGCTGAGGGGCGCTGCCTGAGGGGAGGGGCCGGATGGCCGAGCCGAAGACCCGGCCGACGGATGTGCCGGTCGCCGATTTCATCGCTGCGGTGGAACACCCGCGCCGCCGGGCCGATGCCGAGGTCATGCAGGCCCTGCTGACCGAGGTAACCGGCGTTGCGCCGGTGATGTGGGGGCCGTCGATCGTCGGCTATGGCAGTTACAAGGGGCCCACCGGGGACTGGCCGCGGATCGGTTTTTCGCCGCGCAAGGCCCAGCTGGTCCTGTATCTGATGGGTGATTTTGACGCCCGGGAGGCGCTGATCGCGCGGCTGGGCAAGGTCAGCACCAAGGGGGGCTGTCTCTACATCAACCGGCTGGACGCGGTCGACGAGGGGGTGCTGCGCGAACTCGTGGCCGCCTCCCTGGCCCATATGCGGGCGAGATATCCGGACTGACCGGTTACGCCGCCATGCGGAAGTCTTCGGCCGGATCGAAGGCCGGGCGGGCCTCGTCCCACAGGGCGTCCTCATCGGCGTAGCGGGCCGACAGGCGGGCGTCGATGACGTCGATCACCTGTTCCTCCAGCCGGTCCCAGATCACGGCCAGATCGCCGAATCCGTCAGCCTCGCAGGGGACGATCAGATAACGGCTGGCGGCGACGGCGGTGTGGGGGGCGAACGAGCGGGCCATGGGGTGTCTCCGGGGCGGGGGTCTCTGTTGAAGGGACCTTGAGACAGCGTTGCGTCAAAAACGGTCGTATGCCATCGTCGCGGCATGAGACAGGACAAGGCGGCCGTGGTGATCGAGCTGGCGCGGCGGATGGCGGCCAGCGCCGAGGGCCTGACGCTGGACGAGATGGCGCGCGAAAGCGGCGTGGGCCGTCGCACCGCCGAGCGGATGCGGGACGCGGTCCTGGCCCTCTATCCCGCCGCCGAGGAGGTGTCGGACCCGCCGACCAAGCGGTGGCGCATCCGCGGCGGCCTGTCGGCCTTTGAACAGGCCCCGACGACGACCGAGCTGGTCGAGCTGAGCAAGGCGGCGCAGGGCCTGCGGGCGGCGGGGGAGCCGGGCCGGGCGGCGGCGCTGGAGGGGCTGGAGCGCAAGCTGAAGTCGGCCATGCGCTCGACGACCCTGAACCGGCTGGCCCCCGATCTGGAGGCGCTGGTCCGGGCCGAGACCATCGCGGTGCAGGCGGGGCCGCGACCGTCGGCGGACGAGGCGGTGCTGGCCGAGATCCGGCAGGCGATCCTGGCGGGCCAGCCGCTGGGCTTCATCTACAGCCGCCCGGGGGCCGAGGCGCGGCGGCGCAGCGTGGCTCCGTGCGGGGTGATGTTCGGCCGCGCCAACTATCTGGTGGCCGCCGACCGCGAAACCGGGCGTATCCAGACCTTCCGCCTCGACCGGATGAGCGCGGTGCGGGCGGAGGACGGGGTTGCCGCCCCGCCGGCGGATTTCGACCTGCAGGCCTTCGCCAGCCAGTCGTTCGGCATCTATCAGGACGAGATCGAGGATGTGGTGCTGCGGGTGACGCCCGGTGGTGCCACCGAGGCGCGCGCCTGGCGCTGGCACCCGACCCAGACGGTAGAGGATCAGGCAGACGGCGGGGTCGAGGTCCGGTTCCGGGCCTCCGGCATGCGCGAACTGGCCTGGCATCTGTTCAGCTGGGGGGAGCAGGTCGAGATCGTGGCACCGGCGCGGCTTAAGGCGATGATGTCGGAGGCGCTGCAGGCGGCGCAGGCGGCGCTGGACAGGACCCGCTGATCAGGCGTCCGCCGCCGGGCGATCTTCCCGCATGTGATGGATACGGGCGATCACCACCGTGTCGTCCCTGACCCGAAACTGGACGAGGTAACCGCTCTGGCCGAAGCGGATCGGGAAGGTGTGCAGATCGGCTGAGGTTCGGCGCGCCCGGGCGGGCATGCGGGCCAGGGATCGAAGCGCGGCCTTGATGTCACGTGAGGCGCGTCGGGCGGCGCGCTCACTGTGGCCTGCCAGGAAGTGTTAGCCAGCCTTACCAGGTCCCGTTCGGCCTGGGCGGTCAGCTGAACGCGGTAGATCACCGTTTTCGGGCCAGCGCCGCCTCCAGAGCGTCATCGAATGTCTTGAGGACGTCTTCCAGCGGGAACGACACGCCCGTGCGGTCGTATTCCGCCAGGGCGATCTCGGCCTGCTCCCGCTGATATCGTTTCGCCGCCTCGGTCCGGTCATCAGGGCCATCGAACGCGCCGACGTCCTCAGCGAAACCGGGCGACGACAGGGCGGCCTTGATGACCTCCATGACATAGGCCTCGACGGACAGGCTCGCAGCGGCGGCGGCGTTTTCCAGACGCGTCGCGGTCGGCTCATCAAGCTCGATTTTCAGGGGACGCTCAACCATGCCGCGATACTAACAGATGCATGACCGCTGTTCTACCAATCCAAAGTAGAAGATCACGCCCCCGCAAACGGATACGGACTCACCGACTTGGCCCAGTCGTCCACCACCAGCGGGCGGTCGATCGGCGGGGCGGCGCGTTCGGCGCAGGGGTGGCGGTGGCACAGGCGGCAGGCGGGGCCGATGGGGGTGACCTCGGGTGCGGTCAGGTCGAGGCCGCGGGCATAGGTCAGGCGGTGGGCGTATTTGAGCTCGCAGCCGAGGCCGATGGCGAGGTCGTGACCCTCGGTGACGGCGTCATGCCCCTGACGATCGACGGTCCGGGCGAGGGTGAACCAGCGGCCGCCATCCGGGGTCTCGATGATCTGGGTGACGACGCGGCCGGGGGTGCGGAAGGCAGAGTGCAGCCGCCAGCGCGGGCAGGCGCCGCCGAAGCGGGAGAAGGGGAAGGCCCCCGAGGCGAACCGCTTGGAGATGTTGCCGGCCTGATCGACCCGCATGAGGAAGAAGGGCACGCCGCGCGCGGTGGGCCGGGACAGGGTGGTCAGGCGGTGGGCGGCCTGTTCATAGCTGACGCCGAACCGGGCCTGGAGACGGCCGAGGTCGTAGCCGGTCTCTTCGGCCGTCTGCTGGAAGGGGCCGTAGGGCATCAGGATGGCGGCGGCCAGGGTATTGGTCAGGGACACCTTGAGCAGGCGGCGCGTGGCCTCGTCGGGGGCCTCGGCGGCAGCGGCCATGGCGGTCAGCTCGGCGTCATGCGTGGACAGGGCCAGCTGGAAGGCGACGGCGAAGGCGCGGGAGGAGGGGCCGAGCGTTTCGGACAGAAGCAGGCGGTTGCGGTGCGGATCGAAGCGGCGGGTCCATTCGACCATGACCTCGGCGGGCAGGGTGCGGACGCTGAGGCCGTGAAGGGTCTGGAGGCGGGCGCGGGCGCGGGTCTCGAACGGTTCGCCGGGGGCGTCGGCCGCGAGAGCCTCGGCCAGGGTTTCGCCGAGGATGTCGAGTTCGGGAAAATGATTGCGCCGCGACTGGATGTATTCGCGGACCCGGTCGGACGGGCTGTCGTCGCCGGGACCGGTTTCGGCGCCGTCACGGGTGCGGCGGTCGGTGAAGGCCCGGTAGAGGCGCAGCAGGGCGTCGGCGGCGGCGGGCTGGTCCTCGGCCAGCTGGACGATCTCATGGCGCGGCACCATCAGGCCCTGGAAGACCGGGTCGGCAAAGGCCTCGGCCAGTTCGGCCTCGGAAGCGGGGCCGGCGGACTGGCCCAGGGTGCGCAGGTCCACGTCATAGGTATCGGCCAGCCGCAGCAGCAGCTGGGCCGAGACGGGGCGCTGATTACGCTCGATATGGTTCAGATAGGAGGGGGAGACGCCGAGATCACCCGCCATGGCCGTCTGGGTCAGGGCGAGATCGCGCCGCAGCCGCTTGAGGCGGCCGCCGAGGAACAGCTTGCGATCAGCGGCGGTGTCCATGGAAGCAAATAGTCATAAAGTGACTCAAATGTCCATGTCATGATATGACTGAATGACACGAAAGATGCCGGCCTGCCTGTATAAGTCGTGACTTCAGCGTGGTCTGCTCCTCGAGACCCGCGGCGATGGCCGCACTCTTCGAGTCGAGACCGACATGACCAGCTTCGCCCACCTTGTCCCGTCACCCGTCGGCCGTTTCGACGGCATCGAGCGGCCCTATACGCCGGAAGACGTGCGTCGCCTGCGCGGTTCGGTGCCGATCACCCACACCCTTGCCGAACGGGGGGCCAACAGGCTGTGGGAGTTGCTGCATACCGAGCCCTACATCAATGCGCTCGGGGCGGTGACCGGCAACCAGGCGATGCAGATGGTCCGGGCGGGGCTGAAGGCCATCTATCTGTCCGGCTGGCAGGTCGCCGCCGACGCCAATACCGCCGGGGCCATGTATCCGGACCAGTCACTGTATCCGGCCAATGCCGCGCCCGAGCTGTGCCGTCGCATCAACCGCACCCTGCAGCGCGCCGACCAGATCGAGCATGCCGAGGGCGGGGCCCAACGCGACTGGTTCGCTCCCATTGTGGCGGATGCGGAGGCCGGCTTCGGCGGGCCGCTGAACAGCTTCGAGATCATGAAGGCCTTCATCGAGGCGGGCGCTGCGGGTGTCCATTTCGAGGACCAGCTGGCCTCGGAGAAGAAATGCGGCCACCTGGGCGGCAAGGTGCTGATCCCCACCCAGGCGCATGAGCGCAATCTGATCGCCGCGCGTCTGGCTGCCGATGTCATGGGGGCTCCGACCCTGATTGTGGCCCGGACGGACGCCGAGAGCGCCCAGCTGATCACCTCGGACGTGGACGAGCGCGACCGGCCCTTCATCGACCCGGACAACCGCACGCCCGAAGGCTTCTTCCGCCTCAAGGCAGGAACGGGGCTGGATCACTGCATCGCCCGCGGCCTGGCCTATGCGAAATATGCCGATGTGCTGTGGTGGGAGACCTCACACCCCGATCTGGACGACGCCCGCCGCTTCGCCGAGGCGGTGCACAAGGAGCATCCGGGCAAGCTGCTGGCCTACAACTGCTCGCCCTCGTTCAACTGGAAGGCCAGGCTGGACGATGCGACCATCGCCAAATTCCAGCGCGAGCTGGGGGCCATGGGCTACAAATTCCAGTTCGTGACCCTGGCCGGCTTCCACAGCCTGAACAACGGCATGTTCGAACTGGCCAGCGGCTACCGCGACCGGGGCATGGCGGCCTATTCCGAGCTGCAGCAGCGCGAGTTCGCCAATGAGGCCGCCGGCTATACGGCCACCCGCCATCAGCGCGAGGTCGGCACCGGCTATTTCGACCAGGTCGCCACCGTCATCTCGAACGGCCAGTCCTCGACCACGGCCCTGAAGGATTCCACCGAGACCGCCCAGTTCGTGGCGGCCGAATAAGGAGAGAGACCATGCAGCCCTTGAACAGCCCGACCGCCATCATCGATTTCTGCCTTGCCCCGCTCAATCTTGATACGGGCACAGAGGCCGAGCGCGAGGTGCGCCGCCGCCTTGAACACGTGATCAAGACCTTCCGGGCCAAGGCCGCCCAGCCGGTCAGCGTCGACTTTTCGAGGATGCCGTCGCAGGTCATCAACGAGGCCGCGCACGGCTACGAATAGGGTGTTGTTCGGGCGCGGAGGCGGTCTGGTGCGTCGTCCGGCAAGGTCCGGATTTCGGTGCAGGATCGGGCTCTAGGCGGCCTCGGAAACCGCGCCGGGGCGCGGCAGGGTGGTGATGAGCTCGAGCAGTTCGGCGGCGTCGAAAGGCTTGGCCAGATGGCGGTCGGCACCGGCGGCCTCGGCCGAGGCGATATGGTCCGCGAGGGCGTTGGCCGTGAGCATGACGATGGGCGTCCGGCCCAGCCCCATGGCCGCCTCGTTCAGGCGAATCTCCCGGGTCGCGCTGAGGCCGTCCATGACCGGCATCTGCATGTCCATCAGGATGATGTCGAAGTCACGGTCGCGGCAGGCCTGGACAGCCTCGGCACCATTCTCGACCGAGGTCAGTTCCGTGTTCGCCCCGGTCAGGATCATCTCCACCACCTTCCGGTTGACCGGATGATCATCGGCCAGCAGGACGCGGACGGTGGCAGGCTTGTCACAGGCCGGTTCGAGGGCCGGGCCGGGCACTGAGACCGGTGCTTCGGCGGGACTGAAGGGAATGGTGAG
>JBEIJS010000110.1:0-7678 GCA_040380105.1 Caulobacteraceae bacterium | reverse complement strand
GCCTCCTTCGCCACCAACGGATGGAACGGGAAATAGGATCGGGGATTGTCCTTCTGCCGGGTCCTGGGCGTCGATGGGATGCTATCGATCACACCGTCATCCCGTGCCACCTTCATCACATTCCGAAAAGTCGCCGTCAGCATGTTGCGGGTCGAGGTCGACAGGTCAGGCCGCTTGCGGGACAGGCTGTCCATCATTTCCTGATAGTCTCGGGTTTTCAGCTCCCGAATGTCCTTATGCCCAAACGCCTTGATCAGCCCCCATTCGGCGTTGTTCAGGAACAACTGCGTGGTGCGGACGTAGTTGGCATTGCGTTCGGCGTTCGCCACCAACCGCTGCCCTTTGGTGATCAGGCGAGTGGCGTAGTACCGGAAGCTGAATTCCCGTTCGACACGTTTCTCGGTACCCAGCAGGTCAAAAGCCAGTTCCCGTGCTACCTGCCTTGCCTTGACCCGTGACGTCTCTTGCGTTGACCGCACGACATAGCGTCGGATGCGGGGGTCCCGGATGCGAGCCTGCCAATATGGACTTGCGTTGACCTTATAAATCGCCAGCCCCCGCTGGATCGTGATGATCTCGCCAACAAGGGCATTTCTCGACTTCGGGGGCATTCCACCATATTACAAGGAAAGGGGTTTTTAGGCAAAATGTATAAACTGTTGCTGTAAACTAACCTCGAACTTGTTGATAATTATGATGTTCTTAATCACTCTTAATCAGCGGGTCGCAGGTTCGAACCCTGCATCACCCACCATCGTTCTCCGCCAGGGTTGCTGAGGAAGCGGTCCGGGGCGGGATGGTCCGGCGACTGGACTTCCGGCCCCCGACAATGTTCATCTCCCCCGGCCAGGGACGCGGCCGCTGACGGCGGCGAGAGACGTCCGCACCTGGCCCCGGGGATGAGACACCATGAAGCGCGCTTTTCTGACCACGGTCGCCCTGCTGGCGCTCGCCTGTCCCGCCGGAGCCCAGACGCCCGGGCCCGTCGCCGGTGCCGAAACGGCAGCCCCTGCCGCCGCGCCTGCGGAGGCATCAGCCGAGGCCCCCAAATGGGATGTGCAGAATCCGCCCGGACCGTCGCGTGACATCCCCATCGATGTGACCCGCGGGACGTGGATGTCGCTGGACGTCAGCCCCGACGGCCAGACCATCGTCTTCGACCTGCTGGGCGACATCTATGTCATGCCCGTCGCCGGCGGCGAGGCGCGGGCCATCGCCTCGGGTGTAGCCTGGGACATGCAGCCGAAATGGTCGCCGGACGGTCGCCATATCGCCTTCACCTCGGACCGGGCGGGCGGGGACAATATCTGGATCATGGAGGCCGACGGCTCCAACCCGACACAGGTTTCGCGCGAGAGCTTCCGCCTGCTGAACCAGCCGGAATGGTCGCCCGACGGCCAGTTCATCGTGGCGCGGAAACATTTCACCTCGTCCCGCTCGCTGGGGGCCGGCGAGCTGTGGATGTACCACCGCTCGGGCGGCAACGGCGTGCAGATGACCGAGCGCCGGACCCAGCAGAAGGACACGGGCGAGCCCGCCTTCTCGCCGGACGGCCGCTATGTCTATTTCAGCGACGACGCCACGCCGGGCGCGACCTTCGAATACTCCAAGGACGTCAACGACCAGATCTACATCGTCCGCCGTCTGGATCGCGAGACCGGCGAGATCGATCCCTATATCACCGGCCCGGGCGGCTCGATCCGTCCGACGCCCTCGCCCGACGGCAAGTCGATCGCCTTCATCCGCCGGGTTCGCTACCAGTCGACCCTGTATGTGATGGACATCGAGTCCGGACGTGAGACGCCGGTCTTCTCGGGCCTCGACCGCGACCTGCAGGAAACCTGGGCCATCCACGGCGTCTATCCGGCGATCAGCTGGACCCCCGACAACCGCTCCATCGTCTTCTGGGCCGACGGCCGGATCCAGCGCGTCGAGGTCGCCACCCAGGCGGTGGCGGACATCCCCTTCCATGTTGCCGATACCCGTCGGGTGCAGGACACGGTCCGCTTCCCCGTTGAGGTGGCACCCGACACCTTCGACGTCCGCATGATCCGCTGGGCCCGGCCTTCGCCGGACGGGACAAAGGTGGTGTTCGAGGCCCTCGGCAATCTCTGGATCCGCGACCTGCCGACCGGAACCGCGCGCCGGCTGACGCGCCAGAGCGACCATTTCGAGCTGTATCCCAACTGGTCCCGTGACGGCCGTTCGATCGTCTATACGACCTGGGACGATCAGGCGCTTGGCACAGTCCGCGTTGTCCCGGCATCGGGCGGCGTCGGCCGCGTCGTCACCCCGCGTCCCGGCCACTATGTCGAGCCCGTGTTCTCGCCGGACGGTCGCACGGTCGTCTATCGCGCCACCGGCGGCGGCTCGCTGATGTCGGCCCTGTGGACCCGCGACCCCGGCATCTATCGCATCCCGACCGCCGGCGGAGAGCCGGTCCTTGTGACCGAAGAGGGATCGCGGCCCCAGTTCGCCGCTGACGACGACCGCCTGTTCCTGTCCAGCCGCGAGGGGACCAGCCAGACCCTGATCTCGGTCGATCTGGACGGCGGCGACGAACGCACCCACCTGACCTCGGAATGGGCCAGCGAAATCGCCGTCTCGCCCGACGGGAACTGGGTCGGCTGGACCGAGAGGTTCAATGCCTATGTCGCACCCTTCGTCATGGCGGGCCGACCCGTCGCCATCAGCGCCGAGGGCAAGTCCCTGCCGCAGGCCCGGGTCACCCGCGACGCCGGCGAATGGCTGAGCTGGTCAGGCGACTCGCAGCGGCTGCAATGGTCGCTGGGTCCGCAGCTGTTCACCCGCGACCTGAACCAGGCCTTCACCTTCGTCGAAGGCGCGCCCGACGAACTGCCCGCGCCCGACGAGACCGGGATCAACCTCGGCTTCAGCGCACAGGCGGACAGGCCCGAAGGCCGCATGGCCCTGACGGGGGCCCGGCTGATCACCATGAACGGCACCGAGGTGATCGAGAACGGGGTGGTCATCGTCAACGGCAACCGGATCGAGGCCATCGGTCCGGCTTCCAGCACCCCTGTGCCGGCCGGTATCCCGGTCATGGAAATGGCCGGCAAGACCATCATGCCCGGTCTGATCGACGCCCACTGGCACGGCCCCATGGGTTCGGACGAGATCATCCCCGAACAGAGCTGGATCAACTACGGCTCGCTGGCCTTTGGTGTGACCACGATCCACAACCCCTCGGCCGACACCAGCGAGATCTTCGCCCATAGCGAACTCGGCCGGACCGGCCGCGTGGTGGCGCCGCGGATCTTCTCGACCGGCACCATCCTGTACGGGGCCACCACCGCCTTCACCGCCCAGATCGACGACCTCGACGATGCCCTGTCGACCCTGCGGCGCATGCAGGCGGCCGGGGCCTGGAGCGTCAAGAGCTACAACCAGCCCCGCCGTGACCAGCGTCAGCAGATCATCGAGGCCGCGCGCCAGCTGAATGTGATGGTGGTGCCGGAGGGCGGGTCACTGTTCCAGCACAATATGTCGATGATCGTCGACGGCCACACCACGATCGAGCATTCGATCCCGCTGGCCCGCCTGTATGACGATGTCCACCAGCTGTGGCGCCAGACCGGCGTGGCCTACAATCCGACCCTGGCGGTGGCCTTTGGCGGCAGCTATGGCGAGAACTACTGGTACCAGGAGAGCGAGGTCTGGGATCATCCGATCCTGAACCAGTATGTCCCGCGCCGCCTCCTCGACGCCCGCGCCCGCCGGCCGGTGACCCTGCCCGACAATGAGTGGAACCACATCTCCGTCGCCCGCGAAGCCACGCGCCTGTCCGAACAGGGCATCGCCGTCCTGATCGGTGCCCACGGCCAGCGCGAGGGCCTGGCGGCTCACTGGGAGATGTGGATGCTGTCCCAGGGCGGCATGGCGCCGATGGACGCGATCCGTGCCGGCACCCTGAGTGGCGCGCGCGCGCTCGGCCTGGACCGGGACCTCGGCTCACTGGAGGTCGGGAAGCTGGCCGATATGGTGGTGATGGACCAGAACCCGCTGGAGAACATCCGCAACACCACCTCGATCGCCTTCACCATCGCCAACGGCCGCGTCTACGACTCCGGCATGAACGAGGTCGCGCCGCGCCAGCGGGCCCGCGCCCCCTTTTGGTTCACCGAAGCCGGTGGCGAAGCCCTGGCCGCAGGGGCGACCGACACCGAGGCCGACGGCCACGGCCACTGACGGACCGGAGACTGTGGTGTCCGGCGGGACCGTTCGCGGTTCCGCCGGCGCCGCTCAGCCCTCGACCACCGAGGGTCGGGGGCGTTTCATCCAGGGCGGTTCGGGCATCGCCCGGCGCGCGGCGGCCTGGGCCTGGGTCCAGCGCAGGTGCAGGTCGGCGAAATAGGAGTCGTCTTCTTCGATGCGCCGCTGGTCGCCGCTGAAATAGTCCCGGCGAAGGGTCAGGACATCGAACGGTGCCCCCACACCGACGTTCGACCGCATCGTGGTCGAGAACGAGATCAGGCCCAGTTTCACCGCCTCGGCCAGCGGCGTGTCGAAGGCCAGGCCGCTTTCCAGGATCGGCTTGCCGTATTTCAGTTCACCGATCTGAAGATAGGGCGTGTCGCGGCCGCATTCGATGAAATTGCCCTGGCTGTAGATCAGGTACAGCGCCATCTGGCCGCCGTTGATCTGGCCGCCCAGCAGCATCGAGGCCGAGGTGTTCAGACTGTCCGCCTCCAGCGCCGGGGCGATCGACAGCCGGACGCTGCGCAGGGCGTGGCCCAGGATCTGGGCACACCGGAACAGGGTCGGTGCCGTCTCCAGCGTCTCGGCCGGCTCGCCGACGTTCAGATGGACCCCTTCCCGCGCCATGGCGAGGGCCGTCTGGGTAACCGAAAGATTGCCTGCGGTGCAGATGCCCAGCACCCGCTCGCCCGGACGATCGACGACATGCAGCTTGCGATAGGTCGAGATACTGTCGACGCCCGCATTGGTGCGCGTGTCAGCGATCATCGCCAACCCGTCTTCCACCAGCATGCCCACGCAATAGGTCATGCGGCGCGCAATCCCCACTGCCCGTCCGTCATGACGCGCACGCTAACAGATTCCCGCAACGGATAACCCATGGCCTATGCCTGCTGCTGTTCCTGTTGCATGTCGGCATCACGCACGTTCAGCCGCACCGCCAGCCGCTCGCCCCCGCCGCCGTAGCTGGCCCCACGCACGGGGGCAGCACCACGATAGTCGAGGCCGGCCGCGACCCTGACATAGCGGTCGGTGGCGCAGATGCCGTTGGCCGGATCGAAGCCGACCCAGCCCAGATCCGGAATCCAGGCCTCGGCCCAGGCGTGGGCGGCCTCCTGATCGTCCTTGCCGTCACGGCGCAGCAGATGGCCCGAAACATAGCGGGCCGGCGTGCCCATCTGCCGCGCGCAGGCGATGAAGACATGGGCATGGTCCTGGCAGACGCCGCGGCCCAGGGCCAGCACCTCGGCCGCCGTATGGGTGGGCGTGGTCACCCCGACCTCGAACGCCACGGAACCGTGGATGCCGGCCATCAGCCGGTGCAGCCGCTCCAGCGGCGGATGGGCCGAGAACTCCGAGGCGAAGACCCCGATCAGCTTGTCTCGCCGGGTCAGGGCGGTGTCGCGCAGGAAGACCAGCGGCGACAGCGTCTCCTGCCCTGCCGGAACGACCCCGGCGGTGTCCGTGGTCACCACCTCGCCCGAGACCCGCACGGTCAGGCTCTGGGTCGGCTGTTCGGTGTAGAGGGTGTGGACGATGTTGCCGAAGGCGTCCTCAGAGCGGTGCAGCCGCGCGTCGACGTCCGTCTCGACCCGCCAGTTGCGGACCTGCTGGGCCTCGGAGGAGCGGGGCGTGAGCCTCAGGGTCTGGATGATGAAACGCGCCGCCCGGTCGTAGGCATAGGTGGTCGCGTGGTCGATACCGATGCGCACGGATCAGCTCAGATACTGGTCATGGATGGCCTGGCCCAGCCGGCCATTCTCGGCGAGGAAGGCCTGGATGTATTCGTGCAGCCCGGACTGGAAGATGTCCTCCATGCGCGAACTGTCGAACGCCCGCATCCGTTCCGCCGCCAGCCGCTGCGCCGGGCCGCGCCGGCCATAGTCATTGGCCAGCCGTTCCAGATAGCGCACGATCGAGGCCTGACAGCTGGCCAGCGAGCGCGGCATCTGCCGGTTCAGCACCAGCAGGTCGGCGACCAGCCAAGGCTTGACGCTGTCACGATAGACCCAGCGATAGGCGGTCAGGGCCGAGACCTCGCGCAGCAGGGTGGTCCACTGGAAATAGTCCAGCTGCCCGCCGACGCGTTCGCCCTCGGGCAGCAGCAGATGGTATTTCACATCCAGCAGCCGGGCGGTGTTGTCGGCCCGTTCGATGGCCGCGCCCAGCCTCAGGAAATAATAGCCGTCGTTGCGCAGCATCGTCCGGCTGGTCGCGCCCTCGACCGACAGGGTGACCGTCTTAACCCATTCCAGGAAGCGGGCGAACTCGTCGCGCCGCGTCGGCTGGCCCTGTTCCTCCAGCCCATTCCAGGCCCCGTTGATCGCCTCCCACAACTCGACCGTCAGGGCCGTGCGCACCGAGCGGGCATTGGTGCGGGCGCGGGTGATGCAGGCGGTGATGGACGAGGCGTTGTCGGGCGCGAAGGCCAGATATTCCCTCACCGACTTCTCGGTCGGCGACCGGCCCAGCGCCTTGGGCGCACCGGCCGAGGCCAGGGCGCTGGCCCAGACCGTCTCGGCGTCGCCGTCGCCGCGCGTCGGGATCGCCGCCAGCCGCAGCGTGGCCTCAAGGATGCGGGCGAGAAAGTCCGCCCGCTCGATATAGCGGCCGGTCCAGTACAGGCTGTCTGCGGTTCTGGAGAGCATCAGACGTCCAGCACCCAGGTGTCCTTGGTCCCGCCGCCCTGGCTGGAGTTGACCACCAGCGAGCCGGGCTTCAGCGCCACCCGTGTCAGGCCGCCGGGTGCCACCCTGACCCCGTCAGGGCTCGACAGGACGAACGGCCGCAGGTCGACATGGCGGCCATGCAGCTCGCCCTTGTCGAGCGTCGGCGCGGTGGACAGATCGAGCGTCGGCTGGGCGATGAAGTCGTCGGGATCGTTGATCAGCTTCTTCCGGAAGGCCTCGATCTCGACCTTGGTCGCGGCCGGCCCGACCAGCATGCCGTAGCCGCCCGAGCCGCCGACCTCCTTGACCACCAGCTGGTCCAGTTTCGACAGCACCTCCTTCAGCGCCTCCGGCTCGCGGCAGCGCCAGGTCGGGACATTCTTCAGGATCGGCTCCTCGCCGGTGAAGAAGCGGATGATCTCGGGCATGTAGGTATAGACGGCCTTGTCGTCGGCGACACCGGTGCCGACCGCATTGGCAAGGGTCACCGTCCCCGCCTGATAGGCCGTCATCAGACCCGGAACGCCGAGGCTGGAATCCGGCCGGAAGGTCAGGGGGTCGAGGAAGTCGTCATCGATCCGGCGATAGATGACATCGACCTGCTGGCGGCCCTGGGTCGTGCGCATGAAGACCTTGCCGTCGTCGACGAACAGGTCGCGCCCCTCAACCAGATCGACGCCCAGTTTGTCGGCCAGGAAGGAGTGTTCGTAATAGGCCGAGTTGAACGGCCCGGGCGTCAGCACCACGATGGTCGGATCACCGCCCGCCGCCTCGGGTGCCGACCCGCGCAG
>JBEIJS010000109.1:0-7699 GCA_040380105.1 Caulobacteraceae bacterium | reverse complement strand
GCTGCTCGCCAATGTCGCCGACCTCGAGAAGATCGCCCTCGACGACGAGGCCGACGTCGACGCCCTCAAGGGCTGGCGCCGCCAGCTGTTCGGCGAGGACGCGCTCAAGCTCAAACGCGGCGAGATCGCCCTGGTGCTGAATGGTGCCCGGGTCGAGGTGGTGGAGATCGAATAGAAAAAAGGGCCGCTCTTTCGAGCGGCCCTTTTGTTTAGCCCACCGTCGCCTTGACGATCTTGCCCGGCGAACGCGGCGGCTCGCCCTTGGGCAGGGCGTCGACGTGGTCCATGCCTTCGATGACCTCGCCCCAGACGGTGTACTGGCCGTCGAGGAAGGAGGCGTCGTCCAGGCAGATGAAGAACTGGCTGTTGGCGCTGTTGGGATCCGAGGTGCGGGCCATGGAGCAGACGCCGCGGGCGTGGCGCTCTTTCGAGAACTCGGCCTTCAGGTTCGGCTTCTTCGAGCCCGAGGTGCCCGTGCCGGTCGGATCGCCGCCCTGGGCCATGAAGCCGGCGATGACGCGGTGGAAGACCACGCCGTCATAGAAGCCCTCGCTCGCCAGCTCGGTGATACGGGCGACATGGCCAGGGGCCAGGTCGGGCCGAAGCTTGATCACGACATCGCCGGTGTCGAGGGTAAAGGTCAGGGTTTGATCGGCCATCGGCGCGCTCCTTTTTGAATTGTCGCGGGTCCATAGCCCGCAAACCCGCTGACGGCTATGTGGATGCGATGACTGACGAAGAAAAGCCCGCAGAGCGCAGACGGATGGTGCGCCCGCCCTCGGGCGGCACCGCCGCCGGCCGCGGCATGGGCACCAAGATGAAGACGGCGGACACCAAGTCGATGTCCAGCCAGCAATGGATCAAGCGCCAGCTGTCCGACAAATGGTCCGAGCGCGCCCGCGCCGAGGGCTGGCGCAGCCGGGCGGCCTTCAAACTGCTGGAGATCGACGACCGGTTTCATCTGATCCGGCAGGGCAGCCGGGTCATCGACCTGGGTGCTGCGCCCGGTGGCTGGGCCCAGGTGGCGGTCAAGCGGGGTGCCGTCTCGGTGGTCGGGGTCGATCTGCTGCCGGTCGAGCCGGTGCCGGGTGCCATCATGATCCAGGCCGACTTCACCCATCCCGGGGTCGATCAGCAGATGATGGACCTGCTGGGCGGCGCGCCGGATCTGGTCCTGTCCGACATGGCCCACAACACCGTCGGCCACCGCCAGACGGATCACCTGAAGATCATCGCCCTGATCGAGATCGCCGCCGATTTCGCCATCCGCACGCTGAAGCCCGGCGGGCATTTCGTGTCGAAGAATTTCCAGGGCGGCGACGCCGGCGGCGTGCTGGCCCGGCTGCGCGCCGAGTTCGAGACGGTGAAATACGTCAAGCCGGAGTCGAGCCGGAAGGACAGCGCCGAGGTGTTTCTTGTGGCGATGAACCGGCGCTAGGCCGAGGCCATGTCGGCCGCCCGCGCCGCCTTGCGGGCCTCGATCCGGGCCCAGATGCGGTCGTGCAGGGTGAAAAACACCGTCTGCACCAGCGGCTCGATGAGGCCGATGGCGAGAGACACGCGCCAGTCGCGGGTCAGGGCGAAGGCGACGGTCACAGCGACGACGAAATGCATCAGGCCATAGGTGACAGACTTGGCGGCGACCTGTTTCAGCGAGCGGGGCAGGGCGTGGCTGTGGCCGGCGTGACCGTGGGCACGGGTCTGTTCCTCGGGGGCCATGATCTGCAGGCGGGCGGTGAAGGCCTCGGACGCCTCTTCCAGCCCTGACAGCATCCGCCGGTGTTCGATCCGGTGCCAGACGCGGTCGTGGATGGAATAGGCGATGGTCTGGAAGAAGGGCTCCACCAGCCCCACCGCCAGGGCCACCCGCCAGTCGCGCGTGATGGCGAAGGCCACCAGGACGGCGACCACCAGGTGCATCACGCCATAGCTCGCGATCTTCAGCGCGAGGCGGCGGGCCGTGTGGATGAAAAGTCGGACCATGGGTTGCCCAGATGTGGGGCCGCTGCCGCATCCGGCAAGCCAATTGTTCTTATCACGACGATAAGGGCGGGCGGCCCTTGCGGTTCCCCGCCGGTCACCGCTATACGCGGCCCGCAAAACGGAGACTCCTCATGGAGATACGCGAAGGGCTCACCTTCGACGATGTTTTGCTGGAACCCGGCCCGTCAGAGATCATGCCCGCAGACGCGGATGTCTCGACGCAGCTGACCCGCGACATCAGGCTGAAGATCCCGCTGACCTCGTCCGCCATGGATACGGTCACCGAAAGCCGGCTGGCCATCGCCATGGCCCAGGCCGGCGGTCTGGGCATCCTCCACCGCAATATGACGGTCGAGGAACAGGCCGACATGGTGCGCGAGGTCAAGCGCTACGAAAGCGGCATGGTCATCAATCCGGTGACCATCACACCGCAGACGACGCTCGGGGAAATCCGCGCCATCGTGGCCAAGCGGAAGATTTCGGGCTTTCCGGTCGTGGATCCGGTGACCGGCAAGCTGGTCGGCATCCTGACCAACCGGGACATGCGGTTCGACACCGACCCGAATCGCAAGGCCATCGAGCTGATGACCACGGGCGATCTGGTCACCGTGCGCGAAGGAGCCGGACGCGACGAGGCCCGCGCCCTGCTTCGCGACCGCAAGGTCGAGCGGGTCATCGTCGTCGACGAGGATTATCGGGCGACCGGCCTGATCACGATGAAGGACATCGAGAAGGCCCAGGCCCACCCCCACGCCGCCAAGGATGATCAGGGCCGGTTGCTGGTCGGGGCCGCCTCGACAGTCGGCGATGCCGGCTATGAACGGGCCATGGCGCTGGCCGAAGCCGGTGTGGACGTGGTTGTGATCGACACCGCCCACGGACACTCGATCCAGGTCAGCCAGGTGGTCGAGCGGATCAAGCGCGAGTCCAACCGCATCCAGATCATCGCCGGCAACGTCGCCACCCATGACGCGGCGCGGGCCCTGATCGACGCCGGCGCGGATGCCGTGAAGGTCGGCATCGGCCCGGGCAGTATCTGCACCACCCGCATCGTCGCGGGTGTCGGCGTGCCCCAGCTGACCGCCATCATGGAGGCGGCCCGTGCCGCGAAGGCGTCCGGCGCGCCGGTGATCGCTGATGGCGGCATCAAATATTCGGGCGATCTGGCCAAGGCCATCGCGGCCGGGGCCTCCTGCGCCATGATGGGTTCGATGTTCGCAGGCACGGACGAGAGCCCGGGCGAGGTCTTCCTGTACCAGGGGCGGTCCTACAAGTCGTACCGCGGCATGGGGTCGGTCGGGGCCATGGGGGCCGGCTCGGCCGATCGCTATTTCCAGAAGGAAGTCGAGGACACCCAGAAGCTGGTGCCCGAGGGCATCGAGGGCCAGACGCCCTACAAGGGGCCGATCGCACCCGTGTTGCACCAGATGGTCGGCGGTTTGCGCGCCGCCATGGGCTATGTCGGTGCGGCGACCATTGCGGACCTTCAGGAACGCGCCCGTTTCGTGCGCATTACCGGTGCCGGGCTGCGGGAGAGCCACGTTCATGACGTGATGATCACGCGCGAGGCACCCAACTATCGTCAGGGATGAGCAGGGAGGCTCACGCCATGGATATGACACCGGAATTCATCGCTCTTGCCGGCGTGCTGGTGCTGGCCATCGTTCAGATTTTCTGGTCGGCCAGTGCCCGGACCGCAGAACGGGGCCTCAAATGGAATGCCGGTGCGCGTGACGGGGACGTTCCGCCACCCGGCAAATTGGCCGGACGGCTGGACCGCGCCCAGGCCAATCTCTACGAGACCCTTCCGCTGTTCGCCGCTGCCGTCATTATGGCGCATGTCGCGGGCAAGGACGGCGGCTCCCTGACGCTTTGGGGGACGCATCTCTATCTCTTCGGTCGCCTGATCTATCTGCCGGTCTACGCCATGGGCATCCCGTATGTCCGATCCCTCGTCTGGGTGGCGTCGCTGGCGGGCCTGATCATGGTCATCGCCGCCCTGTTCATCTGAAAGTCCGCCTTGACCCCAGCCGCCCGTCTCGCCGCCGCCGCCTCGGTTCTGGACAGCATCGCCCAGGGCCGCGCCTCCGCCGAGGTCGTGATCAAGGCCTGGGGCGCTGCCAACCGCTATGCGGGCTCCGGTGACCGCCGCGCCGTCGCCGAGCGCGTCTATCAGGTGCTGCGCGCACGCGGCCGTCTGGTCGCGGCCATGGGCGGACGCGAGGACGGCCGGGCGTTGGTCGTCGGCGCGCTGGCCTTCCTCGACAGGCTGTCCCTGGAAGAGATCGAGGCCCTGCACTCAGGTGAAGGCTATGGGCCCCGACCGTTGTCGAAACAGGAGCGGGCCCGGATCGCGGCGGGGGAGGGCGACCTGCCCGAAACCGCGACGGACCTGCCGGCCTTCGTCATTGAGGACCTGAAGGCGACCTTCGGCGACCGCTGGAGCGAGGAAGCTGCCGGCCTGATGGCGCGGGCACCGGTCGATCTGCGGGTCAATACGGCCAAAACCACGGTCGAGGCTGCGCAGGCCGAGCTGAAGGCGACGGGCCTGACGCCAGAACGGACTCCATGGTCGGCCGTCGGCCTGCGACTGCCGTCGGAGCCCGCGCCGAATGTGCAGGCCCTGGAGGCTTTCAACGCCGGCCGCGTCGAGATCCAGGACGAGGGCAGCCAGCTGACGGCCTGGGTGGCCGGGGCCGGGCTGTCGTTCACGCCGGACAGTATCGTCATCGACTATTGCGCAGGTGGCGGCGGCAAGACGTTGGCGCTGGCGGTGCAGGGCCTGCCTGCGGCCGATCCGACGCGGGTTGC
Source organism: Caulobacteraceae bacterium (assembly GCA_040380105.1). Classification (GTDB taxonomy): domain Bacteria; phylum Pseudomonadota; class Alphaproteobacteria; order Caulobacterales; family Caulobacteraceae; genus Brevundimonas. The sequence goes on along the minus strand of JBEIJS010000109.1, from coordinate 2,905 downwards.
GGCACCCAGCCCCGCCGGCTGGTCGCCGACCGGTGCCGATGAACTGGCGGCGGCGAAATCTGCGCCCGCGGCTGCGCCGATGCGGCTGATCGCCTGCGATGTTGTGCAAAAGCGGCTCGATAACATTCGCCCGCGCCTTGCCCGGGCAGGGGTCGCCGCCGACCTGCGACTGATCGGCCAGAACGGTGGCGGGGTCGAGGCGTTCAACGGCAAGGCCGATCTGGTGTTCGTTGATGCGCCCTGCAGCGGTTCGGGCGCCTGGCGCCGCCGCCCCGAGGATGCCTGGCGGCTCAAGGCTGACGAGATCGAGCGGCTGCACGCCCTGCAACTGCGGATCCTCGCCCAGGCCGCTGTCCTCGTGAAGCCGGGCGGGCGATTGGTCTATGTCACCTGCTCGATCCTCAGCCGCGAGAACGAAGCGGTCGCTGACGCCTTCGAAGCCACCCACAAGGGCTTCCACCCGCTGCCTGTCGCCGGGATGCTCGCTGCCCCGGCGCTCACCGACGCCGCGCGTACGCGTCTGGCGGGGGCTGCGACGGGCGGGCGTCTGCGTCTCTCGCCGGCCTCGACCGGCACCGACGGCTTCTTCGTGGCCCTCTATGAGCGGCGGGCGTGAGCCGGGACTGGACCCTTGCCCGTTTCGGTCCGAAGACCGCCCTCTGCGTCATGGCGGCCGAGCCTGAGTACGGCCCGGCCCTTCGCGCCCGCATCCGTCCGCTGATCACGGGCGTCGGCCCGGTTGAGGCGGCGGCCGGGGTCGCCCACGTCCTTGCGGGCTTGAAGGCGGAGGGCACCTTGCCTGATGTTGTGGTTTCGCTCGGCTCGGCCGGCTCCCGTACCCTTGATCATGGGCGTGTCTATCGCATCGCCGAGGTCAGCTACCGCGACATGGACGCCAGTGCCCTTGGCTTTCCGAAGGGCGAGACGCCGTTTCCCCGGATTCCGGCCGTCCTGCCGCTGGCGGATGGCCCGTCGGTCCTGCCGGCGGCCCGGCTGGCCACGGGCGGGAGTGTCGTCTCCGGTGCCGGCTATGACGCCGTGGACGCCGACATGGTCGATATGGAGACCTTCGCCGTCGTCCGCGCCGCGGCCCGGTTCGGCGTGCCGGTGATCGGCCTGCGCGGCGTTTCGGACGGCCGCACGGACCTGTCCCGCCTCGAACACTGGACCGATGCGCTTGCCGGGATCGATCTCCGACTGGCCGAGGCCCTCGACCTGTTGCATGACCATTTCACGCCTGTTCTCACGGAGCCCGCATGACCGCCCCCGCTGATCACCAGAAGGTCCTGATCGTCGATTTCGGCAGCCAGGTGACCCAGTTGATCGCCCGGCGCCTGCGCGAGGCGCGGGTCTATTGCGAGATCCATCCCTATGCCAAGGCCGAGGCCGCGCTCCGGGCCATGAAGCCGCAGGCGATCATCCTGTCGGGCGGGCCCGAGAGCGTGCACGAGGAGGGCAGTCCGCGGGCCCCGCAGGCTGTCTTCGAAGCCGGGGTGCCGGTGCTGGGCATCTGCTACGGCGAGATGACGATGTGTGAGCAGCTCGGCGGCAAGGTCGAGGGCGGCCATCACCGCGAGTTTGGCCGGGCGGAAATCACCATCGAGCGGGCTTCGCCCCTGCTGGCCGACCTTGCTGCCGTCGGCGAGGACGAGACGGTCTGGATGAGCCATGGGGACAAGATTGTCGCCATTCCCGATGGGTTCGAGGTGGTCGCCAGCTCGGCCGGTTCGCCCTATGCGGTGATCGCTGACGAGACGCGCCGTTTCTACGGCGTGCAGTTCCATCCGGAGGTGATGCACACCCCGCGCGGTGCCACCATGCTGCGGAACTTCACCCACGGCATCGCGGGGCTGAAGGGCGACTGGACCATGGCGGCCTATCGGGACGAGAAGATCGCCCAGATCCGCGAACAGGTCGGATCGGCCAAGGTGGTCTGCGGCCTGTCGGGCGGCGTCGACAGTTCGGTGGCCGCGGTCCTGATCCATGAGGCGATCGGGGACCAGCTGACCTGCGTGTTCGTGGACACCGGCCTGCTGCGCAAGGATGAGGCGACCCAGGTCACGACGCTCTTCCGGGAGCACTACAACATTCCCCCTGATCCACGTTGATGCGTCGAAGGAATTCCTCGGCGCACTGGCCGGGCAGTCGGACCCCGAGACCAAGCGCAAGACCATCGGCCGGGTCTTCATCGAGATCTTCGACCGCGAGGCCGGCAAGATCGAGGGGGCCGAATTCCTCGCCCAGGGCACCCTCTACCCCGACGTGATCGAGAGCGTCTCGTCCTCGAGCGGCAAGGCCCATGTGATCAAGAGCCACCACAATGTCGGTGGCCTGCCGGACTTCATGAAGCTGAAGCTGGTCGAGCCGCTGCGGGAGCTGTTCAAGGACGAGGTCCGGGCGCTGGGCCGCGAACTGGGCCTGACTGATGCCTTCGTCGGACGCCATCCCTTCCCCGGACCGGGCCTCGCCATCCGCATCCCCGGCGAGATCACGCCGGAGGCCGTCGAGACCCTGCAGCAGGCCGACGCCATCTACCTCGACGAGATACGCAAGGCCGGCCTCTACGACAGCATCTGGCAGGCGTTCGCCGTCCTCTTGCCGGTCAAGACCGTTGGCGTCATGGGCGACGCCCGCACCTATGAGAAGGTGCTGGCCCTGCGCGCTGTCACCTCGACCGACGGCATGACCGCCGACTTCTTCGAGTTTCCGTGGGATGTCCTCGGCCGCTGCGCCACGCGGATCGTCAATGAGGTCCGGGGCGTGAACCGTGTCGTCTATGATGTGACGTCGAAACCGCCGGGGACGATCGAGTGGGAGTAGTGTTTTTCATCTAAGTTATTGAAAAATAACAATATCCCAACTACACATTTACTACACAAATGCACATTTTCGCGTTCTTTTTCAT